>NZ_CP108081.1:11700000-12000000 GCF_036182465.1 Streptomyces sp. NBC_00258
CGCGCTGAATTCTCGGATCACTGACGCGATCAATGCGGACGGCAGGGTTTATGTGTCCCACTCAGTGATCAGGGAAGGGTATGTCATCCGTCTCTCCATCGGAAATATTCATACGACGCGTTCCGACGTGGAACACCTCTGGCGCGTGATAAGCGAGATCGCGGAGAAAGAGCTGGCTCAATACGGTCGATAGCCGCAGGAGCTGCCTGTTTATTGGCTGAGGCCGTGGATACGCCGAGATCTCGAAATCTTGCTGCTCTGTGCTGCCCGCACGCGGAATGCCGAGCTGTTCGACTGAAGAAGGGGTCATGTTGTCTGATCTGGCAGAATCCTTCAGCCTCAGCGAGTCCGACCGGGAATTGCTGCCCTCCACCGAGGACGTGCGATTCTATGCGGAACACGGATGGTATCTCTCACGTAAGCTACTGAGCGACGACGAGGTGGACCTACTGGCCACCGCGAGCGAGCGGTTCTATGCCGGTCATCGTGATCGCCGCCTCCCGGCACGCCCGCCTTCTCTTTCCTACTGGGTCAAGGAGGAGGGAAATGTGCAGCGACATAACGACTACATCCACTACGAGGATGACGAAATCGCTGCGATTCTGCGCAAGCCTCTGCTGGGCGCAGTGGCCGCAAAACTCGCTGGTGCCGCCGAGATTCGAATATTTCAGTCCACGCTCATCTACAAACCAGCTGGCCTCGACGATCCGAACAACACCGTGCCATGGCACTTCGACCGTGACTACTGGGCGACCTCGACCTCCGAGCGGATGCTCACCGCTTTCATTCCGTTCCATGATTGCGATGAGCGCATGGGTACCATTTCCATGATCGATGGAAGTCACCTATGGCAGGAAGCTGGTGCCGACAGTGTGACGGCGCTGCATTTCGCCGATCGACGCAAAGACCTCGACGCTGTTCTCAGTCGAACGGCTGAGTTAAATAATTCTGAAGTGCGTGAAGTGCCGGTGGTCATACCCAAGGGGCATGTGAGCTTTCACCACTGCCGTACCTATCACGGCAGCGGACCCAACCTCTCCAGCAGGCCGAGGAGAGCCGTATCGCTGCACCTTCAGGATGAGGGGAACGCCTACCGGGAGTTTCTCCTGCCGAACGGCAGGATCGCCTCGTACAACCATGACGTATTGGTTCGTAGGACAGTCGATGGATTCCCCGACTATGCGGATCCCGCCTTCTGTCCCGTGATCTGGAGTGCGTCTGCCCGTTGATTCGTACGCCGCGAACTCCGGTGCCGGCATGAGCCGCACCGGCCGCGCCGAGAAGTTCTATGAGGGGGTCTCCCATGCCGATCGACATGGCGGTTAGTCATATAGAGCTCTATGTAGAGGATGTCGTCGCCAGAGAAGCCGAGTTCGTGGCGAGCTACGGGTTCGAGACCGTGGCGACCTCGGGTTCGTTGGACGGCGGTGACACGCACTACTCCGTTGCCCTGAGACAGGACGCCGTTCTTCTCGTACTCACCCAACCTCGGTCGGAGGGACACCCCGCTCATGCCTTCCTGACGGCACACGGTGACGGGGTCGCCGACATCGCGCTAGGCGTTCCCGATGCCGAGGCGGCGTTCGACGAAGCGGTGTCGCGAGGGGCCCGGCCACTCTCGCCGCCTTTACGCCATGACGGCCCGCACGGAGGTGTCACCGCTGTGATCGACGGCTGCGGAGGCGTGAGGCACACCTTCGTACAGCACGGCCTTGACCGGGTGGAAGCCACTGAAGCCTCCTGGCCGCACGGTTTCATCGCGAGCCGACCGGCCGAACAGAGCGATGGAGTGGGGCTGCTTGCCATCGACCACTTCGCCTTCGCGCTCGAGGCCGGTGAACTGGCCTCCGGGACCGCCTACTACGAGTCCGTACTCGGATTCCAGGTGATCTTCGAGGAGCGGATCGTCGTCGGCGCCCAGGCCATGCTGTCGCAGGTTGTCCAGAGTGCTTCCGGCGCGGTGACGTTGACGCTGCTCCAGCCCGATCCAGCCGCAGAGCCCGGTCAGATCGACGAGTTCGTGGCGAATCACGGCGGCTCGGGCGTTCAGCACGTGGCGTTCAGTACCCACGACGTGGTGAGCACGGTCGGAGCACTGGCACAGCGCGGCGTCGGGTTCCTCGACGTGCCGGACGCCTATTACGAAAGGCTCGGCGAACACCTCACGCTGGCTGCGCACTCCACCGACGAGCTGCGACGGTTCGGGATCCTGGCGGACGAGGACCACGACGGACAGCTGTTTCAGATATTCACTCGCTCCACCCACCCGCGTCGTACCTTCTTCATGGAGGTCATCGAACGGCTGGGCGCGCGCACCTTCGGTTCTGGCAATATCAAGGCTCTGTACGAGGCTGTCGAGACGGAGCGGGCCCAGAACAGCGTCCTGTCATGACGGACGTGGCTGAGCGGACCACGGCAGCCGGACCCGGGGCTTCCGGGAGCACCGCGTTTCACGAACTGGCCGATGCCGGACGGTCGGCACGCCAACTGCTTCCGGTTGATGTCTGGGACTTCATCGAGGGCGGCAGCGGAGCGGAGACGACGCTGGCGGGCAACCGGGTGTCCCTGGAAGGGACATGGCTCACCCCGAGGATGCTGGCCGGCATAGCCCGTGCCGAGCCCGCTGGCGAACTTCTCGGTGTCCCCGTCTCGATGCCCGTGGCGATCGCGCCCATGGCGTACCAGCGCCTTGTCCACCCTGACGGCGAGCTCGCGATGGCCCGTGCGGCGAGGTCGGCGGGCACGGTGTTCATCGCCGGCACGTTGAGCAGTTACCCGGTGGAGCGGATCGCGGAAGCAGGCGCGGACCTGTGGTTCCAGCTGTACTGGTTGCGTGATCGGGCCAAGACACGGGAGTTGATCGGCCGGGCCGAGGCGGCAGGTTGCCGCGCGCTGGTCCTCACCACGGACGTTCCCCGTATGGGCCGCAGACTGCGGGACATGCGCAACGGCTTCACGCTGCCGGAGACGGTGACCGCCGCCCATCTGGACACGGCCGGAGGCACTGTGGGTACAACGGCCCACCGTGCGACCCCCGGAACCTCGGCCCCCATGGTGCACACCGACGAGTTCATCGATCCCGCGCTGGGTTGGACCGACCTCGACTGGATACGGGAGCGCACCGAACTCCCCCTGGTGCTCAAGGGCATTCTTCATCCCGAGGATGCCGACCGGGCGGCGGCCGTCGGGGTGGATGCCCTTGTGGTCTCCAACCACGGCGGTCGCCAACTGGACGGGGCGCTGCCGGCCGCGACCGCGCTGCCCGCAGTGGTACGCGCGGTGGCCGGACGCTGCCCGGTGTACCTGGACGGTGGGGTGCGCGGCGGTACGGACGTGCTGAAGGCGCTGGCTCTGGGAGCGGCTGGGGTGCTATTGGGCAGACCCGCGCTCTGGGGACTGGCCACCGAGGGCGAGGACGGAGCCGCCGGGGTACTGCGGCTGCTGCGTACGGAACTCGAGGCCGCGATGCTCCTGGCTGGCTGCCCCGACCTGGCCGCTGCCGGCCGGCTCACGGTGACGGCGGCCTGAGTCTCGTCGTATCGAAGAGGTCATGATGAAAGGGCGACAGAGGTGGATCGACCCTCCTACTCCAGAACGGACACGACACCGCGGACTGCGGGGTTCGCATCGCTGGACATCAATGGGCTCCACGGCTCACTCGTGGATCCGACGCTGGAGTCGATGACCTTCCTCAATGAGGTGTCCCAACGATTCCCCGACGCGCTCTCCTTCGCCGCCGGGCGCCCCCACGAGGGGCTGTTCGACATCGAGGACGTTCATCACTACCTGCGCACCTTCTGCGACCACCTTGCCGACGCCCGGGGCTGGTCCGCGGAACACGTGCGCCGGACGGTCCTCCAGTACGGCCGGACCAAGGGAATCGTGCACGACTTGGTGGCCGAGAATCTCGCCGTGGACGAGGGCATCCATATCGATCCCGAGTCGATCGTGGTCACCGTCGGCTGTCAGGAAGCGATGTTCCTGGTCCTGCGGGCGTTCCGGACCGACGACCGGGATGTGGTGCTCGCGGTCTCACCCACGTACGTCGGTCTCACGGGCGCCGCCCGGCTCGTCGACCTCCCCGTCCTCCCCGTGCGGTCGGGAACGGACGGAATCGATCTCGACGACCTGGCCGAGACGGTCCGGATGGCCAGGGAGAACGGGCAACGGCCCCGCGCCTGCTACGTGGTGTCCGACTTCTCCAACCCGCTGGGCGTCAGTCTCGGCCTCGACACCCGGCGTCGTCTGCTCGAACTGGCCGCCGAGTTGGACCTGCTGGTGCTGGAGGACAACCCTTACGGATTGTTCTCCGCCGCTGAACGTCTTCCCACCTTGAAGGCGATGGACAGTCGTCGACGAGTGGTCTACCTCGGTTCCTTCGCCAAGAGCGGGCTGCCGGGCGCCAGAGTCGGCTACGTCGTGGCCGACCAGCGCGTCACCGATGCCGGGGGGCTCGACCTCGGACCGTTTGCCGATCAGCTGTCGAGGATCAAGAGCATGCTCACGGTGAATACCTCGCCCCTGGCCCAGGCTGTCATCGGGGGCAAGTTGCTGGCCAACGGCTGCAGCCTCGTGAAAGCCAACGTCCGGGAGACCGAGGTGTACCGGCGAAATCTCCGGCTCACGCTCGACGGACTGGAACAGCGGTTCCGCCAGGACACCGAGGCCGCAGACGTCACCTGGAACACTCCTGGAGGCGGGTACTTCCTGGTGCTGACGGTGCCCTTCCCCGTGGACGACGCACTGCTCGAGCACTCGGCACGCCGACACGGTGTCATCTGGACACCCATGCACCATTTCTATTCCGGGGTGACATGGACTCGGCAGCTGCGCCTGTCGTTCAGCCAGCTCGACCCGGAGCAGATCGACGTCGGTCTGGACCGGATAGCCGATCTGGTCCAGGAGCAGCGTTCCCGGGCGGCCACGTGAGCGTCCCATCCTTCGCCGACGGGATCGGCGGCCTGTCGGTACGGCTGCGCTCCGGGCAACTCACCAGTGTCGGACTCGTCGAGGAATGCCTGCGGCGCGTCGAGGCGGAGCCGGAGATCAACGCCGTGGTGGAGATCGACGCCGACGCCGCACTGCGCTCCGCGGCGGACTGCGACCACCGGTTACGCCTGAGCCACGCCGTCCCCGAGCCGCTGTGCGGGATTCCGGTGACGGTGAAGCGCACCTTCCAGGTCCGCGGATTCGCGCACGGCGCGCATGACGTGGCAGCGGGTGCTCCGCACGGTGTCGCCGCCGAGCGGGACGCCTTGGCCGTCGCCCGCCTGCGGGCAGCCGGTGCGGTCGTCCTTGGCCGCAGCAATGCGCCGGCCCGCGCGGCTGACATCGATACCTGGCATCAGGAACACGGCAGGACCGCACATCCCCTGGACCCCGAACGCAGTCCCGGCGGCTCTTCAGGGGGCTCGGCCGCGGCGGTGGCGGCGGGGCACACCGTGTTCGACATCGGCAGCGACGTGGCGGGCTCGGCCCGTATCCCCGCCCATGTCTGCGGAGTCTTCGCGTTCCGGCCGACCGTGGGGACCATGCCGACCCTCGGGCACGTCCCGGGCCCCGTCACTGAGTGGGACACGCCGGACATGCTCGCGGTCTGTCCCCTCACTCGCTCCGCCGCGGACCTGAGCCTGGTGTGGAAAACGTTGTGGGGCTCGCACGGATCCGGCGTCCGCGCAGCTGGCCCGTCCACGATCGCCGCCGTGCTGTCCGACGGATCGGCACCGGTGTCCGACGAGGTGACGGCCGGCCTGCGCGCCGCCGTGGAGCGACTGCGGGCCGACGGCTACCGGATCGACGAGGTCGAGCTGCCGGTCGGACTCGCGGAGAACTGGCTGCTGTGCCAGCAACTGCTGTACGCAGAGGACGACACGGAGGTTCCGGCAGACGCCGAGCCCGCTCCAAAGGTCGGTACGGATCCGGTCAGCATCGCATGGTGGTGCGCGGGCATGTCCCATCACGACTGGCGCCGGCTGGACCGCGTACGAGCCGAGTACCGGCTGCGCTGGCAGCGGTTCTTCTCGCGGTACTCGGCGCTGCTGCTTCCTGTGATGGGAACCACCGCTCTTCCGCTACGCGACAGCCGAGTGCCCCTGCTGGCGGATCACACGACGGTCGGGGACACGGAGGTGCCGTTGTTCTCCCTGTCCATCTGGTGCGCGATGGCCAGCGTCGGCGGACTCCCCGCCGTGTCGATGCCGGTGACCCCCGCGGGCTCCGGTCTTCCGGTCGGCCTGCAGGTGGTCGCCGGCCAGGGAAGGGACGCGGAACTGCTCGCCCTGGTGGAGCGGCTCGCCAGCGTGATCAGCCCCAACCCGACGACGAAGGCGCACATGTGACCCAGTACCAGGAAACGCCCCGGCCGAAGTCGATCGACCTGACACGCGAGATATGGCTGGCCAGACGGCGCCACGCCAAGGCGCTCGCCGACGGCGTTGACCCCGCAGTTGTCCAGGACCACCACCCGGCAGTGGACGACGAGCCGGACCAGCGCCAAGTGCGGGACGCGTTGGATAGCGCGGTACTCGCGGTCGAGACGGGGCGCGACTACCTGGTCCGGGTTGCCCGGTGGCTGGCCGGCCGCACCGCGTTCGGACGTCCGCTGATGGACAACGCCGTCCTCCGGCAACGGCTGGCCCTGGCGATCACGGCACACCGGTCCGCCGACGCCGTACTGGATCAACTGGCACGCGACCTCGACAGCGCGGAAACCGACACCGCGGGAATCGACACCGTCTGCGCCATTGTGGTCGACTGCGTTGCCGAGTGCGTGCGCAAGTGCGAGGAGGTGCACGCCGGCGCGGGCGTCTTCGACCGCGGGCCGGACACCGTGCACCGGCTTCAGCTCCGTCAGCGGCAGAAGCACGGCCCCGAATCCGGTCGTCCCTGGCCGGGCCGCCTGGGCAGGCTGAATCCCTTGCTCGCAGACCGGCTCAGGGCAGCGCTGGTGTTGTCGGATCCCTCCTCTTCCGTCCCTCCCTCAGGTCTGGTGACGGCCGAAGCGCGGCGCCTGGTATCGGCGCTGGAACAGACGTGCCCCGTCGACGGGACCACACTGCTGGACGACCTGATCATGGCCGAGGTACTGGCCGAACTGCTCACGCCGGGCCTGGCTGCACGCGTCATGACACATCGGCAGGTGGTACGGAGCTATCTCACCGGTCCCGGGGCCGCACCCGAGGCCACGCGACTGCTCCCGGCGGCCCGCACTGGCAGCGCGCTGGCCGCGATCGCGGTGACCGAACCAGAAGTCGGCAGCGACCTCTCCAGCCTGAAGGCGACCATTTACGAGACAGCTTCCGGACCGGTGCTGGAGGGGATCAAGACCTATGTCGCGGGGGCCGCCGACTGCGATTTCGCCGTGATGGCGGCCAGGTCCAAGGGCGGCCTGGTCCTCGTGCTGGTGGATACCAGCCGTCCCGAAGTGCGCCGTACGCTGCTGGGCGGGCGAGCCTGGCGGGGCGTCGGATTCGCCGAGCTGGCGGTGCACTCCTACTCCCTTTCCGAGCAGGACTTGTACCGGGGACCTGGCGCCGATGCCCTTTTCGCCGGGCTCGCGCGTGAACGGATGATGCTCGCGGCGCAGCAACTCGCCTATGCACGCCGATGGATCACGGACGTTCCGCGGCAGACGCGCGCCGACCTCGTCCGACGGCTGTCCGCGGCGCAGGCGCTGCTCGAAGGGTCCCTGCTGCGCGCCGGTACGGATGCCGTGTCCCTGGAGGACAGCAGCATCGCGAAATTCGCCTGCTGCGCGGTCGCCGCGGACGTGGCCGTGGCCAGGACCGCGGCCCTTGCTGGCCAGCCCGGTGGCCGACTTGGTGAGGACGCGCTCGAGGAACTTCTCGATGACCAGGCCAGCGCCAGGGCCTGCACGTTCGCGGGCGGAAGCGCGGACATCAATCTGGCCCTTGTGGAGGGAAGCATCGTTTCCATGCTCGCCTCCCCGAGGCTCGAAGGCAGGAGGCCTCAATGACCGTGCCACAGACTGAACGCGAGGTGCCGCTTGACGAGGTGCTCGACAAGGTGTGCGTCGAACTCCGGAAGCGGTCGTACGAACTGGAAGTGCCTGGAGACTTTCCTACCGACGTCGCGGACCTGTTGTCCGGGTCGGGGCTGACCGGCCTGTGCCTGCCCCGATGGCTGGGCGGTCGCGGCGGTCGGCTGTCCGACCTGGTTGGCGCGGTTGAGCGGATCGCCGCGGTGGACGCCGCGACCGCCTGGTGCCTGTTCATCATGGGAACAGCGCCCTGGCTGCTCTGCCACGCCCGTCCGGAACTGGTGGCTGAGGTGTACGCGGATCCGGGCACCCGGGTCGGAGGTGCCCTCGCGCCGACAGGAGTGATCAGACGCGAGGGCGACGGCTATGTGCTGAAAGGACGCTGGGCGTTCGGGAGCGGCGTCAACGCGTGTGACTGGGTGGCCGTACATGCGGTGTTCGCGCAGCAGTCCGTCACCCGCTCGGCCTTTGTGCTGGTGCCCGCGTCGGGAATCACCTACCGCGAGCCGTGGGACGGTCTGGGTCTGGCCTCGTCGGGCAGCGGTGTGTTCGGTGTCGATGAACTGGCCGTCCCCGTCCATCGCGTCGTCCCCAGCCTCGGCGGACCGCCGGTCTGGCAGGACCCGCCCTTCCGGATGTCCTTCCGTGCCACGTTCGGCGCGTGCTCCGCGATCCTCGTCGGCATCGCCACCGAGATGCTCGACGCGTTCACCGCGCTGTCAAGGAGCAAACGCCCCACGTTCGGCCGCGGCCTGCTCGCGGATCAGGAGTACGTACAGATCCTGGTCGCCGAATCCTGGGGCGCCCTCCAGTCGGCGCGGGCCCTGCTGCACCGGACGGTCGGCCTGCTGGAGGACGCGTGCGCCGACGGTGTTCCGCACCCCAGGCAGCAAGCGGAACTGCGGATCGCGATGAACACGGTACGTGCCTCGTGCCTGCGGGTCGTGGACCAGCTGCACCTGGCCGCGGGAGGCGGCGCGGCCCTGCGCGCATCGCGGTTCGCGCACCTGCTCCGTGATGCGCACACCGCCAGCCAGCACGCCATGTTCGGTACCGAGGTGACCGCGCTGGCGGGTTCGGTGCTGCTGGGCCGTGACGTACCGGAGGGACAGCTGTGACCTCCGTTCCTTGCCAACGGACCGTCGAGCGAAGTGAGGCGAAAGCATGACCGATCAGCATCCCGTCGTACTGGACCGCTGGCTGAGCGTCGCCGAGCGGGCCCACCACGCACCGGCGTGCCGCGACAACGACACCACCCTCAGCCATCGTGGGGTGATCGACCTGGCGCACCGCCGCGCACGGCTCCTGGTCTCCCAGGGACTGGAGCCGGAGGAGCGCGTGGTCGTCATGCTGAACTCCGGTGCGGACCAGGCCGTGTGGATCGCGTCCGTCATGCTGGCTGGCGGCTGCGCGGTCCCGGTTGGGTTGCACCAGCCCGAGCAACGGTTGCGCACCATCGTCGAACTGGCCCGCCCGGCAAGGGTGATCACCGACTCCCGCACCTGTCACCTGGCGGCGGACCGCCCCGGCTACGACGGGGCGGATCCGGGCACGGAGGAGGCGGCCGTGCTGCCGCCGTCGGACGCCGACCGGGCCGCGTACACCTGCTTCACGTCGGGAACCACTGGCCGGCCCAAGGGCGTGGTGGTCACCCATGGAGTGCTGGCACACACCGTCGGAGAGATGGCTGCCTACCTGGACCTGGCCCGGAGCCCCCGCACCCATGTGCTCGCCACCTCCTGGTCGTTCGACGTGGCGATGATGGACCTGTGGCTCGCTCTGACGACCGGCGGGACGCTGTTCGTGCCGGACCGTGACGACCTCCTCGGCCCGGCGCTGATCGCGACGGTGTCGCAGATCGAGGCGCCCATTGTGCACGGCGTTCCCAGCCTGTTCGGCGCCTTCAGCGATGCCGACTTCGACAAGCTTCCCGAGGCCACGACCGTGATGCTGGGCGGGGAGTCGGTGCCCGCCTCCCTCCTGCGCAATCTGTGCGAACACACCGACATGCATGCGGTGTACGGCATCACCGAGACCGGCGTGATCACCACCACGCACCGGGTGACACCGGCCAGCACGTCCGACACCATCGGACGCGCGTTGCCCGGCGTCGACTGCGTTGTGGTGGACGGGAGCGGGGTCGCGGTCCCCGACGGTGAGCCCGGCGAACTGCACATCGGGGGACCGGTGGTCGCCCGCGGGTACCTCGACGACCCGGACGGCACGGCGTTGCGGTTCGTGGACGACGCGGCAGGCATCCGGCGGTACCGAACCGGAGATCTCGTACGCCGTCGGCCCGACGGGACGTTCACTTTCCACGGCCGCATCGATCAGCAGCTCAAGATCCGCGGTCATCGCCTGGAACCCGCCGAGGTCGAACAGACCCTGCTCGGTCTGCCGGGCATCCGCCAGGCCGCAGTGGTGGCCCGGGACAATCCGGCGGGGGAGCGGATGGTGGTCGCTTATGTCGTCGGCGCCGGCTTCGAGACGGACGACATCAAGCGGGAACTCACCACGAGAATGCCGGACTGGATGCGCCCTTCGGTCATCGAACTGCTTCCGGAACTGCCGATCAGCGTCACCGGGAAAGTGGACCGCCAGGCGTTGCCCGAACCCCACTGGCCGCTGGGCGGGAACAGCGGTGAATCGGACGTACGGGCGGGTACGGAGACAGAGCGCACTATCGGCGGCATGTGGCAGCAACTGCTCGGCACCCGCCAGGTCGGAGCGGACGACAACTTCCTCGCGCTCGGCGGACACTCCCTCAAGGCCGCGCAGCTGAGCACGGCTCTGCGTGACCACCTCGGGGTGTCCATTCCGGTGCACGAGGTGCTCGCGGCGGAGTCTTTGGGGAAACTGGCGGCACTGGTGGACACCGTCGGACGCGCTGGGCACCAGGAGTCTGCGTCACCCGGCTCTCCGCCGGACGGTCCGTCACCGGTGCAACGGCAGCTCTGGCTGCACCAGGAACTCGCGGGTACGGACGGTATCTACAACATCGTGGTCCCGGTCCGGATGCGGGGCCCCCTCCGGACGGCGGACCTGCAACGCGCTCTGCACACCGTCGAGCGTCGCCATCCCGCGCTCCTCACCTCGTACGTCTTCGACGGCGAAAAGCTCACAGCGGTGCCGCGGCCCCCGGCCGCCCGGCCGCTGACGGTTCGCAACACGGATCTGACCGACGCGGTCCGGCGGGCCGGTGCGCAGGCGATCGACGTGTCAGTGGAGCCGCCGTGGAACTACCAGCTGATCCCCTCGGGGGACCGTTCGCACGTTCTCCTCCTGACCTTCCATCACATCGCGGTGGACGGCGTTGCGATCTACCGTCTCCTGGAGGAGATCGCACAGCACTACTCGGCCCTGGCCGATCCCGTCCGCAACCTGGTCGCTCCGTCCTCGGACGCGCACCCTGCGCGGGCAGCCGACCAGGGCGCGACCGACGAGGACCACCAGGTCTTCTGGGCGGCCATGATGCAAGGGGCCCCGGAGCCTGCCCAGTTGCCGGGGCAGCGCAGCGCCGAGGAACTCGCGGACTTCACCGGCTGGTGCCTTCCCGTAGAACTGACGGACGCCGACCCGGCTCAGCTGCGCCGCGTGGGCGCCGCCCGGGGCGTCACACTCCAGGCACTGATGCTGTCGGCCTTCCTGCGCGCGATCGCCCAGCAGACGGGGACCGGCGACGTAGTCGTCGGAGTGCCGATATCCCGCCGTGGAGTGGACGTGGGTTTGGCGGAGATCGGGCAGTACGTCAGCGTCCTGCCCGTACGGTTCCGGCTGCCTGTCGATCTCTCGGCGACAGGCTGCCTGGATGTCGTCTCCCGGACGATGCGGGAGGCCCAGCGCCACTGCACCACCGACCCGGCGGTGATCCTGGAAGCCGCGCGTTCCGAGCGGGGCCGCTCGACCGGTGATCCGTTCCGGGTTGTGTTCGCCTGGGAGGACGAACAGCCCGCGCCCGTTTTCGCCGGACTGGAGACCTCCTGGAACGTGGAGTTCAACGGCTGGTCCGAGTCCGACCTGACTCTGGAGCTCTCCGGACACGGCCCCGTCGTCGCGGGCCGGGCGATCGGGCGGCGGGCGAGCAGCGCCGACGCCGATGTCGAACAGCTTGTGCGCGCGATGCGGAAGAGCGTGCACGACCTGATGGCCGAGGACGTGGAGCGATGAGCGAGCCGGTGGACGCGAGCATGGACACAACGGACATCGAGAACGTCGTGGTCCAGATCTGGCAGAGCCTCCTCGGTCTGGACGGGATCGGCCCCGACGACAACTTCTTCCTGCTCGGCGGGCGCTCGCTCACCGCGATGAGGGTCGTCACCCAGGTGCGCGACCAGATCGGCGTCCCGGTGAAGCTGGCCGACATCTTCCGTGCCCCGGAACTGCGTTCCTTCGCCGAACTGCTAGGCAAAAGGATCGCCGAACACGAACAGGTCGTGCCACGTGACTCGAAATGAGCCTCCCGCGGAAGCGCCCGAAGGGCCCCGGAACGACCAGTACAGGGTGGTCGTGAACCACGAGGAGCAGTACAGCATCTGGCGGGCCGACCAGGACATCCCCGCAGGGTGGACCCCCGTCGGTGAACCAGACAGCCAGGAGCGCTGTCTCGCCGCCGTCGACGATCTGTGGACCGATATGCGACCACTGACCCTTCGTGAAGCCTCCGGCGGCTGACGCGTCCCTCGCAGAAGGAGAACGATGACCACCGCGGATGAAATGGTCACGGTGCCCGCCTCCTCCATCCAGGAGCAGATGTGGCTCAACGAGATGCTCAGGGGCGCCGACACCGTGTACACGATGGCCGAGGTGCTGCGCGTCGAAGGAGAGCTCGACGCCGCCCGGCTGAGCACGGCCGTCGCGTCGCTCCAGGAACGCCACGAGGCGCTGCGCACCACCTTCGAGGGCGACGGAACGGTGGTGCGGCAGGTGATCCACCCCGCGTACCCCGTGCCGGTCGTGACGCACGCCCTGAATCCGCAGGGCGACCACGAACGGGAATTCAGGGCGCTGCTCGACGGTGTGCTGGTGCAGCCGTTCGCCCTCGACCGGCCGCCGCTCTGGCGGTGTCTCGTGGGTACTACGGGTACGGTGACCTACCTCGCCGTCGTGATGCATCACATCGTCGCCGACGGCTGGTCGATCGGCATCCTTGTGGATGAGCTGGGCACCCTCTACGCGGGAGCCGAACCGGCGAGGAACCCACGCCCCTACCGGGAGTTCAGCCGCGAGCAACGCGACTGGCTGGAGGGTGAGGAGGCCGCCAGGTCGGTACGGCACTGGCAGCGCGAGCTCGCGGACACCCCCGTGACGACCAGCTTCCCCGGCCCCGGTCGACGCACCACACACCGAGGCGAACGCATCGGCTTCCCGTTCTCCCCGGGTACCCAGAACAGGGTCGCGAAGGTAGCCGCCGCCGCAGGCGTGACTCCGTACATGCTCTATCTCGCCGTCTATGCCATCGTTCTCGCCCGGCGCGGCGGAGCGCGGGATCTCGTCATCGGGATACCCGCCGCCAATCGCACCGACGAGAAGGACCTCGGCACGGTGGGCCTCTTCGTCAACCCGCTGCCCCTGCGCCTACGGCTTCCGGCGAGCACCACACTCCGAGCGACCGTCGCTGCGGTGCGGGACGCTGTACTCGGGATCATCGAACACCAGGCGCTGCCGTTCAGCGCCGTCGTAAAGGCGGCGGGCGTGGGCCGCGACGCCGGCCCGAGCCCCCTGTTCCAGACCATGGTGGCTCAGCGCACCGACCGGGTCGGATACGTGAAGTTCGCCAGCCACCGGGCGGAACGGCTGCTGACCTCCACCGGTACGGCCAAGTACGACCTAACCGCCACCTTCCCGGACGATGACGACGACGGGCTCGGACTCATCATCGAGTTCGACCTCGGCCGGTACGACGCCCGATACGTTCGAGGTGTCGCCGACGAGTACCTGCGCACCCTGGACCTGCTGCTCGCCGACAGCCCGGACACCGAGATCCCCCTCGTTGCTCAGGAACCGGAGATCTCCGGGTTCGTGCCCATCCACCGCCTCTTCCGGCAAGTCGTCCGCAGCAGGCCCAACGGGATCGCCGTCGTACAGGGCACCGACTGGTACACCTACGCCGAACTCGACGAACGCTCGGCACTGATCGCCGCGGAACTACGGGGCATGGGCGTGGCCGTGGGGTCGGTGGTCGGCATCCGGCTTTCCCGGGGCCTCGATTTCGTTGCTGTCGCCGTCGCGGTGCTTAGGCTGGGGGCCGCCTATCTCCCGACCGACGACCGCTGGCCGCACGACCGTCTCCGCCTCGTGCTGCACGACGCCCGCGCCGAGGTGCTCGTCGTGGCCGGGGACCCCGGCGCGGCGGCCGAGGGCGGGGCCGGCACTCGCGTCCTCGCTCTGGCCGGCCTGGCCCGGCGCGCCGCCGGGGCGACCCGTGAACCGGGGGGCGCCGAGTCGGCGGACGCCGAGGTCGGGCCGGACGACCTGGCGATGATCATCTGCACCTCGGGGTCGACGGGCAGACCGAAGAGCGTGATGATCCGGCACGACGCGGTACGCCGACTGCTCGGCGGCGACCAGCTCTACGCGGTGCGCGACGACGACAGGGTGGCCCAGAACTGCAACCTGGCGTTCGACGTGACGACGTACGAGGTCTGGGGGCCGCTGGTGGTGGGTGCCACCCTCGTGCTCCCACCCCCGGGGGACATGGGTCCGGCCGACTATGCGGCGCTGTTCGAGGCGAGCACGGCCGCGTTCGTCACCACCGGCCTGTTCACCGAACTGATGCGGCACCCGGACTGCCGTGCCGCGCTGCGGGCGCTCCGGCTGCTGATCGTGGGCGGGGACGTACTGGATCCCTCGGTGCTGACCTCCCTCAACCGGCCGGACCAGCTCCGTGTGCACGCCTACGGCCCGACCGAGGCGACGACCTTCTCGACCGTCGGTTCCCTGGACGCCAGAACCGTCTGGAACACCGTGCCGATCGGCACGGCGATCGCTGGCACGTGCTGCTACGTCCTGGACCGGAACCTCGAACCGGTCGCGCCGGGAGAGCTGGGTGAGCTGTTCATCGGCGGGGACGGTGTCGCCCGCGGGTACTTCGGGCAGGCGGCCCTGACCGCGCGGAGCTTCCGCCCCGACCCGCTACGGCCGGGGCACCGGATGTATGCCACCGGTGACTGGGTGCGCCTGCTCGATGACGGCTCGCTGGATTTCGTCGGCCGCAGGGACCATCAGGTGAAGGTCAGGGGTTTCCGGGTCGAACTGGGCGAGATCGAGGCGGTGATCAGAGCGCACCCGTCCGTCCGGGTCGCCAGGGCTCTGGCCGACGGCAAGGACGCCGCCGACCGGCGCCTGGTGGGTATCGCGCAGATCCGGTCCGGGGCCGACAGGGAACTGGTCGAGGCCCAGCTCCGAGAGTCCCTACGGGCACAGCTGCCCACGTTCATGCAGCCGCACAACCTGGTGGTCACCGACGGCCTGCCGTTGACCCCGAACGGGAAGGTGGATCTACCGGCCCTGATCGGTACGGCGGAGACGGCGGAAGCGGCACCCGGCGAGGGCTTCACGGACGTTGAACGGATGGCGGAGATCTGGCGGCGGGTGCTGCGGGTTCCGGTCGGCGACGACGCGGAGTTCTTCGCCCTGGGGGGTGACTCGCTGACCGCGTTGCGTCTGCTGGTCGCGGTGGAGGCCGAGTTCGCGGTCACCCTGCGGCCCCCGGATCTCTTCGGCAACTCCGATCTGCGCAGCTTCACCGATACGGTCGCCGACCTCGCCGCGAGCCCCCCCACGGGCATAGGCGACCGCCCGCCCCTGCGCCCATGGTCGCCACGCCCCGCCCAGGTTCCGTTGTCCTACGCGCAACGCAGACTGTGGTTCCTGAACCGGCTCGGGGAAGCGGGCGCCATCTACAACATCGCGCCTGCGTTCCGGATCTCGGGAGCACTGAGCCAGGACGCGCTGACGGCCGCGCTCGACGATGTCGTCCAACGGCACGAGATCCTGCGTACCACCTTCCCCGAGGACGGGGGCATACCGTGCCAGTTCGTTCCGCACGGCCCCGCCGGACCCGTACTGGGCACGGCCGATGCCACCGACGACGGCCTCTCGGCGGCCCTGAGCCGCGCGGCCCGGCACACCTTCGACCTCACGGTCGAAACTCCGATCCGTGCCACGCTGTTCCGCCTCGCACCGGACGAACACGTTCTCCTGCTGGTGCTCCACCACATCGCCGCCGACGGATTCTCCCTGGGCCTGCTCACCCGTGATCTGGCTACGGCCTTCGCGGCACGGTCCGGCGGCGACGCACCTGGCTGGGCGCCCCTGCCCGTGCAGTACATCGACTACACCCTCTGGCAGCGCGCGTCGCTGGGAGCGGAGAGTGATCCGGACAGTTTGCTTGCCCAGCAGCGTGCCTTCTGGTTCGAAGCCCTGCGAGGACTGCCCGAGCAGCTTCCCATGCCGACCGACCGGCCGCGTCCGGCCATGGCCCGCAACAGGGGTGCCAGGATTCCCGTCGTCGTCGAAGCCGACCTGCACGGGCTCCTTCTCGACCTGGCCAAGCAGAGTGGCGCGACCCTGTTCATGGTGTTGCAGGCCGCGTTCGCCGCCCTGCTCAGCAGGTCCGGGGCAGGCGACGACATCCCCTTGGGCAGCCCGGTCGCCGGCCGGCCCGACACTGCGACCGACGAGCTGGTGGGATTCTTCGTCAACACCCTCGTACTGAGGGCGGACACCTCGGGTGATCCGACCTTCCGGGAACTGCTGGCCCGGCTGCGTGAGGTCGACGCGGCGGCGTACAGCCATCAGGATCTGCCGTTCGAACGGGTGGTGGAGCTGCTCAACCCGGCGCGGTCGCTCTCCCGGCATCCGCTGTTCCAGGTGCTGTTCGCCTTCCAGACCGAGGCGGAGATGAGCCTGGACCTGACCGGGCTCCGGACGGAGCGTGAGCCGGTCCGGACCGACTCGGCCCAGTTCGACCTCGCGCTGCACCTGTCCGGCCGGGCCTCCACCGGTATCGGTGGATTCCTCGAATACAACACCGACCTGTTCGACGAGGCCACGGTCGAAGGCCTGGTCCGCCGCCTGATGGCCCTGCTCACCTTCGTGGTCGCCGAACCGGACCAGCCGGTCAGCCGGGCTGACCTGTTCCCTGCCGAGGAGTACCGGCAGTCGCTGACCGGGTGGAACGACACGGCCCACCCGGTACCGCCGACCACGCTGCCGCAACTGTTCGAGGAGCAGGTCACTCGTACCCCGTGGGCCGAAGCGCTGGTCTTCGGCGGGACCCGGCTCACCTACGCGGAACTCGGCGCGCGTTCCGACCGGCTCGCGCACTGGTTGACCGCGCGGGGAGCCTGCCCGGACCAGGTGGTCGCCGTCGCGCTGCCACGCTCGGTGGAACTGGTGGTGGCGCTGCTCGCGGTGCTCAAGTCCGGCGCCGCCTTCCTTCCTGTGGACCCCGCTCTGCCACCCGACCGGATCGCGTTCCTGTACGAGGACGCCCGCCCCGTCCTGGTGCTGGACGAGGGCATCCCCGCAGACATCCTCTCCGGCCACCCCGACAGCGGCTCGACCGGAACCGCCGGGTTCGGGAAACCGGCGCCTCAGAACGCGGCCTATGCGATCTACACCTCGGGATCGACGGGACGACCCAAGGCGGTGCTGGTTCCGCACGAGGGAATCGCCAACCGACTGCTGTGGATGCAGGCGCAGTTCGGCCTGCGGCCCGACGACAGGGTCCTCCAGAAGACACCGTCGAGCTTCGACGTCTCGGTGTGGGAGTTCTTCTGGCCGCTGATCGTCGGCGCGACGCTGGTGGTGGCTGAACCGGAAGGGCACGGTGATCCCGCCTACCTGGATCGCCTGATCCGGTCGGAGGCCGTCACCACGGTTCACTTCGTACCGTCGATGCTCAGCGCGTTCCTGGACAGCCCGGCCGTCACGCGATGCCCCAGCCTGCGGCGGCTGATCTGTAGCGGTGAGGCGCTGTCGCCCGAACTGGTGACACAAGCGCACCAGCGGTTCGACGCGGAGCTGTACAACCTCTACGGACCCACCGAGGCGTCGGTGGACGTCACCTGGTGGCACTGTCGGCGGGGTGAGTCCGGCACCGGCCCGGTGCCGATCGGCCGTCCGGTCTGGAACACCCGCGCCTATGTGCTGGACGACAGCCTGAAGCAGGTCCCGCCCGGGGTGCGTGGGGAGCTGTACCTGTCCGGCGTACAACTGGCCAGGGGATACCTGCACCGCCCCGGTCTGACCGCGGAACGGTTTCTCCCCGACCCGTTCGCGGGCGGGGGAGCACGCATGTACCGAACGGGCGACCTCGCGCGGTGGAACGCCGCGGGCGCCCTGGAGTTCCTCGGCAGAGCCGACCACCAGGTCAAGATCCGCGGATTCAGGATCGAGCCCGGCGAGATCGAGGCGGCGCTCGCCGAACTCCCCGGTGTGGCGCGGGCGGTCGTGACGGTACGAGAGGACCGGCCGCACGACCGGATGCTCGTCGGCTACGTGGTGCCTGCCGGCGCCGCACGGCCCGACCCGGCCGGACTGCGCTCGTCGTTGGCCACTCGCCTGCCCCAGCACCTGCTGCCCGCCGCGATCGTCGTGCTCGACGCATTCCCACTGACCGGCAGCGGGAAGCTCGACCGCAAGGCACTGCCCGCCCCCGAGTTCAGTTCCGGCGGGGACGACCGGGCGCCCGGCACCGTGCTCGAGGTGCTGCTGTGCGAGTTGTTCGCCGAGATCCTGAACGTACCTCAGGCCGGCGTCGGTGAAAGCTTCTTCGACCTGGGCGGCAACAGCCTCCTGGCCGTGCGGCTGGTGAGCGAACTGCATCGCAGGGCGGGGCGGGACCTGCCGCTGCGCATGATCTTCGAGGCGCAGACCGTGGCCGCGCTCGCCCAGGCTCTCGAATCGGACGATCAGCCGGACCAGCGCGATCGGCCCGACCTGTGGGCGGATGCCGTGCTGGATCCAGGTATCGAGTTCGGCGCTCCGGCGGACCTCGCGCGTGCGCTGGAGCCTCGCCACGTCCTGCTGACGGGAGCGACCGGGTTCCTCGGAGCTTTCCTCCTCAGGACGATATTGGACCGGACGCGGGCCCAGGTCACCTGCCTGGTACGGGCGTCAGACGTCCTGGAGGCGGCCGAGCGCGTTCGACGCGCACTTCGCGCGTACCAGCTGTGGGACGAGTCGCTGGAGTCCCGGATCACCGCCGTGCCCGGATCCCTGGAAGAACCGCTGCTCGGCCTGCCGGAGGCACACTTCGACGAGCTGGCCGAGAAGGCGGACGTGATCTATCACAACGGCGCGCGGGTCAACATCGTCGATCCGTACTCCCGTGTACGAGCGGCCAACGTGACGGGAACCCAGGAGATCATCCGGCTTGCCGCGCGCTCCCGTATCACTCCCGTGCACTACATCTCCACGAGTAGTACGCTTCCTGCCCGCACCGGCGGGTCCGGGCCCCTGATGGAGCACGATCGCTGCGAGCCGGAGGCGCTCCCGGCCAGCGGATACGTACGCAGCAAATGGGTGGCGGAGGAACTGGTCAGGCAGGCGCAGCGCACCGGCGTACCCACCGCTGTCTACCGGCCCGGGCGGATCAGCGGGCACACCGCCACGGGGGCGACCGGTGGTGACGACGCCTTCTGGCACTACGTCAGGGCGTGCGTGGAGCTGGGGGCCGTTCCTGACCAGGAAGGTGCGGACAACAGGTTCGCCGAGGCAGCTCTCGTGCCGGTGGACTACGTGGCGAACGCCATTGTTCATCTGGCACACCACCGCCGACCCGACGGGTCCGCCTTCCATCTGGTGAACGGGGCGCCGACCTCCCTGGCGGCCGTGACGCGTCGGGTCCGGGCGGCTGGCTATCCGATCAGCAGTGTTCCGCAACAGGAGTGGGACCGGCTGCTGGCTGCCGCCGCGGGCCGGAGCGGGGGCGACCCGCTGAGTTCGGTGGCCTCGGTGTCAGTCCTGCAAAGCGCGATGGCCGGCAGGTCCTCGGCCCCCGTCCCGCTCTTCGATGAGAGCAACACCCGGTCCGGGCTTCTCGGGTCCGGGATCGCGTGTCCGGAGATCGACGAAACCCTGATCGACAAGTACCTGCGCTATTTCATCGAATCCGGATTCCTGCCGGAGGCGTGACCAGGGCTTCGGCGTAGTCGGCGGGCGTCCGTTTCGTGATCACTTGAGGCCGAGCAGGGCGAGCGGGCGGTCCGCGTTGCGGGCGTTGTGTCGCAGAGCTGCGGCGATGTTGGTCGCGCCGGCGAGCCGCAGGGCGCCGATGGCGAGGTTGCGCCAAGTAGCCATCGCCCGGGGCGCGTTGCCGGTTCGCAGCTGTGAGGCGTCTTCGGCGAACGTGGTGTCTCTGACGTGGTGCAGGGCCTCGATCTGCCAGTGATCACGGATCAGGGTCGCCAACTGGGCGGGGCCGGCTTGCTCAGCGGTGAGGCTGGTGACGGCGTAAACGGTCTTGATGGTGGTCCTGCCGGTCTTGCGGTCGGTGCGACGGCGCTTGATCTGCACGGCCTGCCGGGCTCCGGGGAAGAGCAGGCTGTTGACCGTGACCACCTTGATCCGTCGGGTCTCCGAGCGTCCGTGGCCGATGCCCCGCACGCGGCCCTGCAGCGGGATCTCTGTCCACGGAAGGGATCTGAGCTGCTTGCGGAGCTTCTTCTGGTTGCCCTTGACGATCACGATGTAGTGGGCGTCACGGCCGAGAAGGTAGTCGGCGTGCTCGCGTTGGGCGTGCATGGCGTCGCTGGTGACGACCACCCCGGCCAGGTCGTCCATGGTCTCCAGCAACGGCTGGAAGCAGGTGATCTCGTTAGTCTTCTCGCCGACGTCCAACTGGGCCAGGACCAGGCCGGTGGTGTGATCCAGGGCTGCAAGCAGGTGGATCTTGCGGCCCTTCGCTTTGGCCGCTCCGCGAAGGCTCTTGCCGTCGACCGCCAGGCCGCGCAGCCGGCCCCGGGTTCGGTTGCGGCGGTCGGCGAGCCAGCGGCCGACCGCCAGGTCCAATGCGTCGCCGTCGATCCGGGCCAGCAGTCGTCGGACCGTCGTTTCCGCAGGCAAGGACCGTTTGGGGAACAGGGGGTCGAGTCGCACGCCGACGTGTTCCAGTACGTGGGGCGGAGCGTCGGTGATCCATTCGCCGACCGCCAGCAGCGACGTTGCCCCCGCCAGCACCGCGCACGCGGCCAGGGCAAGGACGCCCACCAGAGCGTGGCGCACTCCACGGGGATCACGCGGATCGGGCACCTGTGCAAGGCGGCCCAGCAGTCCGGGCACTTCTTCCGGCGCGACCTCTGGATGCTCGCGGAGTTGGTCAAGGGCAGGCGGGATCAGCGATGATGCTTCGGCAGGCACGGTCTTCCAGGCAGGTCACGGGGCGTCGAGAACTCCATGATCTTGGAAGCCGTGCCTGTTCCGCTCTCCCTGGCGGACCGTCATGAACCGGATACCCGGCGACTACGCCGAAGCCCTGGAGGCGTGACGAGCTCGCCCCCTCTGGCACGCGACAGAGGGGGCGAGCTCGGTTCAGTGAAGCTCGTCGGCCAGAGTGGCTTTGAGCGCTGTGGCCATCAGCTCGGCGATCTCTTCGCACTCCTGTACGGAGATGACCAGGGGCGGGAGAACCCACAGACCCTCGATGGCGATGCTCACCAGCAGGCCTGCCTCTTCGCAGGCCGCGTGAAGGGCGTTCACCTCCTCCCGCGACCAGGTCTGCCCCTGCTCGTCGCGCAACGCGAACTTCAGCATCAGGCCGGTACCGGCTATCTCCCCGCCCGGTACGAACTCTCGCTGCACCCGCTCCAGCGCCGCCCGCAGTACCTCGCTCTTGTGCGCGACGGAGTCCATGACACCGTCCTCGTAGAGGACTTCGAGCACTGCGAGGCCGGCCGCTGCGGCGAGCGGGTGTCCGTCCGTGGTGGACCCATGGATGAACGCCCGGCCGGACGCCGCGGACGCGAGCGGATCGAATATCTCGTCGCACACGGCGAGCGCGGCCCCGGGCACGTAACCGGCGGTGATTCCCTTGCTGAACACGATCATGTCCGGGTGGATGCCGAGCTGGAGCACCCGGGACAGATGACCGATACGGCCGTAACCGGTCGTCACCTCGTCGGCGATCACATGGATGCCCTGACCGCGGCAGTAGTCGACCATACGGGCCAGGTCGCCGGGGTCGGGGATGGTTCCCACGCTGCCCATCAGAGGCTCGAAGATCACCGCGGTCACCCGGTCCGGCCCGAGTGCGGCCACTTGTTCCTGAACGGCCTTGTGCCATGACCCCTCGGCGGGCACCTGATGCACGTCGTCCATCAGCGGCCCACACCATTCGTGCGCCTTTTGCAGATGCCCGCTGAGGGCGGTCGCGCACGGTCCCGTTCCGTGATAACTGCCGTCGAAACTGATGACCGCGGTGCGTCGGGGTTCGCCCGCCTCTTGGCGGAAGAATCGCGACAGCAATACGGCTGATTCGGTCATCTGCGACCCGGTGTTCCCCAGCCGGATGTGCCGTAACCCGGCCGGCAGCCGCGCGGCGAGCGCGTTGGCGAACTGAATGCTGACCGCAGGCGGCCGGCCGTACGAGAGCAGTGTTCCGAAGGGCAGGGAGTCGAGCTGCTCGCGTATCGCGGAGATGACTTTCGGATGGTCGTGGCCCAGGGTCAGATTCCATAGTGAGGAACGCCCGTCCAGATACCAACGGCCAGCCTGATCCCGAACTCGAACCCCACGCCCTTCGACAAGGAACGACCCGGAGTCGAGGTTTTCCAGCGCCGTCTTCATTGGCCGGGTGCCGTGCCAGGCCGAATACTCGGACAACTCAACCATGGGGGTGCTTCCCTTCGCTCGTGAGGTAAGCGTCTGAATTTCGATGGGGGATTTTCGGCTATTTCTGGCTTCCGTCGGCGATCCCGTCCACCATCTTCGAGCCGGGGAAGCTGTCCCTCGGCGCGGCGACGAACTCGTCCGGTCCCGGCTGCCTGGCGCGGAGGGCGAGGCAGGAGAGCCCGGCCATGAGGAAGGAGGCGACACCGAAGGTCCATCTCGGTCCGGCCGCCTCGACCAGAAAACCGCCCGCAACCGAGCCGACGGCGTTGCCCACGTAGGATCCGCTCACCACGACGCCCATCAGCATTCCGACGGACCCGTGTGTCTTCGTCTGTTGCAGCATTGTCATTCCGCTGATGGCTTCCATTCCGTTTCCGAAGCCCGCGATCGCGGCCGCGCACACCAGAATCAGAACCACGGGGGAGAACCCCATGAACAGATGGCCGAGCGCCTGCAACAGCAGACCAGCGGTGAAGACACCCGCGGAGGCGTCCAGATACCGGATCCGGCCCACCAACAAGGTCGCCAGGAGGGCGCCGACACTGACGCCTCCGAGGGCCAGTCCATAACCGATCCCCGCGGATCCGAGGTCGCGCTCGGCCAGCACGACCAGCGCGGGCCGGTCGACCGCGGCGGCGAACGCCACCCCGATCGTGCACACCGAGACGAGCATGATCTCGCGGTCCACCCGCAACAGGCGCAGACCGCTGCGGAGTGAGGAGGCCATGCTGGGAGTACTGCCGTGACGGGACTCGTCCGGCGGCATGCGCCGGACCCCGGCGATCAGGACGGCCGACACCACGAACGAGGCGGAGTTGACATAGAGGGCCACGCGGTAGTCCCAGGCCCCTGCGGACAGACCACCGATGGCGGCGCCGCCGGCGAAACTCACGGTCAGCACCGCCATCATCACTCCGTTTGCCCGCCCTCTGGACTCGGCCGGGACGGTGCGGGCCACGACGGTCTCCGCCGCGGGCGAGGCGATGGTGGCGGCCACCTCGGCCAGGAGAACCATGGCGAGCAGCATCGTGTAGGAGGGATCGAGCCGGGCGATCAACAGGAAGACGACGCAGGAGGCGATATCGCAATACACCATGAGTTTGCGTAGATCGAGCCGATCGCTGATGGCGCCGGCCAGCGGCCCGAACAGACGGGGTAGGACTCTGGCGACGAACAGCCCGCTGATGGCAAGACTGGATTTGGTCTCGTCGTACACATACACGGTGAGAGCAGTGGTGGTAGCCACATCTCCGGTCAGGGAGATCACTCTCGATGCCACGAACAGCGGAAATCGGTTCTGCCGCCACCATGCCGAGGCCTTGGGGGAAGTCTTGTTTTCACTGCCCTCGGTCACTGTGCAATCGCGCCAATCTGTGGTGTGATTCGGCCAACCTCGGATCGCGGGGTCATCTATTGGTGTCCCATCCGGCCGCCTGAGGCGGCGGTAAAAACTGCGCGCGTTGCAATGGGCGAATAGTTGCAGAGCCTACGTAGACGGTCGCGACGGGTCAAGAGCTGCTGCTGTACCCGTAAAGGGAAATGACCGATTGTCTCTTTGTGGATGTTTGCGCCATTTTGTGTGGCGGGGTGAGTTGGGCCGGAGTAATCGGGTCGGTCGGGTTTGGCTGTCGATGTGGGAGGGCAGTAATTTCGAGTTGCGTGCGTCGATGAGGGGATATTAATTCCGGCAGCGTGACTGATTTTCGAATGATTGAGATGAGCCGTCCTCCGGGATGGTGTCGGTTGGCCATCTGTCATGGAAAACGAAGGGGTACCCATGCCGATACGGCCTTTCTCTCTGGTCTGCCTTCCTTTCGCCGGCAGCGGGGCTGGTTTCTACCGCGCATGGGGACCCCTGCCGGTGGAGGGAGGCCGGGTACTTCCGGTGCAACTGCCCGGCCGTGAGGAGAGGTTCCTGGACGATCCGTTCGAGGATGTGCAGGAAGCCGTCGCCGGGTTGACGCCACGGCTTGTCGAAGAGGCCGGAGCCGACGCCTCCATCGTTCTGTTCGGGCACAGCCTCGGTGCGGTTCTCGCCTACGAGATCGCCCGCGAACTCGAGCGGACCGGATACCGGGGGCTGCGGCACCTGTATGTGAGCGGGGCGCCCGGGCCCGGCAACGGACGCACCGAGCGGGCAACGGGCCTTGCCGACAACGAGTTCCTGGACCGTGTGCGGGAGTTCGCGGGGTACCGGCATCAGGCACTC
This sequence comes from Streptomyces sp. NBC_00258, assembly GCF_036182465.1. Lineage (NCBI taxonomy): Bacteria > Bacillati > Actinomycetota > Actinomycetes > Kitasatosporales > Streptomycetaceae > Streptomyces > Streptomyces sp. NBC_00258. The sequence continues at coordinate 11,725,044 of NZ_CP108081.1, forward strand.
GATGAACCGGAACTGCTGGAGATTCTCCTGCCGTTGCTCCGTGCCGACGTGGCCATGCACGAGAACTACAAACCATCCTCCAGCGAGCCACTCACGGTTCCGGTCACCGCACTGCGCGGGGCCGACGACACGCTCGTCTCACGGGAACAGGCGCACGAGTGGGCGAGCGTCACTGTGGGCGGCTTCGCGTATCTGGAACTCCCAGGTGGTCACATGTACCTGGCCGACGCCCCCGGGCCACTGCTGCACGCCATCGCCGAAGGCACGGGACGGGACGGAGGGCCCACGGCGTGCGGCTGAAGGGGAAGACGGCCGTCATCACCGGGGCAGCCCGCGGACTGGGGCGTGAGTGCGCGCTCAGATTCGCGTCGGAAGGAGCCGACCTGCTGCTCCTCGACATCGGGCGTGATCTGCCGGGGGTTCCGTATCCCCTCGGCTCGCACAGCCAGCTCGTGCACACGGCAGACTCCTGCGAGCGCGCGGGCAGCGCCGTCGTCGTCGCCCTCGCCGATGTACGGGATCCCGATCAGTGCCGGGCGGCGGTGGACGAGGCGCTCGACCGGTTCGGCTCGGTCGAGATACTGGTCAACAATGCGGGAATCGCCGCGCCGTCCGGCAGGATCGTGCACGAGATCACCGAGCACGAGTGGTCGCTCATGCTCGACACCGACCTGTCCGGCGCCTGGCGGATGATGAAGGCCGTCGCGCCGTCGATGGCCGGTCAGCGGTCGGGCAGCATCATCAACGTGGCCTCGACCGCCGGTACGGTCGGCTACCGGCACTTCGCCGGATACGTCGCGGCCAAGCACGGCCTGATCGGACTGACGAAGGCCGCGGCTCTGGACTATGCGTCGGCCGGGGTCCGGGTGAACGCGCTGTGTCCCGGCTCGGTCCGGGACGATCCTGTGGCGGAGGGACGCATGCTATCGGAGATCGCCCGCTCGCTCGATGTTCCGGTGGACGAGCACGAGGAGATATTCGTCCGGGACCAGCCCATGAACGCGCTGATCGAGCCGTCCGACGTCGCGGGCGCGGCCCTGTGGCTGGCAGGAGACGACTCCCGTCAGGTGACCGGCAGCGTAGTGACCGTCGACGGAGGATTCACCGCCCGGTGACAGGGCTCCGGCCCGGCCCAACTAGTTCCGCTCCGCTCACCACGGCAGAAGGCTGCTGATGACGACCTCCACGGCACGTGACCGGGACGCTGTATGCCACAGCCTGGTGGTGCGAGCGCCCGGCCCGATCGACACGGCACGCGCTCAGCGGCAACTGGCGATGGGCCGTCAACGGTGGCCGGAGCTCGGGCCGCTCCGGCTCTGGGAAACCGCGATACCGGCGCGGAGTGATGAACCGGTAGCGCGGGACAGAGCCGATACCGAGGCGTCGCGCCCGGTTCGTGCGGACAGGTATCCACTCCGCGCGGTGCTGCTTCGGTATGCCGATGGGGTGGTGGACCTCGTGCTCCTGGCCGTTCGCTCCGCGGTGTCACGAGCGACGATGCGCCAAGTAGGGGCGCTCGTGCTGGAAGGGCCCGAAGCGGTGGGAGATGTCCCACCGATTCCCTCCGTAGCGCCCACCCCGCAGCGTCCGCCCCTTCATGAAAGGGCCCATGGAGGCGTCGAGTGGGGACTCGGTGATCCACGGTGTGCGGGCATCGTCGGCAGTGTTCCGCTGGACCTCGCCGGTCCCCCGGACCTCGACGAGCGGCTTGTCGTCGGTGCGATCGCGCTTACGCTTGCCCGATACGGTGGTGAGGAGCCCGGCCTGCTCGGATTCCTGACCCCCACCGGCGGCGCCGCCGACGACATCCGCGCACGCTCGGTCAAGGCTCACGAGGACCAGTCCGCGGCCGAGTTCCTCGGACAACTGGACGAAGCTCCCCCAGTGCCACGCGACCTGCCCGCGGTGGGGGTAGTGCTGGACACCGGGCGGGCAGACACCCGCTACGTGCCGTGTCTGCCACCGCTCTTTCCGCTCACCCTCCATGTGGAGCGGCAACGTGACGGATCGTTCCGCGGCACCTGCTGGTACGACGAGGGAACCGTCGCGCCCCGGATCGCCGATCAGTTCCGCACCCATGTCGGACACCTCGCCCGGCAACTGGCCAAGGGGCCGCAGGAGCGGCCGCTGTCGCAGCTCGAGTTCATGACGGCGGAGCAGACGAACGAGGTCCTCCGGTTAGGCGGTGAGGGACGTGCATCCGGCACGGACGGCCGGATTCACGAGGCGTTCGTTCGGGTCGCGGACCGACAACCTGAGGCGGAGGCCCTGGTCGCCGGCGATGAGCGGCTGACGTACCGGCAGCTTGACGACCGGGCCGAGCGGATCGCGGCGGGGTTGCGCGCCCTGGACGTCGTGCCGGGGATCCGGGTGGGCGTCTGTCTGGAACACGACGCCGACCTTGTCGTCACCCTGCTTGCCGTACTCAAGACCGGCTGTGCCTATGTGCCGATGGACGTGCGCTACCCGGCGGAACGGCTGCGGTTCACGACGGACAACGCGCAGTTGTCCGTCGTCGTCACGACCGCGGAGCGGTTCCCCGAGACGACCGGCACGAGGATCGTGACCCCTGACGAACTGCGGGGTCTTGCCGGCGAGTCCGCGGCAGCGGGCGAACGTACGCGAGTGGACGGTGACGGGGGCGACGCCGCGTATGTGATCTACACGTCGGGCTCGACTGGGCGCCCCAAAGGCGTCGTGGTGCCTCACCGCAACGTTCTGGCTCTGCTGGAAGCCACCGCCGAGGACTTCGGCCTCGACTCGGACGACACCTGGACGCTCTTCCACTCGAGCGCCTTCGACTTCTCTGTGTGGGAGATCTGGGGTTGTCTGCTGACCGGTGGCCGACTGGTGGTCGTGCCGTACTGGGTGACACGCGATCCCGAAGAGTTCCACGAGCTGCTGGCGGACCACCGCGTTACCGTGCTGAACCAGACCCCTTCGGCCTTCTCCCAACTGGTACGGGCCGATCTGCGGGCACCCCACGAGCTGGCCTTGCGGCTGGTCGTCTTCGGTGGTGAGCCGCTCGATGTGCGCATGTTGGCGCCATGGTTCGCCCAGCACTCCCACACACGGTGCCGGGTGGTGAACATGTTCGGCATCACCGAGACCACGGTGCACGTGACCGCTCAGACGCTGACCCCGGCGGACGTCGCGGCGGGATCCCGATCGGTCGGCCGTGCTCTGCCCGGGTGGTCCCTGTCGGTCCGGGACCAGCAGGGACGGCTGCTTCCGCCAGGACCGGCGGGAGAGATCTGGGTGGGCGGGGCGGGAGTGGCCGGCCACTATCTGGGACAGCCGCAGCTCACTGCCGAGCGCTTCGTCATCGACGACGTCACCGGGCAACGCCTATACCGCAGCGGGGACAAGGGACGGCTGCGCCCGGACGGCCGCCTCGATCACCTCGGCCGTCTGGACTCGCAGGTGAAGATCCGCGGTCACCGCGTCGAACTGGACGAGATCCGCGCGGTGTTGCTGGGAGCGCCGCAGGTGACAGCCGCGGTCGTGGTGGTCCGGCAGGACTCCTCAGGCGATCCCTCCAGCACCCGGATCGACGCATTCGTCGTGGTTGCCGGGGCCGCCGGGGCTGTCGATACGCAGGAGATACTTGCCCATGCCCGCAGGGCGTTGCCCGACTACATGACGCCGTCGACGATCACCGAGGTCGAGGCCGTTCCGCTGACGGTCAACGGCAAACTGGACGCGTCCCGGCTTCCGGAACTGCAATCGGCCCCCTCACGATCCGCTGCCACGGTGACCGCCCCTGCCGCGGCCGCCGACGACGTGCTGCAGATCTGGAATCGTCTGCTGAACACGGAGGTAGGGCCTGAGGACAACTTCTTCGAGCTCGGCGGAAACTCCCTGCTGGTGGTCCGGGCTATCGCCGAGATGCGGGAGGTGAACCTGCCTAAGGTGTCGCCCAGGCAGTTCTACAGCAACTCGACCGCGGCGCAGTTCGTGCGACTCGTACGTCAGCTCATGGACTCCCCGGCATCGGACGGGAACGAGCGCGCGCGATGATCGGGCGGGTCCGGGACCTGTGCCACCGGAACCGGGCGGAGCAGCCGTCGGCACGATCGCGACCGGCCGGTCCCGGGCATCTATCGCGTGCTGGGGCCACGCGTTCTGGTCACTCGTCGAGGAGAAGGCGGTTGACCGCGCTCACGACGGCTCGCTGGGAGGCTGCCGCCAGATTGGTGTGCAGGGCCGCACCCCAAGTGGACCGGTCGGCGTGGGAGATCTCCACATACGCCCCGACCTGGGCCCGACTGCCCGAGCCAAGCGCGTGCTGCGCAAAGGCACGGACGGCAAAACCGGTCAGTCCAGCCCTGCCGAGAGCATCCAGGAGCGCGTCGATGGGGCCGGTGCCTTCTCCCTGGAGTTCGATCGGACGACCGTGGATGACGGCCCGCAACGCCAGTCGGTGGGCTTCTTCACGGCCGTTGGACGACGACAACTGATGCTCGTCCAGCTCGATCGGCGTACAGACGTCGAGATACGCACGCCGGAAGCACTTCCAGATTTCCTCGGGCGAGATTTCGCCGCCGTCGGAGTCGGTTATCTCCTGCACCAGCTGGGCAAATTCGCTCTGCAGTCCACGGGGCAGGTCGAGTTGGTATTCGGACTTGAGGATATACGCGACACCTCCCTTGCCCGACTGAGAATTGACCCGAATGACCGCCTCGTAGTCGCGGCCGACATCCTTCGGGTCAATGGGGAGATACGGCACCGCCCAGGGGAACTGCGATGTGTCGTCACCTGCTGCGGCAGCCCTGCGACCCCGCGCCTCCAATCCCTTCTTGATGGCGTCCTGATGAGATCCCGAGAACGCGCTGTACACCAGCTCGCCTGCGTAAGGATGACGAGGATGAACGGGCAGACCAGTGCAGTACTCGATCGTCGCCGCTATCTCGGAAAGGTCGGAGAAGTCGATCAACGGATCGATCCCCTGGCTGAAAAGATTCATACCCAGCGTCACCAGATCGACGTTTCCGGTGCGCTCACCGTTGCCGAACAAGCAGCCTTCGATGCGCTCGGCGCCCGCCATGAAGGCCAGCTCGGCCGCGGCAACCGCCGTACCTCGGTCATTGTGCGGATGGATCGACAGAATCAGAGAATCTCGACGTGCCAAATTGCGGTGCATCCACTCGATTTGGTCAGCATAGACATTTGGGGTCGACATCTCAACTGTGGCGGGGAGATTGACAATCATTTTGTGCGCCGGGCTGGGCTGCCAAACCTGTGTGACGGCATCGCAGATCTCCAGTGCGAAGTCCAGTTCCGTACCGGTGAACGACTCCGGCGTGTACTCGAACTGGATGTGCGTACCTGCCAGGTCCTCGGCCAGCGCCGAGCAGAGTCCGGTGGCCCGAACGGCCAGATCGGCGATCTGCCCACGGTTCATATCGAAGACAACATCACGCTGTAAGCAAGAGGTTGAGTTGTACAGATGAACGATCGCGTATCGTGCCCCGCTCACTGCCTCGAAAGTGCGCCGGATCAGTTCCTCGCGGGCTGGTGTGATCACCTGGATGACGACATCGTCCGGGATCAGATCGTCCGCGATCAGTAGTCGGACGAATTCGTAATCTGTCTGGCTGGCTGCTGGGAAGCCGACCTCGATCTCTTTGTACCCCATGCGCACTTGACGGTCGAATAGCTTCCGCTTGCGCTGGATGTCCATGGGAATCGGTAACGCCTGGTTGCCGTCGCGGAGATCCACGGCACACCATAACGGCGGCTGCGAGATCGTTCGAGACGGCCAGGTCCGATCCTCGAGGCTGACAGTTGGGTAAGGCTGGTATTTCCACGCGGGCATGCCGGAAGGACGTTGCCGAGGCTGCTGGGTTATGGGACCGTATTTGGGCATCGCTTCTCCATCCGTAATGTTTCGGAGTGGTGCATGAGCGCGCGTGTGGGCCGAACAGGCCTTACTGAGGCCGGGCAGGTAACTATTGAGGCTAGCTGACCCACTAGGGACTCGTCGACCATACCTAAAGGGGCATTTCGTGCTTGGGGTTGGTTGGTGCAAGCCTGTTTCCATTAACGCGGCGGATGCCACCGGATATCCCTTGCCAGGGCGGGATGCAGCTGTAAATTCCCGCTGTCCGCGGAGACTCTATATGTGGTGGTTCCTGTGGTGGGGTCGGTCCGGCTACGACTGGCTGCGCAGCTTTGCCTGCTTCGAGATTGCCATCTGAATCCCGCGCGCTTCAGGTGTAGCCGACGAGGAACTGGCCGCTCTCAGAGACGTCCTCGGACACTTTGTACGGCCGATCAGGACCCACATCCAACACTGGCCAGCCTCTCAGGAACCCGACATCACGAGATCAAGTTGAGTGATACGGCGTTGAAGATCTGGTCAAGATTCTTTACCGCCCCGGGTTGCCCAAGCGCGGCGTGCTTGGAGCAGGACACCGCTGGTGTTGAGGCGGAATCGGGCCATGGGTAGGCTTACTCCGGCAGTGTCTGCGAGTGCCTTGGTGTCGGCTCCCGCGTACGCGTGGCGGAGTAGAAGTTGACGAGGTAGCAGCAGGCAGTCGGCCAGCCAGTTGGCTTTCTCCTCCTGTTCGGGGTTGCACGTGAAGAACGCGTGCCCGCCGATCTGCTGCACTTCACGTACCTCGTGGCCGAGCAGGACGTGGGCCAGCTCATGGGCGATGTCGCTCTTGGTACGAGCGGGCTCGTTGCACGGGTTGTAGACGGCGACGGTACGGCCGCCTGGCAGATGGAACGTGGCGGCGGGAAACGCACCGGGCTGCACGCTTTCGAGCTCTCGCAGGCTGTCCATGCCAACCAGCTCCTGCGCGTCGATCACCTCGACGCGCAGATGTGCGGCCAGCTTGCGGATGTCCGGCGGGGCGTCGGAGCGCAGACCGAGCTGTGTGCGTACGCGGTCCGCCAGCCGTTCCGCTTCCGACTTGAACCCTCGGCGCACCCTTAACCCCTTCCCTGGGCGGAGCCGCCCGTGTCGGAGGCCGTCAGCTTGCTCTGTATGGTGGCGAGAAGGTCGGCGAGCATCCGGCTGGCCTGCGGGGTGAACGTAGACGCCGCGCGCAGGTGCACCTTCACCTCACTCTCGCGGGCCGCCAGGCTCCCGTAGAGCTCCTTGACCAACCCGGCGATCTTCTCGGCCGCGGCATCCGTGAGGTTGGGGTCGCGTGACAGATGGAACGCGATGACGTCCGGGGTACTCTCCGTACGGAGCCGTGGGGGCTGGAAGAAACGCTCGGGAGAGAGGCCCAGCCAGTCGACGAGTCGGGTGAAGTTGGCGAGGTCCGGCAAGTGGCCCTTCTCTACCCGGGCGAGGGTGTTGAATGGCACGTCGGCCTGCTCCGCCGCCGCCCGCAGGCTCAGCCCCAACTGTGCGCGATGCTGCTGCACAAGCATCTGCAGCGCCTCGATGTCGATGGGCTCGTCCACTCCCGCCACCTCCTTCCGCCGGGCGTCTTTCAGCGCAGCCTCGGCACCGGACTCTCCTACTACGCCCGGACGGGATCATGATGAACGTCAATGAGGCCTTCGCGCGCTCATGGGGACATCGAGATCGCGATTCCGGCCGCGAGCTTTCCCGAGGTCAGTCACCACTTCCCCGGATACGTCTTCGACGCGGCAGGCAGCGGCCGGATCTGGGAGGACGCCACACCGGAGGTGCTGGCCGCCGTACATCAGACTTGGCTCCGCGATCCTGCCACCGGCAACTACCTGCTCGACGTGTTCCGCGAACCGCACGACGGCGACACCTGGATCTGCCGACGCGATGAGAGGATCCGGCTTCCCTACAGCGACATCATCCAGCACACCCAAGACGGCATCCCGTATCTGGCGCCTGAACTGGTCCTGCTGTTCAAGGCCAAGCACGCCCGCCGAAAGGATCAATCAGACTTCGACGCGACCCTCCCACACATGTCCCCAGCTCAGCGCGAGACCCTGGCCGAGCTACTCAACCGCGTACACCCGGGACATCCCTGGATTGCGGATCTGTAGCTGGGTACTGGGGTGTGACCGAGATACGCGCCAAAGGGGCAACGGGATGATCTTGAAGCCCTGAGCGCCGGGCCCGTCCCGTATTTCAGAGGACACCCGCGCTGCTCTGCCAGCGGCAGAACAGCGGCCGGACCCGGCTCGACGATCACTACAGTCCAGTCTCATGACGACGATTACGACGCGTACGGTCGAGTACCCGGCCGACGGTCTGACGATGATTGGGCACCTCGCGCTCCCGGCCGGTGTCGACCGCCGGCCCGCAGTGTTGCTCGGACCAGAGGGCACGGGGCTCAGCGATGTCGAGCGCCGCCGGGCCGATGCTCTCGCCGAACTGGGATACATAGCGCTGGCCTTCGACCTCCACGGCGGGCGTTATTTGAGCGACCCCGAGGAGATGCTGGCCCGTTGCATGCCACTGCTCGCTGAGCCCGACCGGATGCGGAGCATCGGCCATGCAGCACTCGACGTGTTGCGCACCGAACCGCGGACCGACCCCGACCGGATCGCCGCCGTCGGCTACGGCACCGGGGGCGCCGTCGGGCTGGAACTCGGGCGCGACGGCGTCAACCTGCGCGGGATCGGCACAGTCAACGCACTGACCACGGGCCGACCGGGCGAGGCAGCGCGCATTCGCTGCCCGGTGTGGGCCGGGGTCGGGTCGGAAGACCCGATCATGCCGCCCGCGCAACGGAATGCGTTCACCGCAGAGATGCAGGCCGCGGGCGTCGACTGGCGCCTCGCGGTCTACGGCGGCGCCTTGCACGCCTTCCACCACCCGCCGGTCGACCACCCTGTGGTCCCCGGCGTCGGCTACCACCCACAGCACGCGCAGCGAGCCTGGCGCGACGTCGTCGACCTGCTCGCCGAGTGCCTGCCTGTGATGGAGGACCTGGGGCATGGCCCAGGTAAGCGTGCTGGCGCCGGGCACTGACAGTCTCCTTTCTCAAGTCCGCACAACGGAACCGCATTCGGGCGGATGTTCGATCGCGGAGACGCGTTCGCAACTGCCGCAGTAAATACCGGATTCACTGCGACGGAGCCCTGGCCGTGATCGTCGCGACCTGCGGCGGACCGTTCCGGCTTCCAGGGCGATGTACGCATTTACTGCGGCGTCACTGTGCTGACCACGCGTAAAGCCGCATCAGAATCTACTCATTGCCCCTTGGCGCGTATCTCGGCTGAACCCGTACTGGTGGGCTCGCTCAACTGTTTCTGGCTCCGCGAGGAAGCCAGTCTGCGCGCACACGGCCATGTGAAAGCGGGTCAGGGCGTGGGCTGCAGACGGACTGGACGGCGCCGCCCGGCTCAGCGGATCCAGGGCAGCGCCTTCTCGGGGTGCGCGGTGTGGACGTATCGGACGGCGGTGCCGGGATGGATACCGAACAGGTGCACCAGGTGTACCGGGTCGGCGGTCCGCCGGGCTTCGTCCAGTACGCGGTCGCTCCGCCCTCCACTCCGACCATGATCCCGTCCATGTCAGGTCAGCGTGGTGCCAACTCTCGCTGGCCGCGCGCGTGACCGGTGCTTAGGGCTGAGTTCCTGGCGTACGTCCAGGTAGCAGTGCAGCCGTACGCCGGGCTGCCCGATCAGGCTGTCGACCACTACGCGGAACTAAGACGTCGTGTCAGTTGGTGAGTCGGCGGTGGCATATGAGGGTCGCGGCGATGGTGGTGAAGGCGAGGAAGTGTTCCGGCTTGCGCTCGTAGCGGCGGTGGAGGCGTCGGCAGTCGGACAGTCAGGAAACGGTCCGTTCCACGACCCAGCGGTGCCGGCCCAGGCGTCGGGATGAATCGATGCCGTTGCGGGCGAGACGGTGCCGGATCCCGCGGGAGGACAGCCAGCGTCGCAGGTACTCCCTCGGACTGCCGGTGAGCTGGTCTGTTCCGTGGCTGATCACGGCTCTGGCTTCACGGTCGTCCGTCGGCACGGCGGGGAGCAGGGCGGGCATGTCGATCTGGCCGAGCAATGCGGAGACATGCGCTTGAGCGGCGGACAAGGCGGTGGGGGCAGGTCTGAACGGAGCGATGCCGTTCGGGTGCGTGTCGAGGAAGCCCAGGTCGAGAGCAGTGTCGCGGGCTGTGGCCCGGCGGGGAGCGTCGAGACGGACCTCTTCGAGCCCGGCCACCTCGCCGAGGCCTGCCAGCAGTATCGGTGCCCAGCCGAGGTCCAACACGTCGCACGTCGGCGGATCCCATTGGGGATCGCGGTCCTGTGACGTGTCGGCGGAATGGCGGCAGGCGGCGAGATATTCCGTCGGGATGCGGGCGAGCTGCTGGGTGACGGCCATGACGGCAGTATCTCGGCCACGTCCACCTCATTTCCGCTGCTTGCTTGGGGCCGCGTGCGATCAGCCGGGCCGCACACTGTCACCGTCCCTATGGGGAATCGTGATCGTCAGGGTGGGGAATCACGTGACGCTCAGATCCCAAAGCCTGGGGAAATACATGACCGTCGACAGCGTCAGCCGCCGTCTCGATCCCTGCGTAGGTCCGGGCAGCGTTCCTGTCCGGGTAACCGACGAAATGCCGCCCTTCTGTCACGGCAGCGTCACTGATCAGCAGTTCTGACACAGGCGTTATTACGGCGGCCAGGGCCCGCGGCCCTGACAGATGTCAGGACCGCGGGCGAGCCGGTCCTCCTAACGTTCGAGGTGTCGCAGCGTTTCGGGGGAAGAGGGACGAACATGGCCGGATACACCGGGTCCTGTCCAGGGCGGGGCAAGGCCGTGGCAGCACTGCTGCTTTGTCTGGCAGCCCCGGCGCTGTCGGCCTGTACGGCCGCACCACCACCCCCGTCTCCCAGGACCCCCGTCCCCGAGCCGACCGTCGCCGCCCGCGCACTCACGCCCGCGGAACGGCAGACCCTGGCCAAGGCCGAGGCGCTCCTGACGCGGAACTGCATGGAGGAGCGGGGATTCTCCTTCCACGTCGTCGAAGACCTGCCGGACGGGGTCAACCGCCTCTTCCCGCACGTTGTCGACGACGAGGGCTGGGCCGCCGAGCACGGCTACGGCAGCGACATCCAGCGGAAACGGGACACCCTCGCCGCGAAGAACCCGAACCAGCTCTACTTCCGGAGCCTCTCCGCGGAGCGCAGGGACGCCGCCGTGGACGCGCTGAACGGCCCGAAACCGACGGGTCTGGAAGCGCGGGTTCCCGGCATGGGCACGGTCCGGCACAGCGATCAGGGCTGCGAGTCCGAGGCGCAACGGTCCCTCTACTCGGACCTGCGCAAGTGGTACAGCGCATGGAAGGTGACGGACGCTCTCGAGCGGTCCGTACCGTCTGCGGCCGCACGGAACGAGCGCTTCACGGCGGCTGTCTCACGGTGGTCGACCTGCATGCGGGCCAAGGGCCACTCGTACAGCTCTCCCATGGAGGCACGTCAGCGGTTCGTGCGGCCGGCGGGCGCGACCGGATCCGGCGAGTCCCGCGCCACCGAGATCGCGACCGCGAGGGCGGAGGCCCAGTGCGCCGGCCCCTCGGGTCTCGCAAAGACCGCCCGCACGCTCACGCGCGCCGAACGGGCGAAGACCGAGTCCGACCATTCCACCGAGTTCATCAACAGGAAGACGCTGGAGTCCGGGGCGCTGAACCGTGCCCGGGACATCGTCAAGGCCGGCTGACTCCCCATCTGAGAGGTATGAGGAAATGAAGAAACTGACTCTGCTCGCCACCGGTGCCGCGATGCTCTTCGCGACAGTCGGCCCGGTCGCCGCCGCGCAGGCCGCGGACGGACCGGCCGCCGCGCCGCGCGCGGCGGCCGCCGCCGAGGACGGCAGGCTGCACGCGTGGGCGGACCCCTACCAGCAGGGCGCCCACTGTTCCTGGGAGGGCAACAAGCGTGACTGGGACTACGGCGACGACGGTGTGACGGGCAACTGCCAGCCGATGCGCAATGTCGCCTCGTCGCTGGAGAACCGCGGATTCGCGGGCGGTTACGACGATGTCGACCTGTACTACAACCAGGACCAGAGCGGGGTGTACGCCTGCCTCGGTCATGGTGACGCGTGGCAGGACCTGACGGGAGGGGACTACATCTTCAACAACGGCCCGTGGTGGTGGGAGGGGAAGAACACGTCGGTCAACAACAACATCGCCTCGCACTCCTGGACCGACGGCTGCTGACCGGCTGATGTCGACCGTGCCGGGGTCGGGGGCCCGGCACGGTCCCACCGTTGTGACCGTCTCGTCCTGGGTAGGGCGAGGCCCGGACCCGGCCGGTCGGTCCGGATGGCACCCATGGGAGCGAACCCCGCAGGCCATGTCGCGGTCCCTTGCCGAGAAGGACTCCGGCCCGCCTGCCACCTGGCGTCCGCACCAGCCCCCGTGACTTCAGGCCGTCTTCTCACTGCCAGACGACCGATCCGCCCATCAGCCCCAGATGGCGTCAGCCGGCATCCCTGCCGTCGCGCGAAGCCGAACGCAGTGAGGCCGAGTGCCGAGTAAGGCACCGCGCATGTCACCGCGTTGCCGGTGTGCGCCTCGGGCGGGAGTCACGGTCGGAAGGCAGGTGCCCGGTGTATGTGGTGGCCGGGCCGCGAGCCCGGCCACCACTGCGAACCTGGCGGGTGGAGGCGCCAGTTGGGCTCGACCAACGCCAGCAGCGCCGGCCTCAGCCCAGCATCCAGCTCGGTCGCCTTCGTCCGGCCTCCACCAGGAGGGCTGATCCGCCCCCAACGGAGCCTGGCCAGACTCCAGTTCAGTCGCTCCACGCGAATCCGTGCCCTCCCGGATCCCGGCCGCGGCCGCGACGAGCCTGATCCGACCATGCCCCGACGACCGCGCTTCCGTCCCTACCGCCAACCGACGCTGACGCTCGTCCAGATGCGGCAACAACACCTGCAACTTCGCAGCCAGGATGGCCTCGATCCCCTCCGGTCTCCCCACGATCGTCGACACCTGCAAGGCATCTGAGCCGAGGTCAGGTCAGGGACGGCAGCACGTCCGATGCCACGGTGTCGAGGATCGCCTCGTCACCCGCGAAGGGGCCCGACTCCCTCGGCCACGGCGCCAGTACGTCGGTGAAGCCGAGCTCGCCCGCCCGACCGAGGAAGTCGCGGTAGCACTCGACGCTCGACAGCGAGAAGACCGGCGCTGCGTCGGTCTGCAGGAACCGGCGGACCGTGGCGGGGTCGCGGGATTCGGCGTCCAATGCCTCGTCAAACCGGGCCGTCACCTCGGCCAGCGAGCGCCACCAGCCGTCCAACGAGTCGTGGTGGGTGCCCAGGGTGACCCACCCCTCGCCGTGCTTCGCGGCCAGGGCCAGAGCCTTCGGCCCGTTGGCCGCCAGCACGAACGGAGTGCGCGGTCGTTGCACGCAACCCGGCGCGTTCCGTGCGTCCACGGCCGTGTAGTACTCGCCGGAGTAGTCGACCCGGTCGTTGGTCAGCAGGGCGTCCAGCAACTCGACGAACTCCCGGTACCGGCGGAACGGGCTGGTGGCCTTCGTGGTGTCGCCGAACACCTCCACGTCGTAGCCGTTGACCCCGCCCGCGCCGATGCCGACCGTGCAGCGGCCGTCGGACAGGTCGTCCACCGCGAGCACGTCCCTGGCGAACGACAGCGGGTGGCGGAAGTTCGGCGACGCGACCATGAAGCCCAACTCGATCCGAGAGGTCACCGCCGCCGCCGCGCTCAACGTCGGCACGGCGCCGAACCAGGTGTGGTCGACGAGCGGACCCCAGCCCAGGTGGTCAAACGTCCAAGCGTGGGCGAAGCCATACGCTTCTGCCGCCTGCCACCGTGGTTTCGCCTCGGCCCAGTGGTACTCCGGCAAGATCGTGATCCCGGCCCGCACGACACCCCCATCTCCGATCATCGGTCGCGTTCATTCGAATCCTAGTCCGGGGCGAGGACGGTCGGCTCAAGGCCCGGCTGTGACTCGGACATGATCGTGCCGGCAGCCACGGCCGCGGTCCGATCCCTGTTGTCCGGTGGCGGATCGTCCGCACCGCGGGCTTCGGCCAGCGCCGCCGCGAACTCCCGCGCGATCACCACGTGCTCACAAGCCGCCTCGACGGACGTGACCGCGACTCCGGAAGCCGTTTGAAACAGGGCTGTTGGGAAGTCGCCCTGATTCGTTCATCGTTCGCCTGACGCGGCCAGTCGGTCCTCCTCGGCCCGCAGCTCGGGGTGGGTGGCCAGGATGATGAACCGGTCGGCCTGGGAAGCGGTGCCCAGAGGACCGAAGATGCGCTCCGTGAGCGGTGAGAGCAGACCCAGAGGGCTGCCCACCTCGCGGTTCGAAGGCACGTTCCTCGTACCGGACGCGGGCCGGTGCGGGCTCCTCGCCGAACCGGAACGTGGCAGCGACTTGGTGAGTTCCAGTGCGTCGTTCGCCATCGAGTCGATCTCGGCTTCGCATTCCGAGGTGACGCTCTCAAGCCGCTGCAGGCGCTGGTTGGAGTCGCGTGAGGCGTTTGTGAACGTCGGCGATATTCCCCAGGGGGTCTGTCGGGGCAATTCCCCACCCCCTGGGGCGTGAGTCGATGTCAGCTGGCCGGGGGCTTGCTGGAGCCGGAGGGCCCCTTCGGTCGCTTGTTGGGACGGTAGCTGGGGCCGTTCATGATGACCTGGTGGCTGGCGTTGATCAGCCGATCGAGGAGCGACTCGGCGACGACGGGATTCGGGAAGAGCGGATACCAGTCGCTGGGTGCCCGGTTGCTCGTGATGATCAGGGAACGCCCTTGCCGCTCGGAGACCAACTCGTAGAGGTCGTCGGCCTGGGAGGCGTTCATCTGGCGCATGGCGAAGTCGTCGAGGATGAGCACGTCTGGTCGGATGAGGTCGCGCATGCGCCGGTCCCAGGTGCGGTCCGCGTGGCCGCCGGCGAGTTCGGAAAGGACGCGGCTGGTCTTCGAGAAGCGGACGTTGGCGCCCTGGCGGACGGCCTGGTGGCCGAGGGCCTGCGCGACGTGTGTTTTCCCGACGCCGACGGGTCCGAACAAAATGACGGACTCGCCGGAGTGGAGCCAGCGCAGGGCCGCGAGGTCGCGGATCTGGGCGGCGGGCAGTTTCGGGGAAGCGTTGAAGTCGAAGCCCTCCAGGGTGACTTGCTGCTCGAACCGGGCTTTGCGCAGGCGCCGTTCGAGGGCGACGGACTCGCGGCGAGTGATCTCGTCCTGGCAAAGAACCTGCAGAAAGTCGAGGTGGCCAAGCTCGCCGCCCTGGGCCTGCGTGAGCCGGGCGTCGAGGGTTTCGAGCATGCCGGACAGCCGCAAGATCTTGAGCGAGTCGCGCAGGGCGGTGGTCATCACGCTCACCGGGCGGCCTCCTCAGCGTCACCGTTCCCCTGGTCGTCGCCGACGGTGCCGGAGATCTGGGTGGGGATGACGGCGTCGGCGAACAGACCCTCGGGGCCGTGCAGAAAGGCCGATGCGCCGGCGTCGCCGGTCTCGGGTTCCGGGTCGGTCTCGGTGCCGGCGACCAGGATGCCCTTGACGGTCCGATAGGACGGGTCGCCGACCGCGATCGCCTTCGCGCAGGCGGCCTCGAGCCTGGTGTCGCCGTACTTCTTGCGCAGGCCGAGCACCCCCTGGGCGGCCCGGAGCCGATAGAGGGCATTGACCTCCAGGAGCTGGTCGATCACCTGCCGGCAGGCGTCCCCGACCTGCGAGGCTTGGCCGCGGCACCAGATCGGCGTGCGCATCTGGAAGGCAATCTTCTCGGGCGGGTAGTCGTTCTTGTCGGTGCGTTTGCCCTGCTCAAGTGCGGCATGTGTCTTGACCAGTTCGCCCTCGTGGAAGACCTGCACCATAGTGGCGGTGGAGCGGACATCGACGCGACGGCCGATGAGTTTCCAGGGCACCGAGTAGAGGGTCCGGCCGACCTTGACGTGGATGTCCGGGCCGACCGTCGCCTTCGACCATCTGGCCAGCACGAACGGCGCCTCGGGCAGCGGCAGCAGGGCCGACGCCTCGATCGTCTCGAACACAGACAGCGGAGCGGCACCGCCCAACGGGCGACACTGCCGCTGACCTGCGACATTCCGGGACCAGAGCAGGGCCTCGGCCTGCATATGGTCCACCGAGGTGAACGTCCGCCCGCGCCAGTAGGAGTCGCGGACGTAGGGCATGGGCCGCTCCACCCTGGGCTTGTCCTTGGGCTTCAACGCCCGGGCCGGATCCACCAACGCCCCGTAGTAGGTGGCGAGTTCGGCATACGACCTGTTGATTTTCGGATCGTAGAGGTCCGGCTTGTCGACCCCCGTCTTGAGGTTGTCCGGCACCAGTCGGCGCGGCACCCCGCCGAAGAACCGGAACGCTTCCACGTGCGCTTGGGTCCAGGCGTGCTGATCCATGTGCGCCACCGGGCGTACGAACATGTGCCGCGAGGCGGGCAGCACCATCACGAACGCCCAAATCCGGTGCCGTTTCCCGGTGTTGGGATTGATCCACTGCCCCAGGAAGCCGTAGTCGATCTGTGCTTCCGAGCCCGGCTCGACGTTCTCCCGCAGCACGGTGACCTTGGACCGGGCCGCCTCGTCGGGCAGATTCTCGTGCACCCACCGGCGGAACGAGGTCAGCCCCGCCTGCAGCTTTCGCTCGTCGCGCAGCCGCTGATGGATCGTGGTCACCGTGCAGGTGTTCAACATCTCCACCACGTAGTCGCGGTGTCGCTCGATCTCCGGCCAAGTCAGCTGATTCAGCCGCCTGTTGGCCTGATCGGGGAACCAGCTCTTGATCAGTTTCGCCCAGTCGGTCTCGCTCATCGGCGGTCCGCCCGGGGTGATCCCGGCCGCCTCGGCCGGCGCCAGATACTTCCTGATTGTCTTCCGGTCCAGCCCGAGCGACGCCGACAACTGCGTCTTCGAGCGGCCCGCGTACCAGTGGACGTAGATCTCCACGATGTCCGTCACGCTGAATGTTCTCCTTGCCATCCGGATCGCCCGTCGACCCTCCCGGTCCGCTGGTCAAGGGACACCAGCGACTCCGAGTAGGCCCGGACCCTCAACCCGGCACGGGCATGCCCCAGGGGATCTCCATCGATTCGCAAGAAGGATCTATCGGTCGAACAAACCACCCGACACGGGGAAAGATCATCAACCCGAGACCACGACGGACATCCCCACCCATGACGGGCGTCGCCCTGGGGAACCGGCGTCACCAGGGCGGGGAATTACGGCGACAGAATCAGCCAGAAAGCAGGGAATTGAGCCGTCGCCGACAGCGTTCGCATCCATGGGAGATCCGTCCACCGCAACAGCCGCAAGGTTCAGCAGGCCCTGTTGGCGACCGCACACCGCCAGGACCTGCACAAACAGTAGTTTCAAGGCCGCCCGGTGACGTCTGATGAACCGAGCGAGCGTGGAATGGTCGCCTCTTCGGTTCGCGGCAATGATCCGGCAGCCCACGTCATCGAAGCACGCCTGCTCAATCTTGCGAGAGGACCGGATTCCCTTGCCGTAGCAGTACAGAAGCAACGCGATCAGAGTCTGGGGAGGATAGGCCGCCCGCCCCTGACGGTCATCACGGTAGCTGTGGACGAACGCCGTCAGATCAAGTTGATCAATAACGTCGAGCACCTTCCAGCACAGGTGGTCGGGCGTCGGCCGCTCCCGCACATCCTGCGGCATCTCAAGAACACGGTCACGGTTGCACGAGAGAATGTTCCGCCCCACAAAGGTAGGCTCCGAGGCGGCGCAGAAGACCGGAATCGAACGTCAAATACTACTCGACGGTCAGTGAGCAGCCGTTACGCGACAGCATCCGTACTGTCCGGCCCGTGCACCGAAACCCTCAACACCCGGACCAGGCAGGCCACTTGGTTCGAAGAACTGGCGGTCCGCCACCCGCTACGACGTGGGCAAGACCGTGAAACGACCCGAGAGCATCACCGAACGAAACCGACTCAGACCATAAAGAACACGCTTACCTCGAGACCCGATTAGCAGACCCGAGATAGCCAGTCGGCACGCGTTCATTGACCTGTCGAAGACGCTTCGACAGGGCCGACTCGTGCACCACCCCGATTGCAGGTGCCGGTTCACGACGACTGTGGGAGTCGTCGCCTGACCGAGTCTTCGATGCCGGCTTGTTTTGACGTTGGTTGAGGGTTCGTGGCAAGAGCGGATCGCCCCGTGGCCTGCGCTCGATACCGCCCCGGTGTAGTGCCGAACTCCCTCTCGAAGGCGTGGGAGAGTGCGTAGGGGCCGCCGTAGCCGACTCGTCCGGCGATGGTGGCCAGGGTTTCCTTGGTGTCGCGGAGCAGGGTGGCGGCAAGAATCACGCGCCACCAGGTGAGGTACGCCATCGGAGGGCGGCCGACCAGGGTGGTGAACCGGCGAGCCAGGGTGGGGCTTCCTCCGCCAGGACCTCGACACGGTGACCGTCGGCCTGACCCTGCCCTGGAGCTCCGGAGTCGTCGAAGTCGCCACGTAAACCGGGTGAGAACACTGAAGCGAGCTATGTACGGCCCAGCCTCATTCGAACTCCTCCGTGCCCGGATTCTCACCCAGTCATGAGGGCTGCGACTCACGCTCGCCTCAAGGGACGAGTCTGGTGGCAAAGGCCGCTATCAGGGTGTCCGCCCTCAGCAGCAGCTCAGGGTTGGAAGTTCCCGCCACGCGGACAGAAACCTCATCACCACTCACGGCCTTGGCAAGGTGCACTTCAATGTGATGGTCCGATCCGACGAGCGGATAGCTGTACCAGCGGACCGGGTGCCCATCATCGGTGGCCTCAAGGCCGAGTTCGACCGCCTGCCAGTCAGTGCCATCGAAGTCACAGCCGGCGTAACGCGCCAAGAGGGCCAAGAAGGGCTGGACGTTCTCGTTCCAGATCCAGCTCTCTACCGTGCGCTCCCGGTCGCTCTCTGTCATCCGGTCAGAGTGTCAGACCGCGTTTGAGATCTGCCATGTCCCGTGGTGGCAGTGATCGTTGAGCCTGTCGTGAGCGGTGCTGGGGGGTATCCATCGGACCTGACCGATGAGCAGTGGACGCTGGTGTAGACGGTCTTCGGGCGTTGTCACGTTGTTGGGTGTGGGGGTGTCTGACGGTGTGCCGGGGCGTTGTGGAGTCGGGTTCCGGCTGTGTGCTCACGGCGCGGTGGGCAGGCTGGCGACTTCGGTGATCTGATCCCAGATTGTGAAGCGGACGGTCATTTCGGCTCGGTAGTCGTGTGCGGGGATCAGATGTCGGCGGGGTCGGAAGTGGGGCGTGATGCCGCTGAATGCGGACAGAAACCGCTGTGCTCCGCCCACGGAACGGAAGCCTTTCATCGTCCGTTCGCGCTGCCTCGTTGGCTGGTGGCTGTTCTCCGCCCGGTTGTTCAGCGTTCCCGGGTCCAACGTCCGCGTAAGGCAGAGGAGTTCACCCCGGTGGTGTACGCCTTGTCACCCCGCACCCGCAGCCGCCCGTGACCAGTCTTTTCAGGTCCCACGGACTACGGATGTCGAAGGTATTGACGCATCCCGCTGCTCACATTTAACGTCTGCCCGACATCGCGAACGTCGTTCGATCCACCGGACGACTTCCGCCCTCACCCGCTCTTGGATTGACCAACCGTGCCGGCGAGAGACATGCCGTTGCGCGGATCCGACCCCGCTTCCGCGTCGTGCGGTAGTCGACCCTGTCCCGCCAACGCTGGGACTGAGCCCCCCCGGTTGACCCTGCTTCGCTCTTTTCGCCCGATGGTGGCATTCGCAGAACGATAGGAGATAGACATGTCCGCGCTCCGTGCCCGGCTGTCGGCGATATTGCTCGCCGTGTGCCTGCTCTTCACAGGCCAAGCCCTGACCACACCGCAGCGGGCTGCCGCCGCCGATCCGGGCTATCTGATGGCGCACTTCATCGGGGAAGGGGCGACCGGTCAGCAGATCTACTTCTCGCACAGCGCGGACGGCCTGCACTGGAGTGACCTCAACGGCGGCGGGATGGCCCTGCGTTCCACGGTGGGCACGCGTGGAGTGCGCGACCCCGCACTGGTCCGCTCTCCCGACGGCAGCAAGTACTGGATCATCGCGACCGATCTGTGCATCGACTGCGGGCAGACGTGGAGTCAGTCCATCAACGACGGCAGCCGCAACCTCGTGGTGTGGGAGTCGACGGACCTGGTCAACTGGTCGCAGCCGCGGCTGCTCAACGTCGCCGGAGCGATTCCCGACGGGCGCAACGCGTGGGCGCCGGAGGCGATCTGGAACCCGGCCACCAACGACTACATCCTGTACTGGGCGACGAACAAGCCCCTCAACGGCGCAACGAAGCACCGCATTTACTACGCCCGCACCAGCGACTTCCGCTCCATCACCACCCCGCAGGTCTACATCGAGCGCCCCGGCACCCAGGAAATCATCGACACCCAGATCGTCGAGATGCCGAGTGGCGTCGGCGACTACCGCTACGTACGGGCCTCCGGTGACGGCCAGATCACCCTCGAAGGCAGCAACTCGATCCTCGGCACCTGGACCAACCTCGGCAACCTCTCCGGCATCGGCCTGACCGGCTCCCAGGTCGAGGGTCCGATGTGGATGAAGTTCAGAGACCGCAACGAGTGGACCCTCTACCTCGACCAGTACGCCTCGGGACGCGGTTACATGCCGGTCACGACGACCAACCCGTCCGCCTCCGGCACCTACAAGCTCCCGGCGTCGGGCAGCTACAACCTGGGCGGCACCAAGAAGCGCCACGGCTCGATCCTGAACCTGACGGCCGCCGAGGAGAGCCGCGTACAGGCCCGCTGGCCCAACACCACGGTCAACCGGCTCCAGTCGTACAACTTCCAGGACCGGTACGTCCGGCACGCCAACATGGACGTGCGCATCGACTCCAACGTCAGCCCCGCCGCCGACTCCCAGTTCCGGCTGAGGACCGGTCTGGCGGGCTCCGGTACCGTCTCCTTCGAGTCGGTGAACTTTCCCGGCTACTTCCTGCGGCACGCCGGATACGACTTCCAGCTCGTCTACAACGACGGCACCACCCAGTTCGCCGCGGACGCCACCTTCCGCAAGGTCGCCGGGCTCGCCGACGCAAGCTGGTCGTCGTTCCAGTCGTACAACCACCCCGACCGGTACATGCGCCACTACGGGTACCAGCTCCGTCTCGACCCGATCACCACGGCGACAGGGCGCGGCGACGCCACCTTCCTCGTGACGAACTGACCCCACGCCGACGATGCGGTCCGTGGCCTCGTGCGGTCAGAGTGTGCCGTTCCCTCGCCGTACGGGGCCTCGTGTGGACCGGCGAGGGGCCAGGACCGGCTGCACGAGCCGATGCCGGTCCACACAGGTGCGGGCGTTGATGAGAGCGATCAGCAGGTCGACCGCTTCGTCGCTCACCCGGTCCGGGCGGAGGCTGAGCGTGGTGACGGGCGGGGTGGTCGCCGCGTAATCCGGATCCTCACTGATGCACGCCACCAGTAGATCCTGCGCCACTCGAAGCCCGTGGTGCCGGGCGGCGGCGAGGATGTTGTGACCGGAGTCGGAGTAGATGCCGATGACGGCGTCCGGTCGTGGATCGCGGTTGAGTAGCCGGCTGACCGCGTCCCGTTCAGCAGTGAAGTAGTCGGGCAGCGAGGCGTACTCCTCGACGAGTGTGGGCAAGTCGTGCTCGGCGCACCAGGAGGCGTAGGCGCGTCCGATCAGGTGCGGGTACTCGTTGTCGTGCAGCGGCTGGGAGAGCGCGATCCGCCGGGCGCCGGCCTCCGTGAGGTGGTCGAGCAGGAGACGCAGGCCCGCGTCGTTGTCGGTGTCTACCCACACGTCGCCCCAGTGCGGCTGGGGCGGCCGGCCGTCGCAGGCCATGGGGACGCCACGCTCCCGCAGGAGGGAACGCACCGGGTCGTCGGCGCGCGGATCGACGTGGATGACGCCGTCCATCGGTGTGTTGAGCCACATCCACGGTGACAACGAACTCGGCATCACCATGAGCAGGTAACCGCGCTCACGCGCTGCGGAGATGGCGCCCAGCGCCAGCTGTGCGTAGTACGGGATCTCGGTGTACGGGACGGGAAGGTCGCCGTATGCCGTCATGGTCAGACCGAGCACTCCGGTGCCGCCGCGAGCCAGGGCACGGGCCGTGCTGGCGGGGGCGTAATCGAGTTCGCGTGCCGCGGAGAGCACGCGCTGCCTGGTCGGCTCGGACAGCCGGCCGGTGCCGTTGAGGGCGTTCGACACCGTGGCCGTGGAAACCCCGGCCCGTGCGGCCACGGCACCGAGTGTGCGGCGTTGCCAGACACACGAGCTTTCATGTGTTCCCCAACAGTGCCTGTTGTTCCCAACAGCCCCATGACGGCTTGTGGTTAACGCCTTAGACGTCATCTCATTTGGGTGACTAGACTTGTGGCGTGTCAAAGATCGTTGAGCGGCTGGTGCCGGACGAGTTGTGGGAGCTGTTCCAGCAGGTGGTGCCCGAGGCGCCGTCGCGGCCTCAGGGTGGTGGCCGGCGTCGGCACGGCGACCGTGAAGTGCTGGCCGCGATCGTCTTCGTGGCGACCTCGGGCTGCACGTGGCAGCAGGTGCCGACCGCCTCGTTCGGCCCGTCCGGCGCGACGGCCCACCGGCGTTTCACCGAGTGGACCAAAGCCCGGGTGTGGGCCAAGCTCCACCGCCTGGTCCTCGACGAACTCGGCTCCCGTGGTGAGCTGTACTGGTCGCGGTGCGCGATCGACTCGGTCAACATGCGGGCCTTGAAAAGGGGGAGCTGACAGGCCCGAATCCTGTAGACCGGGGCAAGTACGGGTCAAAGATCCACTTGATCACGGAGCGGACCGGACTGCCCCTGTCCATCGGCATCTCGGGCGCCAACACGCACGACAGCCAGGCACTGATCCCGCTGGTGAAGGGCATACCGCTGATCCGCTCCCGCCGGGGACCCCGGCGACGCAGGCCCCACAAGCTCCACGCCGACAAGGGCTACGACTACAACCACCTGCGACGATGGTTATCCAGCCGAGGAATCCGGCACCGCATCGCCCGCAGAGGTATCGAGTCCTCGGCCCGCCTGGGCGCCCACCGCTGGACCGTGGAGCGCACGATGTCCTGGCTCGCCGGATGCCGACGCCTGCACCGCCGCTACGAACGCAAAGCCGACCACTTCCTCGCCTTCACCAGCATCGCCTGCACCCTGATCTGCTACCGCAGACTCGCCAAATGAGATGACATCTTACTGCTTCAGCGGCACCGGCTTCACCGATGAACTGAATCAGCTGGCAAAGAACGACCCCACGATTCAACTGATCGACCTGCCCCGCCTGTACCACGGAGAGTGACTCTTGATCTGCAGCTGGGGTGACCGGTTTGCCGCACCGGCTGACGGACCCGCATGAGGAGTTCGCCGAGGCTGCCGCACAGGGGAGCACGCAGGAACGGCGCCGATCCAACTCGGCCGGGACGGCCTGCCGTTCTCATGCGGTCCTGTGCCGCGGGGCTCGTTCGACGATGAGCGATCCGTCGCGGGACGGTCAGGGTGAGCGCGGGCAGCCACCGGGGCCTGCCGGCGGCATGCCGCCGAGCCTCGGCCGAGGGCGGTGCGTCGCGGCTCGGCGGTAGCGTGGCGAGGCGAGTAAAGCTGCGGACAGGCGGGGCGGATTTCATGCGGATGCGGTACGAAGCCGGGGCTGAGGAGGAGTTCGAGGCGGCATGCGGGCTGTTGATCGACCGGTTGGTCCGGTGGGCCGGGGAACAGGGTCTACCGGTGGACGAGTTCCTGGTGGAGGCGGCGTTGGACTACCGGCACCGGGCGACCGCCGACGGTCGGCTCGGGTTGTGGGAGCCGCGGCATGTGGAGGAGTTGCTGCTGTCCTGGCTTCCCCAGCAGGTCACCGAGCTTCCCGGAGAGGAGTGCGGAGACGGTCCGGGCACGTTGCGCACCCTCCTGCGCTTTCTGCACGCCGTGCGGTTGGCGGACCCGCGCGGGCCCGCGCTCGATGACTCCCTCGGCGCGGTGGACGCGGCCACGGAGCGGTATCCGGCGGCGATGGCGGACCGTACCCGCTGGGGCTTGGCGAAGTTCTGGGCGGTGACCGCTGCCGAGCAGGGCGTGGACGTCATGGACGGGGCGGCGCTTCAGCGGTTCGCGGAGCGTGCTCAGTGCGGGGACGTCTCCTACGACCAGCGGGCCCTTGACGCGATCATGGATCGGCGGTTGAACGGCCGCCTGTTGGCCGACGGGGCCCGGGCCGAGCCGCAGCTGCCTGTGGTGCTGCCTTCGGACGGTGAACTGCGACGACGGGCCGAGGTGTCGACGATTGTGGCGCAGTTGCGGGGTCTTGCGGAGTGGGTGGGGCGCGAGGGGCGGGTGGTGACAGCCACGGGGCGGCTGCGGATGGCCGACGCCCGCGAGTTGGTGGACGTGCTGGGCACCGGCGACAGGACCGAGGGGGTGCGCTCTTCGGCCGAGCTGCCGCAGCTGGCACTGCTGGTGGAGTGGGCGACGAAGGCGCGGCTGGTCCGGGTGGCCAAGGGCCGGTTGTACGCGGTGGCCAAGGCCCGGCCGGTGCTGGCCGACCCGCTTCAGCTCTGGTTGCGCGCCTTCGACGCTCTCTTCGAACTGCGGCAGGCCCTGATCGGGGCGCGCAGCGGCTGGCATGTCGAGTCGATGCTCTTCGACATCTACGACGAGATGTTGGAGGACGTGCTGAACACGCTCTACAGCCTGCCGTACCCGATGCCCTGGCCGCGGCTGCGTGACTCCGTGCACCTGGGCTACCGGGCCCGCTTCCAACTGGACGCCGGCCCGGACCTGCAGCACCGGATGTGGTTCGAGCACGCCGACCGGGACCTGCGCTTGGTACTCGACGCGCTGGTGGACCTGGGCGCGGTCGAGCGTGAGCAGGGGATGGCCGATCCGGTGTTCCTGGAGGCCGATCTCTCCGATCTCGAAGATTCCGGACCCGAACTGGGCGCGGGGATGTCGCAGGAACTCGCGGAGATGCTGGGAGTCGTGGGGCCGGCAGCGGATCCGGCGGCGGCGCGGGAGCGTGATCGCCGCCTGCGTGAGGAACTGACCGCCGGGCCCGTCGAACTCATCCGTGTCACCGAGCTGGGCACCCGGGCCGTACGGCAGCGGCTGCTGGCGGCCGGCCGGGACGCACCGCTGGTCGGTGAGCTGGTCCAGGCACCGGCGGCCGGCTTGCTGGGGGTGCTGGCCGAAGACTACGACCCGGATGCCGCCCGTACGGAACTGGCCGGCTGGATCTCGGCCCGGGGGGAGCGGGATGCCGCGCTGCGGCAACTGACCGACGCCTTACGGACCATGGCGGGTACGGCGTTCCGAACGCGTGCCCAGGCGATGCTGGACGTGCTGGCGGTGGCGTTGCCCGACGGCGAGGGTGAGCGGCTGCTGCGTGCGCTGCGCGGCGACGCCGTACTGGCACCGCTCGCACTGAGCGCGCTGGCGCACCGTGAACTGTTGTCCCCCGAGGACATGACCGACGCCGAGCATCTGCTGGTGCTCGCCGAGAGCCTGCTGCAGCTCGTGGAGTTGGCCGGCGGCTCAGGCGGCGCCGAGGAGGTACTGCGCGCCCAGGGGCCCGAGGCCAGCGACGCGGTCGCCGCCGCGCTGGACTCCGCGCACCCGGACCGGGCCGGACTTGAGGAACTCCGGCACCTTGCGGCACGGGTCTGGCGTATGTCCGCCGTTCGCCGCGGTGGTGTCCGCAGGCGCGGGCGTGCCACGGCCCGGGGCGGGCGCAAGCGGAGCCGGTGACAGAGTGGCGCCGATCGGTTCGGCGGGTGCGGGGACGAGGCCGGCGGGGTATGGAGTGGAAACTGGCGGTGCTCGGTGCTGCGACTCGGTGACGCGCGTTAGCGTCGAGGTCATGGCCGAGGGATGGGGCGAGGACGGGCTGCGGGCCGTGCGCTGAGCGGTTCGGTCCCGGCACTCACCGAGTCCCGGGACCTCACTCTTCCTTTCCCCCGCTCAGGAAGAACGGACCGCTGTCACAGGTCACGCCGAATGTTGCCGTGCTGCTGGCAGGTGACCTTCGTCGTGGCGTCGCTGTACGTCGGCCACTTCATGTACTGACGGGTCGCGGGACCGTACTCGCCGTCGACCTTCACCCCCGCCGAGGTCTGCGCCCGGCGCAGCGCGGCCTCCGTCTTGTCGCCGAAGGCACCGTCCACGGAGAGGTCCGCCGAGTAGCACCGGTTCAGCGCGTTCTGCAGGGTCTTGACACCGCCCAGGGGGTACTGGAGGGTGCCGTCGCCGTTCGTCAAGTAGCACATGAGGCCGATGCTGAACCCGACCTCCGCCGGCAGACGCACCTTCTGGTCGCTGTTCCCGACCCGCTCGTACAGCCAACTGCCCTGACAGTGCGGGTAATCACCGTGTGCCGAGGCGGCGGGCGCCATCGTGACGGCGCCGCCGAGCAGGCCGGCGAGCAGCGCTCCGGTGGCGAGCAGGTTGAACGGGCGCCTTCGCATGCTGGATCTCACGATGTCTCCCTCGAATCGGGTGGACGACTTGGCCGCCCGCCGCTGTGAACGACGGGCATGTACCGGGAAAGGCACGTACCGGATGGATGCTTCAGGAGAGCCCGTGCGGTCTCCTTGTAGGATTCTTGTGGGCTGCGCAGGCTTCCCGTCATGACCAGGCGGACTCAGTTGCGGCGGGTTCGGGGGAGACGCAATGGCGGTTCAGATCTCGGTACTCGGCGACATCCGGGTACTGATCGACGGGAATCCGGTCGAGTTGGGTCCGCCGAGACGGCAGTGCGTACTGGCGGGGCTCCTGATCGACGCGGACCGGGTGGTGTCGTCCGACCGTCTCGCGGACCGGGTATGGAGTGGGCGGCCACCCGACGGCGCCCGGCAGATCCTGCACAGCTACATTTCGCGCCTGCGGAGGGCGTTTCTCCCTGCCGGCGAGCGGGTCGCGATCGAGCGGCGGCCCGGTGGATACGTCCTCGCTCTGGGGCCGGGGGCCGGCGGCGTCGCCGACGTCACGGTGGATCTGCACCGGTTCAGGGAGCTCGTGGACCGGGCGCGCCGTGCCGGCGAGGCTGCGGCCGACGACGGCGGGGAGCGGGCCACGGCCCTGCTGGACGAGGCGCTCGCGCTGTGGCACGGCGACGCCTTCGCCTCGCTGGAATCGCCGTGGATCGACGAGGTCCGCGCACGTCTGGACGAGGAACGGTTCCAGGCCGAGCTGGAGCGGGGCGATCTGCTGCTGCGGCAGGGCCGCCAGGCCCGGCTGCTCGTGGAGCTGCAGTCCCGTGTCGGAGAAAAGCCGTTGAACGAGCGCCTCGTCGGGCAGCTGATGCTGACCCTGTACCGGGAGGGCCGCTCGGCACACGCGCTCGAACAGTACGAACGCCTTCGCCGGGACCTCGCGGACACCATGGGCGCGGACCCCGGCCCCGAACTGCAACGGCTGCACCTGCACATCCTCGACGCGAAGACCGGCCGGTCCGACGACCAGCAGCCACCCGCCCCCGCCGTGGCGCCGACCGCTCGCCCCGGTCAGCTCCCGCTGCCTCCATCCTCGTTGACCGGGCGGGCTCGGGAGCTGGCGGCGTTGGACATACGGCGCAGCGACACGGTGCCCGTCACCGTGATCTGCGGTCTGGGAGGTGTCGGAAAGACATCACTGGCGCTGCGCTGGGCGCACGACAATCTCCACCGCTGGCCCGACGGGCAACTCCACGCGAACCTGCGCGGATTCGCCCCCGCCGTCCGGCCCCTGACTCCGCAGGCCGTGATCCGCGGTTTCCTGACCGCCCTCGGCGTCGACCAGAGGGCCGTCCCGACGGACTTCGAGGCACAGACCGGTCTCTACCGCAGCCTGGTCGCCGGAAAACGGATCCTCATCCTCCTCGACAACGTCCATGACGCCGAGCAGGTCCGCCCCCTACTGCCGGGCTCTCCTTCCTGCACGGTTCTGATCACCTCCAGGAACCGGCTCAGCGGACTGGTCGCCGAGGGCGCCCTCCCCGTTGTCCTGGAACCTCTCACTGCCACCGAGGCCCACAGGCTGCTGGCCGACCGGCTCGGCGAGCAGAGGGTGGCCGCCGAACCCGAGGCGGCGACAGCCCTGATATTGAAGTGCGACAGGCTGCCCCTCGCACTCGCCGTGGCCTGCGCTCGGGCCATGAGCAACCCCCAGCTTCCGCTCGCCGCCCTGGCGGCCGAACTCCGCCCACACGAGACCCGGCTCGATGCCCTGGACACCGGCGACCTGAGCACCTCACTGCGCGCCGCGTTCGACTCCTCGTACGACGCCCTCGACGGCGCCGCCGCACGGTTGCTCTGCCTGCTGGGCCTCGCGCCCGGTCAGGACATCGGCCTGCCCGCCGCGGCCTCTCTCGCCGGGCTCCCGCCGGCGCGTGCCCGCGCGCTGCTGCGTGCGCTGGAGGACGCCCATCTCGTCCAGCAGCATGTGCCGGGGCGATACGGCCTCCACGACCTCGTACGCCTCTACGCCGCCGAGCGGGCCTCTCGGGACCAGCCTCCGGCGCAGCTCACCGAGGCGCTCAGTGCCCTGATCGGCTTCTACATCCGGACAGCGGACCGCGCTCATACGCTGATGGCCCCCCACGGTACTTCTTCGGCTATCGCGGAAGGAGCGAAAGGCGCGGCAGACGCCGCAGGGGCGCAAGAGAGCCCATCGTCCGGTGGGCAGGTCCAGCTCGGGCTGGACGACTCGGCCGCGGCGCGGGAGTGGTTCGAGGCCGAACGGTCCTGCCTACTCGCCGCCCTTCAGCTCACGGTCTCGATGAGGCTCCACTCCCAGGTGTGGCGGCTCTGCTGGGACATCACCCTGTTCCTGCGCAGGTCCGGCGATGTCCAGGAACTCCTCAGCATCAGCGAGACCGGCCTCGCCGCCGCGCAGGCCCTGGAGGGCCCGACGGCACCGACCCTCCAGGCCCTGGCCCATCGTGGCCTGGCCTTCGCGATGCTGCTGGCCGATCGCGACGGGGCGAAGCTTCTCGATCACCTGGGCAGGGCACTGAGCCTGTCCCAGGAGACGGGTGACCTGCTCAACCAGGCCCATACGCATCAGGGCCTGGTCATGGCACTGGACCGGGCCGATGACCCCAAGGCCGCGCTGAAGCACGCCGAACGGTCTCTCGAACTGTACGAGAGAGCCGGCGACCCGCACGGCGAGGCCAACGCGCTCAACACACTGGGCTGGTGTCAGGGCCGCGTCGGTCACTACGAAGAGGCCGCGGCCAGCTGCCACAAGTCCCTGTCGGCCAGCCGGACATACGGCTGGCCGCACGCGGAGGCAGCCGTTCTGGACAGCCTCGGCCACATCAACACCCAAGCGGGCCGTCACCGTGAGGCCGTCGGATACTTCCGCCAGGCCCTGGACGCCTATCGCAACCGCCGCGACGCCTACGAGATGGCGAACACGTTCAGCGGCCTGGCAGGGGCCCACCACGCCCTCGGCGAGTACGCCGAAGCCCGCACCGCCTGGCATCAGGCACTCACCCTCTACCGCGCCCAGCACCGGACAGCTCAGGCCGAGGAGACCGAGAACCGGCTCGGAGCAGAGGCGGAGCGGGTGAAGGCCGCGATCGTGCTGGCCGACGATCCCGGCGGGGATCCGGTGGGGCGTCTGATGTGACCGGCCTGATCAGGCCGCTTGTGTCTGCGAGGGTGGGATTGTGGGCAGAGTGGTCAGGTTCTTCTTCTGGCGGGCGGGGCGGCCCGTCATCTGGTCCGGCTAGGGCACGCCCCCGCCCGGATACCACCCAGCCGACAGGAACACCCAAAATAATGCCCGTGCCTGGGCCGTAGGGACACAGCAGGTCAGATGTCCAGGGAGTTCAGATCGCGGCGGAGGACGTTGCGAGCCGCTTCGGTCGCGTCTCTGTGTGCCTGTCTGGCTGCTTGATAGTCCGGTGTCGGGACGGTGGCGCCGGAAGCGAGTACCTCGCGGATCTTTCGAAGCGAGGTGTACGACGCGTCAATCGCCGTCACCACCTCATTGGTTGCTGTGAGGATCAGCCGTTCCCGTGCCTCATCGCATCCCGACGCCTGGTGTACCTGCCGGATCCTGGCCGCTCTCGCCTGCGGACTCGCATGCTCTTCGTCGGCGGCCAGCCGCATGGCTTCGTGCGCCCTGCGAAAGGAGACGAGGCAGTCCGCGTACAGGTTCCGGCGGTCCTGCTGCCTGTTGTCCCTGGTGGTGCGCCGCCAGCGCACATGCTCGCCGACCAGGGTGGCTCCCACCCCCACTACGGCCCCAAGCTCCGTCCCAACCAGACTCGACCACTCCACGCCAACGGATGGTGCCATGCACGGCACAGGACACAAAACCCTCTGATCCGTAAGCGGAAGTCTCCAGGTGCCCACGATCAAGGAGAAGGTTCAGGTGGTTCAGGGGGTGTGAGGGTGTCGAGCCGGGCGGCGAGGGCGGGGTGGGCGGCGGTCAGGTGGGGGCGGGCGGCGGCCAGGGGGGCGAGGAGGTCGGCGGGGTCGTCGTGGGCGAGGGCCGCGTGGAGCTTGGTGAGCGGGCGGCGGGCAGCGGCGGGGAGGTCGGTGAGGGCGGTGATCTGTCCGGCGAGGCGACGCAGGTCGGCGGCGTTGGTGCGGGCCCAGGTGGCGGTGGTGCGGTCTGCGGCCCGGGCCTGGCGGGTGGCCGTCACGCGTTGCTCGCCGGTGGTTCCGGCGGGGCCGGGGCGGCCGCGCAGATAGCGGCGTTCGGCTGCCTGGCGGCTGGCGACGCCGAGGGGATGGGCGAGGTCGGCCCAGCTGGCACCCGCGTCGCGTGCGGTTTCGATCAGGCCGGTCTCCCATCCGGCGAGCTGCTCGCGAACCTGCCGCAGCAGCATCAGGGAGGCCAGCGCCTGCTCCGGCCCGGGACCGGGAGCATCCGGGGTGTCGGGAGAGTCTCGCTGGGCGTCGTGCAGGGCATCGTCTATGGCGGTGAGGGCCGCTGCGGCGGCGAGGAACGACGCCGGGCTGTGGGCGTTCGTGCTGGTCGTGGCCGGTTGGCCGGATGCGGTCACGGGCACCTCCCTCGGGTTGTCATCACATGGACGACACCATGTTTGTCATCCATTGGATGACATGTTACAACGGTGTCAGTGAAGCGCATTGGCAGCAACTGCCTGAACCTGCTGGAGGTGTTTTTCGCGATGTTGATGCGCACTGATCCCTTCCGTGAGCTGGACCGGCTGGCGCAGCAGCTGATGGGCCCGGGCACATGGTCCCGCCCGTCCGCGATGCCGATGGACGCCTACCGCGAGGGCGACGAGTACGTGGTGGCCTTCGACCTTCCCGGCGTCAGCGCCGACGCGCTCGACATCGACGTCGAGCGGAACATGCTCACCGTCAAGGCCGAGCGCAGGCCGGCGGCGAAGGCCGATGACGTGCAGATGGAGCTGTCGGAGCGACCGCTGGGCGTCTTCTCCCGCCAGATCGTGCTCGCCGACACCCTCGACACCGAGCACATCAGGGCCGACTACGACGCGGGCGTGCTCACTCTGCGCATCCCGATCGCCGAGCGCGCCAAGCCCCGCAAGATCTCCATCGGCGCCGGCTCCGGCCGCAACGAGATCTCCGGCTGACACCGGCCGGACGGGTGCGGAGGACGGGCACCTGATCTCCCCCTCTCATTCCGCCCTCCGCACCCCATGGGCAGTCTGAAGAGGAAGAGGCGGCGGCTGAGATGACTCTGCGGCGCGAAGTGTTCCTCGAGCACGTGAAGGAACGCGGCGAATACGGAACTGCGGAAGAAGCCGAGCGCGCGGCCCGCGTGGTGCTCGCCCTCCTGGGCGCGCATCTGGTCGGCGACATCCGCGCCCACCTCGCGGCGCGCCTGCCGGAGGGCTACGCACTGATCCTCCTCAACCCGCTGCAGAGCGCCGAACCGCTGCCCCCGCAGCGGTTCGTCCGGGCGGCCGCCGCCTGGATCGAGGGCGCCACCGAGCAGACCGCGGCCTGGGACGTCAGCGCCGTGCTGTCCACCGTCGCCGACGCAGCCGACGATGACCTGCTGGGGCAGATCCTGCTCCAGCTTCCCGCCGGCTACGACCTCCTCTTCGGCCGCCCCCAGCCCACCTGACCATGACGGGTGGTGCCAACCGGGCACCACCCCACTCCACGAAAGGCATGCACCGCAGTGATCTCCGACGCGCGCGTACCGCTTGAGCACCAGCAGCCGTACGGGACGGCGTATGAGCAGATGCTGGAGAAGGTCCGCTACGAAGGCGCCTACCCCACACGCGAGCGGGCCGACGAAGCCGTCCGCCTGGTCCTGGCGGGGCTGGGGCGTCAGCTGACCGGCGACGAGCGCGTCGATCTCGCCGCCCGTCTGCCCCTGGAGGCCGCCCGCGCCCTCACCGCGCAGATCCCCGACCCCCAGCCCCTCACCGGCTGGGCCTTCGTCAAGGACCTCGCCGCCCGCACCGGCGCCTCCCTGGCCACCACCCGCTGGGACACCGGATCTGTCTTCTCCGCCCTCGCCACCCACGCCGGCCCCGACCTCACCACCCGCATCCTGCGCCAACTCCCCACCGGCTACGCCCTGCTGTTCGGCCGCGCCGAACTCACCCCCGCCGCGTAGACGCCGAGGTGCGGGCAGCCGGCGTGCCGCCGGGTGGCTGAGTCCAGGATGTGCAGCTGGACGTCGGGCATCGGTAGATGGGCCGGACGCGTACCCGGCGCAGGCGAGCGGCGTCCCGGGGCGTTGGGTGGAGCCGCCCGGGGACGCCGTTGTGGGTCATGCCGTGCCGGGAGCCTTCACGGCCTCGGTCCGGTATCGGTGGGGTCAGCGGCGGTGGTTGCCGCCGCCGTTGTGGCGGCCCCAGGACTCGTCGTCGATGCGGCGGCCGTTGTCGTTGCGCAGGGTGGCGGTGTCGGAGCGGTTGTCCCACACGTAGTGGCGGCGGTCCTGGAAGACGTGGCCGTCGTGGTCGCGGCCTTGGCCGGTGTGGACGCGGACGGTCTCGTGGCCGCGCAGGCGGTAGTGGTTGAAGGTGTAGGTGCGGCCGTCCTTGTTCTTGAGCGTCCAGCCGTCGAGGTTGACGCTGCGCCGGCCGGTGTTGGTGATGTCGACCCACTCCTTGTTCAGGGAGCGGTTGGAGCGGTTGTCGTAGCCGGGGGAGTCGTACTGCACGTCGCTGATCTCGACGTGGGAGCGCCTGGCCTGGGGGCCGCTGTCCGCGGAGGCGGGCAGGGCAACCGCACCGAGCGCGGCGCCGGCCACGAGAACCGCGGCGATACGGCGGGTGGTACGAGATGACATGGAGTCCCCCAACGGTGCGAGTCCTGAGGGCCGGCCCTGACCGGTCACCTGGGACGGTGTGCGTTCCCCGGCGAGTGCCGAGGACCCACAGCTTGGCCCTGGCCCGCCCGGCTCTGCGGGTGTCCTGCTTGGTGTTGCTGTATGCGGACATTTCCGTAACCGTCGGATGGGGGCCGCAGCTAACCCGGCGGACGGCCAACGGCAGTTCGCTGCCCACCGCACCGACACCGGGGAGACCGCCGCGGAAGCGGTTTCCAGCGCCCCGCGCGCCCCCGCCGCACCCCCACCACATGCTGGCCGCCGTGCCTGCGAAACCCGTAACAGGTCCAGGAGCCGGTTTTTCGCTCCGCTGTTCCAGAGTGCTGGAAGCGTTCGAGCGGATCAGAGCAGGCGCGGTATCGAGCCGGTGTCCCACCGTGCCGGACGCGCTGCCCGCGTCCGCGCCCACCGACTCCTGACAGTGAAGGCCCGGCCCTCGTTCTCTTGGCTGCCTTCCCGCCGGCGCCCTGCATAGGTTTTCGGGAGGGTTCTGCGGCGGGTCCTCTGATCAGCTCGCCTGTGTGCGGGTGTTGTTGAAGCGGACGCCGGTGCCCCAGTTCTCCCGGGCGGTGGTCATGCACCAGTGGCACAGGGGCAGACCTCCGCTGCCGTATCTGTGGGTGCTGCGCTGGCAGCCGGAGCAGGGTCCGACCAGGCTGCTGGAGCAGGTGAAGGTGGAGGGGTCCGGCTCGCTGATCGGCGGCGGGAAAGCACTACTGGTCATCAGGGGCAGCCTGTTCTGGGGGAGGGGGTGGGTGCGGTGAACGTGGCCGGAGGGGGCCGGGCCGGTCAGCGCGCCGTAGCGGCGAGGGCCGGTCGGGTGGGTAAGCCGAGGATGTCCAGGGCGGTGTCGGGCCGGCAATGGCTGCAGGCCCGCACTCCCGAGGCGAGGAGCCGGCGGGCCTCGTCCCGGCCGACCGGGCGCCGTCGTTTGCCTGCGGCGTAGCAGCCGCCCATGTGGACCTCGGCGGGCGGCCGTCCGTCGCCGATGCCGAGTTCGACGATCCACTCCGGCTCCGTGGGCCGGGTCTGCCGTCCGTGCTGCTGCTCGGCTTCCCGTTTCTGGAGGGCGGCGATCTTGTCGTCGATGCGCTGCAGCCACATGGCATGCCAGGTCCTCAGTGCGTGCAGTCGTCCCAGGTCAGGGGGCAGGTCGTCCAGCATGGTCCGTCCCGGGGATCTTCGACTGTGGGGCTGCATCTCTCGCGTGTTCGAATACTAGTTCTATAAGGTGAGTGTAGTGGAGGTGGGTGCCATGGCGGCGGAAGCGGTGTCGGGAGATCAGCGGGTGTCGAGTGTGCTGCATGTGCGCTGCCCCGACCGCCTGCCGGAAGAGGCCTTCCGGCAAGTCCTGGAACTGCTCACGGAGTTTTCCCCGGTCGTTCAGGCGCTGCCACCGTCCGCAGCCCTGGTGCAGCTGAAGGGCGCCCTGCGCTACCACGGCACCAGTACCCGGCACTTGGGGGAGGTGCTGCGGATACGGGCCCTCTCTCGTCTGGGTGTCGACGTGCGCGTGGGGATCGGCCCGACGATCGTGGTCGCGGCCACGGCCTCCGGCCAGATCGATGCCCCCGGCGGCGTCCTCGCCATCGACCCCGACCATTTCGTCGACTGGCTGGGTCCGCTGCCCGTCGAAGCCTTGCACGGCATCGGTCCGAAGCAGGCGGCGGCGCTGCGGGAGTTCGGCGTGCACTGCGTGGGCCTGCTTGCCGCGGTCCCGCCGGGCACTGTGCAGCGCCTGCTCGGCGGGCGTGCTGGGCGGATGGCCGCCGACCGGGCCCGCGGCATCGACCCGCGCCCCGTCGCCCCACGTGCGCTGCCCGCCACCCTGACCGTGCGCCACGCCTTCGCCCAACAGACCCTGGACGGCGCGCTGGTCCGCGCGGCCCTGCTGGACCTGGTCGTGCAGCTCGCCCACCAGCTGCGCCAGCGCGGCCAGGTGGCCCGCGGCCTGACCCTGACACTGCGGTTCGCCGGCGGGACGTCGTGGGAGAAGACGCGTCGTCTGCCGGAGGCTTCGGCGCATGACGACGACTTGCGAACCCTGGCGTATCGCATCGTCGATGCTGCGGGTCTGCAGCGCGGCCGCCTGACCGGGCTGGTCCTCAAGGGCGAGGACCTGGTCGACGCCGACCAGGTTGCCCAGCAGATCAGCCTGGACCAGGCGCGGGAGGATCGTCTGGTCGCTGAGGCTGTCAGCGATCGGATCCGCGCGAAGTTCGGGCCCGGTGCGATCGGCCCGGCCGCCACGTTCCTGCGTGTCTCATGACCGGGTTTCCGGCCCGCAGGTGGAGGTGAGAGGGATGCTGCTTGATCCGCCCGGCTGGCCGGGCTGTGCCCAGGGGCTGCCGCACTGGCCTTACCTCCAGGCCGTCGACGAGGCGCTCACCGGGCGGGGGATCCCGCCGGGTGCGGTCTGTATCGATCGGGCCGGGCGCGCGCATGGCGACGTCATGTCGATGGAGCTGAGCTGGGACGTCAGTCGCACCGCCGGCCCGGGAGGCGTCCGGTTCCACTGGGATGAGGACACCGGCTGGTCCTACGCCACGGTCCGCCTCGTGCGCGATGACATCCTCCCGCGCCGTCCTCTGGTCCCGCTCCATCGCGTCTTCGCGGTACCGGAGGCGGTAGCGGACACCGCAGAGAGTCTGGTGCGGTCCTGGCGTACCCCCGCTGGCGAGTATGGCGCGGAGTGGTACCAGGCTCAGGAGGTGCGCACCGCGATCAGCGCATTCCGGCAGTCGGTCCGTTGAGCCTGTGCCCGTACGGCCTAGGCACCTGCCGGGACCGGGAACGGACCCCACGAGAACACGGTTCCGCGGAACGCCGCGTCGCTGAAGTCGACCGTGCCGCCGGGGTTTGTCGCGTCGCTGAAGTCGATCGTGCCGCCGGAGAACTCCGCGCGGTTGAAGTCGATCGTGCCGTCGGAGAACTCCGCGTCGCTGAAGTTGACCGTGCCGCCGGAGAACCTCGCGTCGCTGAAGTCGACCGTGCCGCCGGAGAACCTCGCGCGGTTGAAGTCGACCGTGCCGCCGGAGAACGTCGCGCGGTCGAAGTTGACCCAGCCGTCGGAGATCGTCGCGCGTTTGAAGTCGACCGTGCCGTCGGAGATTGTCGCGCGGTCGAAGTCGACCGTGCCGTCGGAGATCGTCGCGCCGCCGAAGTTGACCGTGCCGCCGGAGAACCTCGCGCCGAAGAAGATGACTGTGCCGCCGGAGAACTCCGCGCCGCCGAAGTTGACTGTGCCGCCGGAGAACTCCGCGCCGCCGAAGAAGGTGACTGTGTCGCCGGAGAACCTCGCGTCGCCGAAGTCGACCGTGCCGCCGGAGAACACCGCGCCGTCGAAGTCGACCGTGTCGAGGAAGTGGCTGTGCGACAGGTCGCCGCCGTCGAAGGTCGCGCCGGTGAAGTCGAGGGAGTAGGTGCACCAGGCGGTGGAGGCGACGGGGTTGCGCAGGTGGTCGCGGATGACGCGGATGATCGTCCAGCGGACTTCCCGCTCACCGGCCTTGTGTCCGGCTTCTGCCGGGTCGGGTTGGTAGGGCATGCGGAGGTAGGCGCACAGTACGTCGATGCAGACTTGGCGTTGTTCTTCCCAGTCGTCGGCGAGGCGGGCGAGGGCGTAGACGCCGGCGAGGCGTACGGCAGCCTGGTCGTGGCCGAGTTGTTCGGCGGCGGTGGTGTACCGGTCGGCGAGCTGGCTGGCGTCGGCGCGGTGGGCGTCGCCCTCGGAGAGGAGTTGTTTGCGGTAGGCGTAGAGGCCGGCGAGGACGGCACCGACCAGGGTCAGCGCGGTGACGGTGGCTTTGAGGACGTCGTTGACGTTGACCGGCTTGGCCGGTTTCTGGTCGGCGGCCGCCTGCGCGAAGTAGTCGTGGGCGAACAGGTAGATGCCCCAGCCGAGCAGCAGGGCGAGGACCAGGGCCGCGGGGGCGACGAGCCAGACCGGCCAGAGGTTGGGGGTGTACCGGCCCCGGGGAGCCTCGCGCCTGCGCAGTGAGAGTGCCACGTCCAGAGCATGGAGCCGGGCGGCCGCCCGGTGCAGCGAGTTGCCGAAACACACCGCGGGGCCCCGGCCGGGCCGGAGGAGGCTTGCTGTCGGGCAAGCCTCCAATCCCCCTACCGTTCTCCCTACCGATCCCCCTACCAACTCCCCTACCGGCACCCGTAGTAGGCTGCGCATGCTTTGCGCAGGTCAGCCCTCGTGGTCGGCCCCGACCACGAACCCCGACAACCCTCTTCTCTCTCCTTGCCTGTACCTGCTTGCTGGGGGATGGATTGTCTGTGGCAGGTGGCAGGGTGGGCGCGTCGTGATCAGAGGGTTCGGGGCGGCGTGTGTGGGTTGCGGCCCGGCGCGGCTGGTCCGCCGCGGCGCCCGTGGGCCGCGATGGGGTGAGCGAGGGAAGGGGCGGGCTGGGGTGGGTGGTTCGAAGGCGTATCCGTACGGATCCACATCGGCGGTGCGCGGGCACGTGCTGGCCGCGCTCGGGGTGCTGAAGGTGGCGAGCGCCGATCAGATCCACCGGATGATGGCACCGGGCCACAAGGACAACTAGGCGTTCCGCAACGCCATGTTGGATCTGGCCCGGCACGGCATTACGGTCTCGGAGGGCAGCAGCCGGGACGGCAACAAGCTGTGGTCGCTGACACCGTTGGGTCTGGACGCGGCCGCCGAAGCCCTCGGCAGGCCGGCGGACCAGATGGGCGGCACCGCGCGGGGCGCGGCCCGTTCGGGTGCCCCGCACGCCATGGCGGTCAACGAGACCATCATCGCGATCACCCGCACCCCCGCGACACCGACCAGTCCCGTGCCCCGGCAGCGGACCGATTCCCCCTCCCCGCCGGTGGCCGTGGAAGCAGACGTGGTGGGGCTGCGGGGGATCGGCCTGGTCGGCTCCTGGTCGACGGAGGTCTCGCTGAATCTGCCCAGCAGCAGAGGCACCCGCACCGCCGTGCGCGCTGATGCGGTCCTCCAGGCCCCGGAAGCCGACCTGCCGGTGCTGTTCGTGGAGGTCGACAACTGCACGGAGACTCCCGAGAGGCTGGCCGCGAAGTTCGAGAAGTACCGCACCTACTTCCGCCTCAAGACCAGGACCACGCAGGGCCTCGAGCTCCCGGTGTGGCGCTCCCGGTACGCGGCGACCGGGCGGGACGGCCACCCGCCCGTCGCCGTGGTGTTCAACCCCGGCACCCGCATGGGCCCGGAAGGGCTGAAGAACCGGATGAACACCGTCCTCCAGCAGAGCAGGGACGTGTGGTCGGGCACCTACCGGTGGCACGGCACTTACGGGGTGGGCGAGGAGCGGGACGGCTACTACGACTACGCGGACGCGATCCCCGTCCTGTTCACCACGCTCGACCGCCTCCAGGCCGACGGCCCGCACGCAGCGGTGTGGAGGCGCTGCGGGCATGGCCAGTTCGAGACCCTCCCCGACGCCCTCGCCAACCCCAAAGACCACGACGCATGGGCGCTACGTGAAGAAACACGCCGCCGACAACGCGGCGCGGAACGTGTAGAACAACAGCAGGCCTGGGGTGTCCAGCGTGAACGCTGGACACAGGAACCTGCTCTCGCACCCGAGCCCGAACCGGATCCGTGCGAACGCTGCGGACTCCCGATCACCGGCCAGCCAGGCATCCTCTACGACAACGCGCCACCACAAGACGGCCGCCACTGCCCCACCTGCCGCACCGACCTCCAGCAGCAACCCATGACGCTGCGCCAGGCTTTCTTCGGGCGCCCCAAGCAGTAGCCCGGCCGCCGGCACATCCTCACCTCGTCCGCGTGGCAGGCCACGAGGCGATGTCCTGGTACAGCACGAGCCCCCGGTGCCTGCCATGACATCCCGGGGTCCCTCTGTGTGCACTTCGTTGACCATGGGCTTCAACGACCGACAGGACCCGAAGAAACGCGCAGACGGGCCGCGCTCAAAGAGCTGGCGCCTGGGACAGCAGGAGGTTGGGCCCGTGCCGGTTCCGTCCGGCACGGACCCACGGCGAACGTACCCGGCCGCCGACCGAAGCGTCCCCTCGGGTCATGGCTCGGTGTCGCTCGTGTGGGTGATGACAGTCGGCGGGTTCGGCGGGACGCCCGGCAGAAAGCCAGTGGAGACCGGTCGTTGAGCGCGGCCGGTCTCGCGCCGTCAGGCGGCATTGCGCAGGCTGCCCCGCACCCGCCCGTCCGTGAGTGCGGGGCAGTTGCCAGGTAGGGGGCCCGGGACCGGGCAGGCTTCGGGCCCCCACAACGCACACCGACGCGGAGGCGGTGCGCTGGATCTGCCCAACGACGCCCGCGCTTCGGGGATGCGCAGGGACGTGGCGCTAGTTGTGCTGGTCGGTTGGCCCCGCAAGCCTGCCCACGGTCGGGGGCCTCTTCCGTTCGACCCCGAGTGCGCGAGCACGGCGGCGGAACACCTCAGGTGTGAGTCCGGTCCAGGCGGCGAGTTGGCCGACGGTTGCTCCGGCCTTCAGTTCACGGTCGGCGAACTCCAGCATTTCGGGCTTCAGCTCGCGCTCGCCCTCATAGTGGGCCTTGTAGCGGGCGAACGTGTCGGCGGCTTCGGGTGAGGGCGTGTGGTCTCTTGCCATACCCACACTGTAGTGCAACGCGTAGCCCTACAGAAAGATCTACATCTAGGCCTATTGACAGGCCTACACGTAGGCCTAATGATGGAGGTATCGCAAGACGGAAGGACACTCCCGCAGGCATGAAGGAGGAAGAGGAATGGCTGATCAGCAGGCGTACCAGGTGAAGGTCGAGTACGAGCCGACCGGCGAGACGTACAGCCGATTCGCGGTGGACACCAACCAGGCTGCGGCGGAGCAGCAGATCGCCGAGAAGCTCCCGACCGAGCCCGGCAGCCAGCACAGCCGCGTGGTCAGCGGCTGATCTCGCAAGCCCTTCGTCCGGCCCCCACGGAATCGTGGGGGCCGGACTACGTTACGCAACGCAACACCCTCGGCAACCGAGTCAGTCCGGCCCCGCGACGAAAGGTCTCACGTGGACACGAACACCGCCTTCTTCGCCTACGGCGTTCACGTCGGCTCCGCCAGCCAGGAGACCGAACGGATCGACGAAGTCCTGCTCACGGTCAAGGACCGGTGCCCCGACGTGCACTCTGCGGTCGGCGGCTCCTGCGTCGGTGAAGAGGTCTTCCTGGTCGCCTACAGCCAGCAGGTCGAGTCCGGCGGACACTGTGGTGCGGCGGGCATCTCCCCGGAGCAGCAGGCCGGCTGGGACGTCCAGCTCGCGTACGCGATCCGAGTCCTCGGCTACACCGGCCGGGCCGGCCTGCAACGGCCCGCCTGGCTGTGCTTCACCGAACAGTCCTGACCACTCCCAAGCCCAGTGCTCACCACCGGACGGATCTCCGGCTCTGCAAAGCAGCCGGACGACAAGGAGGGAGAAGGGCCGCTTCAACCTCCCCAGGCGTGGCGGCCCTTCCCCGAGCAGGCACAGCCCGACTACCCAGACGACTGCCGCCCACACCCCGTCTGCCACTTTCGACCACCGCCGATGTGATGGTGGTGAGCCCGACCGGAAAGCGAGGATGGCGTAACGGCGGCCTGACCAGACCGCCCGACGCCAAGCCAGGGGAAAAGCCTCATGCGCACTGTTGCTCGCCTGTCCGCTGGCCTGCTGGCCGCTGTAGCACTCACCATGGGCTTCGTATCCGGCGCCGCCGCAGCCGAGCCCGGCCGCACCGCCCCCGCCAAGCCGCTGCCCTGGGAGGCCTCCCAGCTCCCCACCGGAGCCGGAGAGTTCACCACCCTCTGCAGCGGAGGCTGCCCCAAAAGGCCGTAGCCTTAAGCAGCGCCGACGCTGCCCCGCACGCGCCAGCTCGCGCGTGCGGGGCAGCCGGTCAGCGTGGGATGAAGGCGCCGACCGCCAGGGCGCCGTCGTCGTCCATCCGGAGTCTTGGAAGCCCTGTCACACAGCAATCAATCTTGGGCGGCGTTGCATGCCACCCCCGCGACGTAACTGCGCACGCCGGTTTCCTGCAGCCCGATCGTGCAGAAGATGACGGCTCCCCACACGTCTGATGCACCGGTGTTGCAGGCTTCGGCCCTTGCTGCTGTGGTCCGATACCCGCTGGTGTTGAGGACGTACAGGCAGTCGCCGGACGAAGCGGGCTTCGCCGCATCAGGCATGCCGTGGTGACTGGCAGATGCTGTACCGGCACCGGCGATCAGACTACCGATGGCCAATGTGCCAGCCGTGGCGACGGCGGCCAGTTTCGTGCGAACCATTCGTACTCCCCCTTGAAGTTGGCTGACCCATGCGAAGAGTCAGCTGGATCGTCCGCACCAGGTGTAGCGGCTCTGCATTGTTCGCGTTCGGACTACCTGTCCGAACAAAAAACTTCCGAAAAATACGGGCGAAGGCGCGACTCCGCATCTCGCGTCAAAACGACGCACATAGCCACGGGCAGCCTGGTCAGTGCAGGGTGAAAGCGTCGACCGCCAGGAC
This sequence comes from Streptomyces sp. NBC_00258, assembly GCF_036182465.1. NCBI lineage: Bacteria > Bacillati > Actinomycetota > Actinomycetes > Kitasatosporales > Streptomycetaceae > Streptomyces > Streptomyces sp. NBC_00258. Next base: position 11,766,671 of record NZ_CP108081.1, read on the forward strand.
GCCGTCGTCGTTCATGCGGACCCGGTCGGCGAGTTGGGCAAGGACCTGCTCCGGCTCAAGGCCGGTGCGGGCGGCGATCGCGCGCAGTCGGCGGCTCACATCGGCAGACAGCCACACCTGAGCTTTCAGCTCATCGCGCGCGTCCTGCTGCTCCATCTGCCACTCGGCACGTCGCGCGAGGGCGCCCTCGCGCTGTGCGTCGCGCTCCCGCGCCCACGCGCTGCCCTGGACGTCCTGCTCCGGGCTGTAGACCGGCCAGCCCTGAGCGTCCATCAAATCGGCGACGCGACGCCACTCGGCATGCCGCGCCACCCACTGCTCCGCGAGGTCCTCCGGGTCACTGTCGTACGGGCCACGGTCGACGGCAGGGGAGTTCAGCTGGTGTCGGGTCTCCCGTTCCCGCCGCTGTGCTTCCGCGACCTTGTCCGCGACCTGCGCCACGCTCAGACCCTCGCTCTGCCGCCGGACCGAAGCCCGGACCACATCCTCAGCACTCCACATCACGCGCTCCCCTCCTGTGCCGCCCACTCCAGACCGAGGCCGGCCAACTGCGCACGACGCTTCGCACTCAACTTCGCGGCCCTCTTGCGGGTGTTGTCGAGCCATGCCCCAAGCTTCACGGCCTCCTGATCACCCTCCCCCCACCGCCCACGTTGATCATTTCGACGTGCTTGCGGGTGGGCCGCAGGTGTCCTCCGCGGGTGTGGAACTGGCGGGCCGCAGCAAGGTTGGTGTTCCACGCCGCTTCCATCGTGGGCCCTGCCATGAGCCCGGTTCAGGTCTGGGCCGTCAGTTCCGGGAGGAACGAGTGCGGCCCCGGTGGCGGGGTGTGTTCGGCTTGTTCGGGTGATGCTGACCCGACCCTGTCGCGACAACACTGGGCTCATGGACGTGGTCAGCACTGCCGAGGTCGCGGCGGGAGAGCGGTTCGCGTTCTGGCGCGAGGTGAGCACGAAGCTCTGGGTGCCCTACGACTTACGCTGCGACCCGCAGCTGGAGAACGGATTCAAGGCCCAGGTCGGCATCAGCGATTTCGGTGCGATGCAGGCGACGCTGTTGACCACGATGCCGCACACGGTCCACCGCTCGCCCAAGCTCATCCGCCAGGCCGATCCCGAAGTGCTCAAGGTGGGCTGCATCGTGCGTGGCGGCGCCACGGTGACGCAGGACGGCCAGCACGCGGATCTGGGGGTCGGCGACTTGATGCTGTTCGACACCTCACGTCCCTTCCTGGGCAAGCACGCGCCGCACATACCTACGAGCCAGCTGCTGCTCCTGCGCTTCCCGCGCTCGCTGCTGCCGTTGCCCGACCGGGATCTACGGCGGCTGAGCGCCGTTCGCATCCCCGGCACGCAGGGCATCGGAGCGCTCTCGTCCCAGTTCCTGCTGCACCTCGCCCAGCGTATGGACGAACTCAGCCCGGCCGACACCGCCCGCCTGTCCACGCTGACCCTCGACTTGCTGACCACGGTGCTTGCCGACGCGCTGGACTCTCAGAGCGCGGTGCCGCCTCACACCAGGCGGCGCGCGCTGATGGTTCAGATCCATGCCTTCATTCGGGACAACCTGGGCGACCCGAACCTGACCCCGGAGACCATCGCTGCCGCGCACCACATCTCCCTGCGTTACCTGCACAAGCTGTTCCAGCAGGAAGAGCGCACCGTCGCAGGCTGGATCCGCGAACGCCGCCTGGAGCAGTGCCGACGCGACCTCGCCGACTCCCAGCTGATCGCCCGTCCGATCCACGCGATCGCCACCCGGTGGGGGTTCACCAGCCCCGCGCACTTCAGCCGGGCCTTCCGCAGCGCCCACGGCGTCTCCCCGAGCCAGTACCGCCAGCAGTACACGCAGAATCAAGACCTGTGCGCTCATCCGTAACGACAGGCCCGGTTGCGTCGCGCACCCTGCTCGAACAGCCAGACCTTTGACAAAGGGGGAGCGCGTTGAAACTAAGAGCCCGAGCATTCGTAAGCGTCGTGGTGATGGGGCTGCTCCTGGTAGCAGCTGGTCAGGGCCTGGCGACTGAGTCGTCGGCCCGTACGGGATTTTCGGCTCAGGCGCGGGCCGCTGGGCTGTCGACCCAGCAGGCGACGGCGTTGCAGGCCAAGGTCGACGACTACCTGGTCACGCTGGCCGGGCGAGGGACGCAGATCTCGCCGAACCAGATCGACATGAACGGGGCGATGCTGAACGTCACCGTGCCCGGGGAGACGCACCCCCGGCAACTCGTGCAGGCGGCCAAGGTCAAGTACCAGGCAGATGGCTGCCATTGGCCAACCGGCGGTGCCCCAAGCCCGCCCGGCTACGGATGGTTCTGCGCTTACGAGCGGGAGAGCCTACAGGGTGACACCGTGTCCATGTATCACTGCGACAACTACGAAATCCCCTTCAGGACCATCGGTGGCTGGTGGAATAACCAGACCACCGGCACCAAGCCAGTCCTGTACTGGGAAAATTTCCAGGCTCCGCCGTGGGGCATGCCCGCCGCGCCCTCCCGCGTTACGCAAGGCGTGAAGTGGGATCCTGTGCACTCGATCAAGAACTGTGTATAGGGCTGGACCGGCAGGGGATCTCTCCCCTCGGTGCGCAGCATCGCCCACACATAAGGCGAGCATTGCGCAGGCCGCCCCGTACCCGCCCGTCCGCGAGTGCGGGGCAGTTGCAGGTAGGGGCCCGGGACCGGGCAAGGTTCGGGCCCCCACAACGCACACCGACGGGGAGGCGGTGCGCTGGATCTGCCCCAACGACGCCCGCGCTTCGGGGATGCGCAGGCGTCGTGGCGCCAATCGGCCATCCGGGGTCCCACCAGGACGACCGCAGCCCGGGCGTCCGAGCCGCGCAGCGCACGCCGGTCGAACTCCCCGTACCGGCCGCAGCGCGCGCGTCGACCCGTGCCCCTGCGCACCGGCGGTTCGGGCCGGGCCGCAGCCCGGCCCCTGTTTACACCGAGCAACCGGTGGTCACCTTCCGTATATGAATGCTTTCTCTGCGTGGCGACACAGGTCAGCCGCCAGCTCGGTCGTCCGATTCGGAATCGCCCTGGCCCTCGCTGGCGCCGCCTGCTTCGTCACCACCCCCGCCCACACCGCCTCCCGCGCGCCGGACTGCGCAGGCAAACCCCTGCGCACCCACCCCACCGAACTGACCGACCTGCGTCGAGGACCCGGCGGCCATACCGGGCTGATCACCCTCATGGCAGCGAACACGATGGTGACCACGGAAGGCTGCATGGTCACCGGCACCCGCTACCAACCGATGTGCGGCCAAGTAGCCAGCTACGACGGATGGAGGGAAATCCGCATCGACAGCGACGGCCTCCGCGGCTGGACCAACGAGGTGTGCCTCTTCCTGCGCTAGCGCCACCACCCCGGCACGGGCGGGACTTTGACGCCGGGGTGACCCGGCTCAACTCAGGTTCGTGCAACCGGGCACGAGTACCACTACCAATGACCTTCAGCCGGATGGGGGCGACCGCCGCCAGCAGGCCGGGACCAAGGTCAACTTCTGGCGGCCTCTAGGCTCACCTCGGCGCTACCCCTTGTGGCACTGCTCATCAGCAGTGCCACAAGAGGCCCACGAAGTCCGGATTTTTTCCGGTGGGCTGTGGTGCCCGTCATATCAGGCGGCCTGCCGGATGCCCGCCGGGATCGTCGGCCAGCACGACCGCGGCCTTCACCCGCTTGCCCACCGGCTCGCGCCGCACCTCGAAACTGCGGCACACCGCCATCGCGATCTCCAGGCCATGCTGCCCGACCCGTCCCGGATCAGCAGGACAGGCCGCCGGCAGCGCCGCATCGGTGTCCCACACGCTGATCTCCACGGCGCCGTCGACCACCTCCAGGTCCAGCAGACACGGCCCGGGCGCGTGTTTGTAGGTGTTGGTCACCAGCTCGCTGACGACCAGCTGCACCAGGCCCATCGCCCGCTCCGACACCGGGACCCCGTGAACGGCCTGCAACTTGGTCATGAATCCACGGGCGAAATGCCGGGCCGCAGCGATCGGCTCACTGCCGTCCAGGGCTACAGCGGACAGGATCGGGCGGCTGACCAGCGACTCGTATTCGTCTGCGTTCATCGCTGAGCCACACCGCCACCCTCGTCCTGAGCAACCCGGTTAACGACCCCGGATACCCCCGAACCGGCGCCACACACCAGGACCAAAGGCGGGAGCTCCGAACGTCCCATCCCTCCAGACGAAACCACCCGAAGCGAGCCGCCTGACCTGCACTTCCAGGCTTCTCCAAACTCCAGGTCAACGACCGCGCCGCGGCAATCGTCCGAGCCCGCAACGCCGGCCTGGGACCCGGCTGGCCCCTTCCCTTCACGGCGCACCGGGAGCGGGCGGAGAGGCAGCGGAAGCCGTAGGCGCGGTCTGCGTGCGGTGAGGTTCTGTGCGGGTGATGCGGGCAAGGATCGCCGTGCCATCCGGTCAGCGGGCCGTGATGACGGCGACGAGGGCTCCCAAAAGAGCGAGCCCGGACAGCCCCACTGTGAGTGGCTGGGCCAGAGCTGGGTGGCGGTGGACGACGTAGGCAAGGCCTCCGGCCGTCAGGAGACCGACCAGAACCAGAAGCAGAACGATCAGCAGGGCGAGCGTGGACATGGCAGGGGACTCCTTGCGGTGCATGCCAAAACGAGCATGCACGAACGAAAGCGGGACTCTGAGGCGCTCGCTGCGTTGTCCAGGCCACGGACAGCACCAAGCGACACGGCCCCGGGCAGTGCTGCCGGGCCGCTATTCCAGATTTGGGGACGACAAATTGTTGCTCCAAGCGCAAGAAGCCTGTGAGCGGGACTTTTTCCATAAACCAGGAGCCGGGAAGTGAGGTGGGCACGGTGGTGATGGACAGCAGGCCCGGACGTGCCAGCAGAGCCGGACGGCAGGCAGGTCGTCCTCGTAGCGCGCTCGATCGGGAGAATCTGCCACCGGAGATCACCGACTGGGTGCTGCATCTGCGGAAGCTGATCGACAGCGTGTTCCCTACCGACAGTGACGCGGCAAAGGCACTGGGGGTGAGCACACCCGACTTGTCGAAGTTCCTGGCCGGAAAGAAGGCACCCGAGCGGGCCTTCGTGGCAAACGTCCATCCGGTGTGCGACCGGCAGAGCGGCACGCGCAGCAATGACCAGGCACACCAGCGGACGGATGCGCTGTACATGCGGGCGCTGGAACATCTCAACCCACCGGTGTGGCAGCTGCTGAGTGCGCTCGACAAACGCGATGCCGCGGTGGCCCGGGAGCGGGCAGCCCTTCGGAACCTGGCGCTGACGCGCAAATGGCTGAACCGGGCCGAGGATGAGGCGGAGCGCCTTCGTCAGGAGTTGCAGGCGGCCCGGGCAGAGTCCGCCGAACTTGCGGCGAAGGTAGAGAGTCTGCTGGAGCAGGTGCGCCGCCTGGAGGAGGAAGCGGTCGTCGCTGAGGCAATCCTCATTGCGCAGCAGGCGACAACTGCTCCGCCACCACCGGCGAAGCTGGACCTTCTTGTGGTGCGGGGGAGCGGGGCAATCCTGGTGTTGTGCACGCTGACGTGTGTAGTCGCCATCGGGGCAGCCCTTGTCGGGGCAACGCTGGCGGACAACGCAACGCCCTGGCCAACTCGCGGCTGGCTGGCTGCCGGCAGCTCTGTGTTGGTGGCCGCGATCACGGACGGGCTGCGGCACAAGGCCCTCAAGCGCCTCGGTACTTCCTCGAACGCTGCCAGCTACGGCCTCGCGTCGTGTCTCCTGATCATCGCAGCCTGCACGGTTCCCCTGTACCTGCTGAGCACGGGGATCCGGAGCCACCAGAACTATCTGGAACACCGCTCAGAGGCGACAGCGTCCGTTACCGACTGCACAAAGCAGCCAGATGCCTCCCCTGGTGACCACGGCATCGACACACCGACATATAAGTGCACCTATACGTGGACGATTTCGGGGCACAGCTACCGGCAGCGCGAGGTGGGGCTTGAGTCAGAAGAAGGGCAAAAGACCACCGTCTTGATCGATCCCGCAGACCCCTCCACCATGCTTCCTCAGAAGGTCGCTCTGTGGTCCTGGGTCTTTGCCTACCTGCTCGCGGCCGTGGCCCTCGCCCTGCCCGTCGGCGCCCTGCGTGTCTACCGCACCGCCCAGAACGAAACCATGGCTGCGCTCCGCCGAGTACAGCGGATCACTCGAGAGGCTGCTCCCCGGAAAGCTTCAGCGCGCCGGCAGAAGCTCCCGCTTTGAAACTTCTGGGCCGCAACAGCCGACAGACGATGTCCCGCACCCTGAACCCCAGGTGTGGGACATCGTCCTCATGTGAAAGGTGCCCGGTCAGTGTGGGGTGAAGGCGTCGACCGCCAGGGCGCCATCGTCGTCCATGCGGACCCGGTCGGCGAGCTGGGCAAGAACCTGCTCCGGCTCAAGGCCGGTGCGGGCAGCAATCGCGCGTAGCCGGCGGCTCACATCGGCAGACAGCCACACCTGCGCCTTCAGCTCATCGCGCGCGTCCTGCCGCTCCATCTGCCATGCGGCACGTCGGGCGAGGGCACCCTCGCGCTGTGTGTCGCGCTCCCGCGCCCACGTACTGCCCTGCACGTCCTGCTCCGGGCTGTAGACCGGCCAGCCCTGAGCGTCCATCAGAGCGGCGATGCGACGCCATTCGGCATGCCGCGCCACCCACTGCTCCGCGAGGTCCTCCGGGTCACCGTCGTACGGACCATGGTCACCGGGGAAGTTCAGCTGCTGCCGGGTCTCCTGCTCACGCCGTTCCGCTTCCGTGACCTTGTCCGCGACCTGCGCCACGCTCAGTCCCTCGCCCTGGCGCCGAACCGTAGCCCGGGCCACATCTTCGGTACTCCACATCACGCGTTCCCCTTCCGCGCCGCCCACTCCAGACCGAGGCCGGCCAACTGCGCACGCCGCTCCGCACTCAACTTCGCCGCCCTCTTGCGGGTGTTGTCGAGCCATGCCCCAAGCTTCACGGCCTCCTGCTCGCCCTCCCCACCACCGCTCACGTCGATCAGTTCGACGTGCTTGCGAGCGGGCCGCAGGTGCCCTTCGCGTGCGTGGAACTGGCGGGCGGCAGCGAGGTTGGTGTTCCACCGTTCATCCTGCGACCGTCGCACCGGCCCGACCGCCTCGCCCTCAGCCGCAGGCTCGATGCCGAGCGTCTCCAGCAGGTACTGCTGCGCGGGCATAAGCCTGTCCCACCCCACCCGCTGTCCAGCGATCCACACCCCCAGGTCCTCGCCCTGCACGACCAGCTCGCCCGCCCCCGCCGGGAGACTGCCTCCGGCCTTCACGTGGGCGAGCGCGAGTCGGTAGTTGCGCTGCCATCCGATCTCCCACGCCGGGCACCATCCGGGATCAATCTCTGCCAGAGCCTCCTGACGACTCGTCGACAGCTCCCCGGCATAGGGAACGCCCGTTTCCCCGGCCTCACGCCGTGCGGCGTTTTCCAGCGTCTTCCGGGCCGCTGCACGCTGGTTCTTGGCCCACACCCCGATAGCCATCGAACCGGCACCGCCCCCGACACCGCCGCTGCCCCACACGGCGTTGGCTGGCGGGAGGAAGTGCCCGTGGACGGCCGCGTAGGAGCGGGCGACTTCGAGGCCGGCGTCCCACGCGGACGCGTGCACCGACCACACCATCCCCAGCCGCTCCAACTCCGTCACACGCGAGGCTTCCAGCGTCCCGGCCGCGTAGTACCGCCGCTGATCTGCCACCCAGGCCCCCAGCGGATGAGCGCTCGCGGCTCCCCAGTCCTCCGGCGTGACGTACGTGAACGGCACCCGCAACTCGCTGTTGCCGGTCTCGCGCAGCCACCTGGTGGCGGCTTCGATGCCGCGCCGCCAGTAGGCGCCTTCGGGGTCGATGACCCGCAGCTGTGTGAGGTCTCACTGATGCTGCGGTGACGGTACGTCGGTGACCTGCAGTACCGCAGGTGTAATGAGACCCTTTCTCAGACCTGTCCATGCCGTTTGACCTGCGGTGCTGCATGTTGGGTGAGACTGCCGCAGATGTAATGAGAACGCCTATAGGGCGCGGCTGAGGGAGTCGGTCGAAGCCTGTTCACCGGGTGCTGGCCGGCCGTGACTGCTCGCACCCCCGCAGCACGCCTCCTCGCCCAGCCATCTGGTGATGGCCGCTCAGCTCTCGACGTTGATGCCGTGATCCGTGGCCAGCCTCGCGAGACCGGTGTTGTAGCCCTGCCTGACGGCACGCTTGCTCAGGCAGGGGGTTCATCGGCCCCGGACTGTCCAGGCAGGTGCCCGGCCGGTTGCGTGGCGGAGTTCTCGAAGACGCACTTGGCTAAAGCCGTCTGGCCGAGAGGGCGTCGCGGGCTACGGCAGGTCGTACGTGCTGGCCTCTGGGTGACGGGCCGGTCGGCTCCTGCACCGGTGCTGTCAGCGCTGCCCTCTACGCTCGGTGCCTGTGACGACAGCAGCATTGCCGGGGGTAGTCTATCCCTGGGCGAGGAAGACGGCACCGCTAGCGGATTCCACACTCCGAGGCGGCTGGACCGGTTTGCCTGCTGCGGGGGAGGGCGGCCATGGCCGGCGGTTGGAGGAGTTGCGGGATGTGCCGGTGCTGGCGCTGTTCGGGGAGCGGGGCGCGGGCAAGTCAGTGGCGCTCCTGCAGGAGCGCCAGTCTCTGGAGGCGGCGCAGGCTGCGGCGCGATGGGTGAACCTGGGGCGGTGCCAGACCGAGCGCCAGGTCGGTTCGGCACTGGCTGATGCCGCCGCGGCCCGGGAGGCGGGGGAGTGGTGGGTATTCCTGGACAGTGTCGATGAGGGCTTGAATGTCCTGCCTGCCCTGGGCGGGCTGATCGCCGACTGGATCGACTCGCTCACTGCCGACCAGCGACGCCGCGTGCGGCTGCGTTTCAGCTGCCGTACAGGGCGCTGGCCCGACATCCTGCAGGACACGCTCACGCGGCACTGGCCACAGCAACTTCAGGTGCAGCACTTGATCCTGACTCCTCTCAGCGCCAGCGACGTTGCCGTTGCCGCCGAGAACTACGGTCTGGATGCCGAAGTCTTCACCGCGGTGCTGCGTGAACGCGGTCTGACGCAGTTGGCCATGGCCCCGGTCACACTTCTGCAGCTGCTCGAGTACCACCGCGTTCACGGGACGTTGCCTGCTACGGCGGCCGATGCCTACGAGCAAGCCTGCCTGCTGCTGTGTTCCGAGAGCAGGCGTCCGACCGACATCCGTGAACTGCGGGCCCAGCCCACAGGCCAACGCCTGCTGCCGGTTGCCGCCCGCGTGGCGGCGACGATGCAGTTCTGTGCCCAGAACGTGCTGAGCGATGATGCCCAGCTGCTCTCCGGCAGCGGGGAGATCACCCTGGCCGAGCTGGAGGGCGGGCAGGAGCCCGGCCTGCAAGGCAGCGAGGTCCCGTGCACGACCGACGAACTGCGCCAGCTGACCGAGTCCCATCTGTTCGAGCCTGTGGGCCTGTTGCGGTGGACCTTCACACACCGTAGCTACCAGGAATTCCTGGCCGCTCACTATCTGAGGGCCCACCAGGTCGACCCGCGCGCTCAAGCCGGCCTGCTGTGGGTCGGAGACGGCGCGGCCCGGCACATCTACCCTGCCCACCGTGAAGTGGCCGCCTGGCGCAGCGGCAGCGACAGCACCCTCTTCGAAGACCTGTTGCGTGAGGATCCGCTGGTGCTGCTACTGGCCGACCTGCCCGCACGGCCCGCCACCGACCGGGCCCGGGTCGTCGAAGCCCTCTTCAGCCTGGCGCAACGAGACGACACCCTCGATTTCGATAACACCAACCTGCACCGCCTTGACCACCCTGGACTGCCCCAGCAGCTCCTTCCCCGCCTGCGACCAGACGCGGACGGACTCGCTACGGCCATCGCGCTGCACATAGCCCGACGCTGCCGCCGCTCGGAGCTGACCGACGCCCTGCTCAAGGCCGCCGAGACCGCCAGCCTGTCTCAGGAACGACGCGTCCTTGCCCTGCAGGCCGTCGCCGGCTTCCGTCCCTCGGATGCCCGGACAGTGGACCGGATCAGACAACTGGCCGCCCATGACCCCTCCCCGGAAGTCGTCGCGGCCGCGCTCGACCGGCTGTGGCCTGCCCACCTGACCCTGCGCGAGCTGCTCGACTCCCTGCGCGATCCGGCCCCCGACTACTACGGCCACGCGTGGATTCTGCGCTCGCAGATACCGGATCAACTGACCGCCGCCCAGACCGCTCAGGCCCTGCTGTGGGCCCGCGACACGCTGCAAGAGCCGCTGCCCGGACGCAGCATCGTCCTGGCCGCCAACCTGATCGGCCGCGCGGTCACCCTGGCCGGCACCCACGGCCTTCCCGGTCTGTCTCATCCTCAGGCCGTCATCGGCGAGGCCCTCATCGCGCTGGCCAACCACAGCGCTGTCCTGCACAGCCTCGAAGGCCGCACCGAGCAACAAGCCCTGGGCGACGCCCTGCGCGCGCAGCACGGTCTGCGCCGCGCCGTGACGCATCACCTGCTCACTCACACCAGCGAAGATCAGTTCATTGGCATCCTGGTTGCCGTCCCGCACGGCTGCCTGACCACGTATGACGACGCGTTCTACTGGATGGAGCACTGGGACGAACTCGCCGACGTGCCACCCGTACTCGCCCGGCTCGTCGTATCCATCGCCCCGCCGGCGGACCCCGAGCTGCAGGCCCGGGCCGAAGCAGCACGCTCCGCCCATCCCGCCCTCCGAGAGATCACTGCGAGATGGGACCAAGACCCCGATCCCGACCCGCACCCCCAGCAGCACATCGACACCGCTCCCGACGACAGCCGCACCTACAGTGAGGCGCGTCTGCGCGAAGCACTGGGCGCCGTCCATACCGCCGGCCCCGAGACCATCCGGCGCGCCTGGGGCGCCGTCATCGACCAGATGCGATGTACCCAGGATGGAACCAAGCCCCCTCACCTGTGGGCAGAGCCGCTGCTGCTGTCGGCGCATCACACCCCCTGCCGCCCGGCCCAGGGCAGCAGCCTCGATGCGGAGCTGAAGGCCGCCGCCCGGCACGTCCTTGCGACCGTGCCGCCCCTCCCAGCTGAGCTGCTGGCCCACGGCCGGAACGCCCATCCGGTGCGGATGCTGGAGCTCAGCGCTTTCGCCATCCTGGGCACCCCGGACGAACTCCCTCCGAACCCTCCCGATCGCTGGGCCGGCTGGAGCCTTGCCCTGGCCACCACATACGCCTACAACCCTGCTGCCCAAGCGATCCGGGACGCCTTCATGCCCGTCTGCGCCGAACACGCCGGCCCGGCACTGCTCCCGCTGCTCGACAAGGTGCTGCGTGACCCCCATACCGATCCCGTCACCACGCATGACCTGGCCCGCTCTCTCGGAGCCCATGCACAGCCAGACGTCCTCGACGCCCTCAGCGACTGGGCCGACCACCCCGACCGCAACCTCGAACACTGGCAGAGCATCACCGGCGCCCTGGCCTTCGCCGGGCACCCGTCCGCCCCCTCGCGCCTGCAATCGGTCCTTGAGAGCAACCCGTCGGGGCCAGCGGCGACACCAGACATCCTGAACCGATGGCTCATGGCGGCCCAGATTCTGCTGCACTGCCCGGCCCTGCCAAGCCTGTGGCCGCTCGTACAACAGCGTCTGACCGACGACGCACTCGCCCAGGCATACATCGACCGGCTTAGCCAGCGCCCCGCCCTCCACTACACGCAGTCACACCAGCTGGCTAGCCTGAACGAGGAAGCCCTCGCCGAGCTGTACCTCTCGCTCGGCCGACATGTGACGGCAGAGACACTGGACCCGCCCCTGCGCTCCGGCTGGAGCGGTGAGGACCACTTCGGCGAGCTGATCCGGTCCATCCCGCCGCTTCTGGAGGCCAAGAACACACCGCAGGCAGCCCACCAGCTGCGCCGGATGGCCACCCGGACAGGACTGTGGCGTCTGCGCCACCTAGCCCGGCGCACTGCCCTGGCAGCCGCGGAGTCGCTGCACACCCCCACAACGCCGCCTCAACTGCGGGCACTTGCGGAGCAGTCCCAGCAACGGCGCTGGGTCACGGACGAAGGGCACCTCCTGGCGCTCGTGCTGGAGGCCCTCGGCCGCTTCCAGCAGGCCCTGGACCGCCCCAACGGCCTGAGCATCGCCCTGTGGAACCGATCGGAGGCCTCCGCGGCCCAAGCCGACTGGTGGCCCTGCTGGGAGGAAGATATGAGCGACATCCTTGCCGTGTTCCTTCTGCAGGACATTGGTGGCCACCGCGTGGTGGTCAACCGTGAAGTGCAGCTCGACCGGCCGGGCCTTGCCGGCCGGCGCACGGACATCCAGATCGAGGTCCCCGCTCCGCCGGACAGCGGACACGATCCCGTCAAGCTGGTGATCGAGTGCAAAGGCTGCTGGAACAACAGCCTGCCTACGGCTCTGGAGCACCAGCTCGTCGACCGCTACCTGCACACCTCCCGCACCGCGGGCATCCTGCTGACCGGCTACTTCGACTGCGACCGCTGGGCGGCCACCAAGCGGCGATCGTGCCCCGCAACCCATCACACACTCAAGTCCGTTGACCGCCACCAGCAACAACAGGCCCAGATACAGCGAGACCTCAAAGGGGTCCCAGTCGCAGCCTTCACCCTCGACTGCACCCTGCCCTGACCGGATGCCGCCGAAGTCGGGCCCGGGGAAGCCGACAACAGTTCCAGTGGTCCCCAACGAACAAGGTGCCCTCGGGGACCCAGGAACAGACGCTAGTGCTTCTGCCCCTCGTGGTCGGTCTGCTCACACGGACAACTTCAGCCACCGCCCCTCCAGCGGCCGGATCGGACGGCACCGATCCAACCGCCACTCACCCGACGAACCTATGCGGTGAGAGCACCAGCAATAGTTCATGGGTGCGCCCGGGGCTCAACCAGCTCAGACGGCAGCACGCTCACTTCTACCGGAGACGCACGTCCGGGGCGCCGTCTCGGCGCCGCGAATCGTGGCTGGCCGCTGCTGCGTACCAGATGTCGTCATTGAGGTACTCGGGCAGACCTCGGTGGAAGCAATGCGCCCACTCCCGTGCAGCCCGGTGGATGGCCATTTTGCCGTCCCCGGGGACCAGGTACTTAAGGCCTGGGTCGTTCCGGCGGTAACCGTGGTAGAGGATTGCGAGAGGACTGGTGTTAACGGAGTAGCCATACCGGCGGCTTTGCTGAGCGCCCAAGGGGCCCTGGCCCCGCACTGCGTGGACGACTGCCCGCCACTGCGCGCTGTCCATGTCGAATGAGTCCTTGTTCCAGGCAACCGGTACGTGGTCGCAGTGGATCTCCCCGACGATCCGGCCCATACCTGCGGGCATGTCGATGGGGTATTCCATGCGCGCGTCACCAGAGTCGTCATGCCAGGCGAACAGACTCTTGTCGCGAACGAGGATCTTCCTGCCATGGCTGTAGAAGTCGATGCCGTAGTCGGTCGTGTGCAGATACCGCTGGATGCCTACCCAGCCCCACACTCGCTGGGGGAGCGGAGTTAGACGATGGCTCTGACACTCGGCGCAGCGCTCAGCATCCAGGGCGCTGTGGTGCCCGCAGACCGCGCAGTCGTGCACGGTGGCCACGGTCACATTGATCGGCAGTCTGGCAGGGACTGGGCCCTCGCGACGCAGAACTGACCGGTTGTCGCCCCAGATGCACGGAAGGCGCGGGCCGACCTTGCGTCCGTTGATGGTGAGATGCAGACGGTTCTCGCGAATCGGGTAGCTGTAGATGTCTCCGAGCTTGACGCCCAGACGGAGCTGTTCGGCGGCAGACCAGGGTTCGCGCAACTGGGAGATGGTGATGTGGGTGCCGTGTTCTGACGGCTCTACCTTGGGCTCAGTGCTCACCGGCACCCGCCACTCCGCGCCGCGTACCAAGGAGCCCAGGTCGATAGTGAGGACGCTCCAGTCTGCTGCCTCAGGGCGGGCGGTGCGCACGGTTATGTGTGATCCCAAACGGCTGGTGGCGACGTTGAAGCCGAGCCCCAGAGTGGGGTAACGGGACGCTTTACCGCTCCAGCCGAGACGCGCCGCTTCAAGAAGCGCCTTGTCATTCATGCCGGGGCCGAGATCAGAGATCGTCACCGTTTCCTGTCCAGGATGGCTGCCGTCGGAGAACTCGATCGACACGGGCAACGGATCGGCTGGGCTGGTTGGGCGGGTGCCATAGGCCGATGCCTGCGCAGCGACCGCGTTGTCCACGAGCGCCGCGAAGCAGCTCCAGCCAGACATGGGCAGGTCGGATAATGCCCTCAGCAGCTGCGGGGAGGGAACCACATGCACAACCTGCCGCTGAGGAGCGTGAGGGTTGCGTTCTGCTCTGTCCCACGCCGCGGCCCAGGATGCCTCGGCATCCTCACCGACACCCAGCACACGGACGAAGGAGAGCATGATGTCCTTGCGCAGGCGGGTCTTACCGCGCAGGGCCTCGTTCAGTGTGGTCCTGGGCAAGATACCCGGCCCGGCACGCTCCTGCAGCTTCCGCAGGCTCGGCCTGTCGTGTGCGGCGTGCAAAGCCCACATGGCTTCCCGCAATTGTGCGAAAGTGCTGATCTCCTCTACGCGGACCTGTTCCGCTGCCGAAGAGCCGGCCGTTCCGACGCTTTGCGCCTGTTGCCACAGTGCACGGGCCTCGTCCAGGCTGGCTCCGCATGCTCGTGCGAACGCTTCCACGACCGGCAACGGCGTGCGGCAGCCGTTCGCGGCCCGATGCAGCCGGGAGCTGCTCATGCCCGCTTCTCGCGCCAGTTCCGCATAGGTGAGGCCAGCGAGGTGGCGCGCCCGGCGAAGCCACCGCGCCACCTCGCCCATCTCTGCGGCACGCACACGGAGCTCCTGCTCGTGACGTCCCATCAGAATCCCGTCAGGCGTGACGGCCGTCGGTGCGCCACGCTTGGAGCGCGGCAAGGGTGATGGCTGCCGTCACCTCGACCACGAGAGCCGCCAGCATCTCCTGCCAGGGCAGCGCCGCGCAGGACAGTGCGACCAGGATGATCAGCACGGCAATAACGACCGTGCCTCCCCGGGCCGGCTCAGGCTCGGGCCGACCGGCCCCAACACAGGAAAGAGTTCCGCTCATAACTGTCAACACACCCTTTGCGCTTTGGACTTGAGTGCTCCACGCGCCAGCGGGTTTGGGGCCTGCTCGGCGCAGCACGTTCCTTGGATGATGCCGCATCCGGCGGACGCACGCCCAACCGGAATCCTGCCGTCCCGGGTTTGTCCCAACACTGTCCCGATCATGAACGATATGCCGTTGATGCTGGTCAGAGCATGCTGAGAGACGCTGGGACAGCATGCTGCTGAGGGATGTTGCAGCCCCGTCCGGACTTCGAGTTGCGTGCCCGACGCACATCGGCGAGCCTGTTCAGCAGGATCCTGCGCTTTGGAAATGACACAGGGACCGTGGCCCGGGACGCATTTGGGGTGTGACCCGGCCAACTGGGCTGAATCTCCGGGCCACACCGCTCGGAGACCAGCTCACCCCGTTTGCTGTTCGCCTTGGGCGGCACGTGGGCCGTGCCCACGTCAGCGATACGCGTATGCCCCGGCCAGGCAAGAACGGCCCTCCTAGCGAAGCACCATGTGCGGCCCCCCCGCCCTAGCGGTTGGGAGTCAGCGGCAGACCGTCCTCGGGCCTTACGAAGACGACCATGTGGCGTGCGCGGGTGATGGCGACGCGGAGCAGGCGGCGATTGCCGCGGATGCGTTCAGCGTCCCATTCCGGGTCCAGTAGGCGGCTGTGGTAGGCGCCCTCGGCGATGACCACGCCGTCGAATTCCTTCCCCTTGGAGCGGTGCATACTCATCAGACTGACGGCGGCTGTGTTCTGTTCGGGCACGGCCAGTTGGTCGTTGGCCAGGGCGCGGCGTATAGCGGCGGCTGCATCCGTGTAGGCGGCTGCTCCGTCCCAGGCTTGGGTGAGGGTGAGAGCCAGTCGGTCAGTGGCGTTCAGCATCCGTAGCATCCGCACTTGCTTGAACAGTTCCACGAGTTCGGCGGACCCCTGCAGGCGGGTTCGGGTGTCCTGCCAGTCGGCAACCGGCCGGCCGACCAGCTTCAGGCCGGCGTCGTAGGCGGCCAGAAGGGACTGGGCTGTCTTGGCACGCGGTGGTTTGCCTTCGGTGAGCGCGGTGATGGCCCGCTCGATGGTCTGGATCTTGCTGCGCGCGCCGGTGGTGCCACGCGTGAACTTGGTGCGGTAGAAGTCGGCCACGGCGCGAAGGGTTTTGGTGAGCGCTTCGAGGCGGGGCAGGGCGGGCCACTCCAGCATCGAGGCCACGACGAATCCGGCTGCGGCGGACAGCTCGGGGTCCCAGTGCAGGTCGTGATCGACGGGCGGCAGCACACCGCGGGCTGTCACGTTCTCCACGCTGATCTTCTCGGAGATGCGTCCAACGAGGCTGTTGGTGGTGGCCAGGACCGCGAGCGTGGGGTCACGCTTGAGCTCGGCCCGTAGATGACTCCGCAAGGCGATCACCGCCTGGTGAGTGCGGATCTCGACGGGAATGGCTCCCCGCTGCTGAGCGTAGGTAAGGGCTTTGACGCTGTCCGGGACGGGGGAGGGGGTATTGCGCAGGACGGCGTTGGCGTAGCCGAGCAGCCCGCCTTCCGGGCTGCGGTGGTTGTCTTTTGACAGGTCGAAGCGGACCGGTTGCAGATGGGCGATGGCGTGTGCGATGCGTTCCTCGTCGACGCCGGGCAGGTGGCCGAAGATGCGCTGGTCGGGGTCGGCCAGGCAGATCACGGTGGAAGCCTGGCTGAGCGACTTGACGGCCCGCCACTGGTCGATGTTGGTGTCCTGGAACTCATCCACGATGATCAGCGGGTAGATGCCGCAGTACAGGGAGCGCACCGCGGTACTGCCTTCCAGCAGGTTGGCGGCGGTGTCGGCAAGTCGGTCGAAGACGTACCGCCCCTCCTCGGTAGCCATCCGCCGGCACTCTGCTGGCCAGGCGTCCTTGTCTCCGCCGAAGTCGGCGCGCAACTCCCGCTCCCGGTCGGGGGTGATGAACGACGACGGCCGCCCGGTCAGCAGTCGGCCGTGGCTGCGCACGAGCTCGAGGAAGAAGGCGTGGAAGGTGCGCACCTCCAGCCTGGCACGTGCGGACCGGTTGTACAGTCCGCTCATCCGGTCGTTGATCTGCCGCACCGCCGCGCGGGAGAAGCTCAGGAACAGCACTCGCTGTTCGTCCTGCAGAAGCTCCTGGGCCTTGAGGGCTTTCAGCAGAGCGATCGTGGTCTTGCCGCAGCCGGGCCCACCTTCGATCAGTGCATGCCCGGTGCTGGCCAGGATTGCCTGGCGGGTGTCGTCAAGTTCCATCGGCCGCATCGCCGTCGGCGTCTGGCGCCGGGGGCGTGGTGTCGGTCTCTGCCACCGGTCGCAGGTCGCGGTCGATCTGCAGAAGGAAGCCAGCAATCGAGGCCGGCAGGTCGGCCAGGCCGCTGCACTCGGCGACGAGGGCGGCGCCGTAGCCGTCTCCCTTGCGGGCTTTGAGGACCTGCCGAGCCAGTGTGCGAACCGCGGCGTCGTCCATGTCTTCGTGCAGAAGCCCGCACTTCACCGGGTAGTCCGTCCGGCCCGCGGCCGAGCTGAGGAAGCGCCGCTGCACCGTGGGCGGGATCTCCGAGGTGAGTAGGTCCTCGATCCCGTTATGAGCGATCACGGTGTAGCGGGTGAAGTCGGCCGTCTTCGCCTCGACTTCGGGGGAGAAGGGCCGCACCGGAGTGTCGTGGATGCCATACACCGGCTTGCCCAGGCTCTTGAAGACCGGAGCGAACAGCGGCACCGAAGCATCGCCCTGCGCGTCGAAGACCGTGACGCCAGCGAGGTCGGGGTGCAGATAGTCCACAGCAGGATCCTGCTCCAGGACATCGGCGACCGCGGGGACCAGGTCGGCCTCCGTGGCGCCCTCCACCACCAGCACCGCACGGGCCAGCACCGCTTCGGCGAACTGGCGGCGGTTGTCCCGGTACCGCTTGGCCTTGAAGTCCGTCGGCAGCACCACCGGCGAACTGCTCAGCTCACCCGTCTCGTTCCGTCCCAGCACCACGATGTTGCCGGGGTCGAACTTCTCGATGACATACGGCGAGTGCGAGGTGACGATCGCTTGCCCCATGCGCTGGATGACGAAGTCGACCAGGCGGCGCTGTGCATGCGGCGGAAGCGCAATCTCCGGCTCCTCCATTGCAAAGATCACCGAGTGATCGCCCTTGAGCTCGGCGATGTAGGTCAACAGGGCGAACACAAGCAGGTTCAGGGTGCCGGTACTCAGCCGGTTGAAGGGCACGCCGTGCGTGCCGGGCTGGGTGGCAATGAACAGGCGCAGTACCTCCCGCAGGTGCTCTCGGGTGCGCTCGGAGACCTGCAGATCCACCGGGTCAGGCTGCGCGGACAGGCTCACGAAGCGGTCCACCCGCTCGGCCACCTCGCCGCGAATCTTGGCGAAGCCCGAATCCTCACCCGCGATCACGACCGCGGCAAGATCGGTCAGGGCCTTCTCCCACAGCGGTCCGGCCCGTTCGGCCTCCAGCCGCACGATGGTGTCCAGCAGTGACCCCCGCTGGAAGGTCAGCGCCCTGCTCCCGGTCCGGTTGGGCCGCAGATACAAAAACCCGCAGTGACGCTTGTCCTCACGGGTGAAAGGGCGCAGGCCCGCGCCGAGTTCGGTGCTCTCCTCGGTGAGGTCATCCGGCACGCTTTCGGGGTGGGCGAAGTAGGTGCCGCCGAAGAAGTCGTCTTCCTGCGGGTCGAACCGGCCCAGGAATACCACCGGCAGGCACCATTCGCCGGCGTCCGCCTTTTCCATCGCGCCCGGCTCCAGATCGGCGAAGTCATCCCGCTGGGCCGACCACCGCCGCAGGTGAGGTCCGAAGCGGCGCTCGGCCTCCGGCGACAGGCCGGTCAGCACGGCCTCCAGCCGGATCTCGGGCAGTTCACCATCCACCGGCTGGTAGCGGGTGCCGTAGAAGTCGTACTCGTCGACCACCGGGCGGCGGAACATCCGCTCCGGTCCCAGGATGAGCTCCAGTGCCTCACAGACGGTGGATTTGCCGATGCTGTTGGAGCCGACCAGCAGCGAGTGGCCGCTCAGCACAACGGTGCCGTGGCTGATGCCGCGGAAATGCTGCAGTGTCAGCCGTCGTACCTTCACCGTTGCTGCCCTCTCAGCCATCTCACCTCAGACCGCAGCCGCCGCGGGAGCGCTCCGTCGCACGGATGGGAGAGGCAACTGCCCAGCCGGGAGAAGGACTTGCCAGCCAGGCTGAAGTCACTGATGCGATTGTAGCTTTTCTGATGGTCTTGCTGTTTCAGGGGGAAACATGGCGCTGTGCCCGCCAGGATGGCTGTGACGTTGTTCAACGGCCCCTCGATATTGGCCACTTGGCCCCGGGAGGTCGCAGATCACTGCGTGACGTTCCGAAGCGGCCCCACCGCCATCCACCTGCAGGTAGGGGCCACGAGGCGGGGCCTCCGGCAGACCGTCATCGAACGTCTGTCGGCGCCAGCGATGGCCAAATTCGGTGGGGCCGGTTGTCGGCGTCGAAGCCACGCCAGAATGTCCTTCGCCGCTTCGGCGTCGGGACGCTCGATCCTGGGTTTCACGTCGAGGCGTCCGGAGTGCAGGATCGCGGGGTCGCATTCCACAAATCCCTCTCAGACCAGTTCGAGTGGATGCCCCCGGTGCACTCGCCAGCGCACCGGCTCCGGCCGAATGAGCCCGGGAGGAACCGCGCCATACGGCAGGCCCTGTGACGGTGTGTGAGGCAGCCGGTGCCGCTGCGGCTGATGAGCCGCTGCGCGTTCCGTGGATTGTCTGGCGGTCAGGGAAGGTTGAGGGGAGCTCGATCGCAGCGCTGACCGTGTGGTTTGTGTTGCTCTTGCGCGGCTTCCAATCGATCGGCGTCCTCGGTTCTATCCCGAGTGTGGGCCTGTGACTGGCCATTCCCGGGTCGGTGCTGCAGTTCGTCGGACGCTGCCGGTCACGCTCGGTACCTTTCTGGGTACGACTAGTTGCATCGGGGAGGGGGTCCCGTAATGCCACGTCGAAGGTCTAGCGGGGTGGGGCAGAGGCTCTCCAGGCAGGGGACCGTTACTGGGGCTTCGACGCTACTGGCGTTCGCGGCGGGTGCGCTGGCCAACCTGGCGACGTCACAGTGGACTTGGACGGTTGGGGCCGCACTCTTCGTGCTGGTCGCAGTGTGGGTCGCTTTCGAAGTCTGGCGCGTGGACCACGAGGCTGATGCAACCGGGCGGGGAGGACCGAACGGGAATGGTTCCAGGACGTCCGAGGAGCTCCGACGGCCGTGGATGGCGCCGCCGTTGGAGCGGATGGTGGAACGTCCCGAACTGGCCGCTCGTTTGATGGCCGCGCTGTCGGCAGCCGGGGCCACCGAGGTGGGAATGACCACCGGGCTGCGAGGAGCCGGCGGGTTCGGCAAGACGACGCTGGCGGCCTGGGCGTGTCACCAGACTCAGCTGCGCGAGCGCTATCCGGGCGGTCTTCTATGGGCCACCCTTGGCCAGGAGATCCGTGGTGCGGATCTGGCTGAGCGGATCAATGACCTGGCCTGTGTACTGAGTGGACGGCGGCCTACGCTGTCAGATCCGGACGCCGCCGGAACCGAGCTGGGACGGCTGCTCGACGAGCGCGCGGAATCGGTGCTGCTCGTTGTCGACGACGTATGGGAAGAGTCGCAGCTTCGGCCTTTCGGGTTCGGCGGCCGGGACTGCACGCGGCTCATCACCACCCGTATTCCCGACCTGCTTCCCGCCAGTAGTCGTCACCTCGTCGTGGACGCCATGTCCGCTGACCAGGCCCGGCTCCTGCTCACCGGCGGCGTTGCGGGGCTTCCCGCAGAGATCACGGAAGGGCTGAGCAAGGCGGCCGGACGATGGCCGGTGCTGCTCAACCTGATCAACGGCACACTGCGCCGGCGCATTGAGCGGGGCCAATCGGCGCAGGAAGCCGCCGAGCAGGTCATGCGGACGCTGCTGGCTGACGGCCCCGGCGCTTTCGATCCTGCGCGTCCGGCCGACCGGAGCCGGGCTGTGGCGGCTACTGTCGAGGCCAGTCTGACTCTGCTCGCGTCGGCCGACCAGATCCGTTGTCTGGACCTGGCTGTGTTCCCCGAGGACGTGGACATCCCACAGGACATTCTCGGGCTGCTGTGGCCTGGCGTGCGGGTGGACGCGCTGTGCGAGGAACTGGCCGGGCTGGGGCTGGTAGCCGACTACCGACTCGACGCGCCGGGACCCAGGCTAGTGCTGCACGACGTGATCCGAGCCTACCTGCGCACCCGCCAGGGACCCGACGCGCGCACCGAGACGCACCGGCGGCTGACCGCCGCCTCGGCTGCGCTGTTGGCACGACACGACGGAGTGCCGAGGCCGTGGTGGACCATGCCCGCCGACTCCAACTATCTGTGGCGCTACCTGCCATACCATCTGGCCGCGGCCGATCAACACGAGGAGCTGGCCACCCTCGTGTGCGATCTGCGCTGGGTCGAGGCTAAGACGCGTCGCCTCGGTTCCGTGGTGGGCGTCATCGCCGATCTGGAGCTGTCAGACACTCTCACCGCCAGAAACCTGCGGCGGGTCCTTCAGTCCGCCGCCCATCTGCTCGGCCCGATTGACCCGCCCGAAGCACTGGGCGCGACGCTGGCCGCCCAACTGCACGGCGAACCCGGCCTTGAAGCCGAACTCCACGCCTACCGACAGACCCTGCCGCGCCCCCGGGTGGAGCCAACATGGCCCCTGCCCGACAGGCCTGACCCAGCCCGCCCCCACCCGACCGGCCACAAGGGCGCCGTCACGAGCTGTGCTTTCTCTCCCGACGGGAGCCTGCTGGCCACTACTAGCAACGACCACACCGCACGTCTGTGGCGGGTCGCCGACGGCACCGAACAGACGGTGCTGTCCGGGCACACCGAAGGTGTGTGGGACTGCGCCTTCTCTCCTAGCGGCGCTGTGCTCGCCACTACCGGCATCGACCACACCGTCCGGCTGTGGCGGGTCGCCGACGGGACCGAACTCGCGGTACTGATCGGTCACACCGACTGGGTGACGAGCTGCGCCTTCTCATCGGACGGCAGCCTGCTCGCCACCAGCAGCGAGGACGGCACCGCACGCATGTGGCGGGTCGCCGACGGCACCGTCGACGCCGTGCTGACCGGCCACGGCAAGGGCGTTACCAGCTGTGCTTTCTCTCCCGACGGGACCCTGCTGGCCACCAGCAGCCACGACCACACCGCACGCATGTGGCGGGTCGCCGACGGTACCGAACAGAGAGTCCTGTCCGGGCACACCCACACGGTGGACAGCTGCGCCTTCTCACCGGACGGCACGCTGCTCGCCACCTCGAGCCACGACGACACCGCCCGGCTGTGGCGGATCGCTGACGGCACCGAACGGACCGTGCTGACCGGCCATTCCTCCATGTACAAATGCGTCTTCTCGCCGGACGGCACCCTGCTGGCCACCGCCAGCGCGGCCGACGGCATCCGCCTGTGGGCGGTCGCCGACGGCACCGAGAAGGCGCGACTCAGCGGGCACAGCGGCTGGATCCGCGGCTGCGCATTTTCCCCGGACGGCACGCTGCTCGCAACGACCAGCAACGATCAGACGACCCGCCTGTGGCGGGTCACCGACGGCACCGAACACACGGTCCTGACCGGCCACATCCGGGTGTACCGCTGCGCGTTCTCGCCGGACGGTACCCTGCTGGCCATCACCAGCGACGATCGCACAGCGCTGCTGAAGGAGATCCCTGGCGGCGCTGAACGGGGCGTGCTCACCGGCCACATGGGGCGCGCCTACAGCTGTGTCTTCTCCCCCGACAGCACGCTGCTCGCCACCACGAGCAACGACCGGACGGCACGGCTGTGGCGGATCACCGATGGCACTGAACACGCCGTACTCACCGGCCACACCTACTGGGTGACCGGCTGTTCCTTCTCCCCGGACGGCACGCTGCTCGCCACAGCCAGCCAGGACAAGACGGCACGGTTGTGGCGGATCGCCGATGGCAGCCAGGCAGCGGTGCTGACCGGGCACACCGAGGGAGTGACGAGCTGCGCGTTCTCTCCCGACGGCACCCTGCTCGCCACCACAAGTGGTGACCGGACGGCACGGTTGTGGCGAATGGCCGATGGCAGCCAGGCAGCGGTGCTGACCGGGCACACCGACGCGGTGACCAGTTGCGCGTTCTCTCCCGACGGCACCCTGCTCGCCACCACCGCCGACGACCGCACCGTACGGTTGTGGCGCGTCGCCGACCGCACCGAGCACGCCGTGGTCACGGGACACACCAACTGGGTGGAGAACTGCGCCTTCTCCCCGGACGGGACGCTACTCGCGACGTCGGGGCGCGATCAGACCATACGGCTGTGGCATGTAGCCTCCGGCCGCTGCCATTGCGCGCTGCGCCTCGCCAGCGACCTGACTGGCCTGTGCTGGCACCCCAGCGCGGGACTGCTGTGCGCCACCGGTGGGGCAGGAGCGTACATGCTGGCGTACATGCCCTGAAAGTTCGTAGCTCTGCTCACTTGGTGCCGACCGTTCGGAGCGCGCTGAGGACCAGCGCGCGGGTGACCTGCACGACCTCAGAGACACAGACCTGTTCCTGGGAGCTGTGCGCAAGACGGATGTCACCCGGGCCGAACTGCAGGGTCGGGATGCCTGCGGCGGCATAAAGGCGCAGGTCACTGCCGTACGGTGCGCCATGCTCGCGCGGGACAGGGCCACCGCCCGCGACGTCTTGGGCCGCCGCCCGTACGACATCCCGCAGTGGGTGCCCCAACGGCAGACGCCCGCTGGCGAACTGCCCCCCAGACCAGGTAACGGTCGCCGGGTGATCGCGCAGCCAAGGGTCGGCGGCGCAGGCTTCCGCCACGCACAGCTCCAGGTCGGCGCGGGCGGCAGCTGGATCCTCGTCCAGTCGTACGCCGAACCGCCCCTCGGCCACCAAGAGATCGGGCACACTGCTCGCCCAGTCGCCCGAGCGGACCATACCGACGGACAGCGCGTAGGGAATTTTGTACTCCGCCATCAGCGGATCCGGATTGGCATTCCGCTTGGTCTCCAGACGAGCCAGCGCCCAGTGGACAGGCAGATACGCGTCAAGGGCGCTGACCCCTGCGTCACGGGAGCTGCCGTGGGTAGCCAGACCGGGGACGCTGATGCGGAAGGTCAGCGCGCCGGCGTTGGCCGTGATCAGAGCGCCGCCGGTCGGCTCGGTGATGATGCAGGCGTCGCCCGTGTGGCCGCGCTGGAGCGTGCCGAAGGTGCCGAGTCCGCCGTCCTCCTCACCGACCACGAAATGTACCGCCAGCCGACCGCGCAGCCTCGCCCCACTGACCCGGATCGCAGCCAGCGCGGCAAGGTGGGCCGCCAGCCCCGCCTTCATGTCACATGCGCCTCGGCCATGAACGGTGTCCCCAACAACCCTGGGCACGAACGGGTCCCCGTCCCACTGCCCGGGATCGCCGGGCGGTACGACGTCGACGTGACCCTGGAGGATCAAAGTCGGGCCGTCGCCGCCGTCTTCCGTGGCCCCCACCAGCCCCCACGCCTCGTCCCGCGGCGCCTCAGCCCCTGGGAAGCTGGGATGCGCCAGCAGCGCGGGCAGATCCATGGACCACAAATCGACGTCCAGCCCGAGCTGGTTCAGCCGCCCGGCCAGATGGTGCTGAGCCTCGGATTCCGCGGGACTCCCGGTCACACTCGGGATCGCGATCAGCTCCAGCAGAGTTCTGGCGATGGCCTCCTCATCGACTGCAGCCAAGGCGGCAGCCTCCTGGGTACTCAACTCGGCAGTGAACACGTCAGCGGTCATGGATGGTTGCTCCTGTCACGGCTCAGTACGTCACTGCTCGTTGCAGGCGCTGAACCCAATTCCGGATCCTAAAGGGCGGCAATTGGGTGCTCAATCGTGATATCCGGCCGATTGGTGCTGTAGCCGCAGTTGCTGTGACCGGTGGTGTGGCTGCTCGTTTAGCCGGGCATGGGTGCGGACGGCACGGTTGATGAGGTGCATCGCTGGGCGGCTGGTCTGGATGCGCTGCATGCTCGGATCGGTGGGTACTTCCGTAGGTCGGAGCCGCGTCGGCGGGTGATGGAGTACTTGTGTGGGCTGCTTGCGCCTCTGGAGCGCAAGAACGGCTGGACGCTGGCCGAGCAAGCCGGTGAGCTGTGCCCCGACGGCATGCAGCGGTTGCTGAACCAGGCCGACTGGGACGCCGACGCGGTCCGCGACGAGGTTCGCGGCTTCGTGCTGGAGCACCTGGGCGTCGAGGACGGCGTACTGGCCGTGGACGAGACCGGCTTCATCAAGAAGGGGACCCGGTCGGCCGGCGTCCAGCGGCAATACACCAGCACCTCGGGAAAGATCGAAAACTGCCAGCTGGGGGTGTTCCTGGCCTACGCCTCCACCAGAGGGCGGGCGTTGATCGACCGGGAGCTGTACCTGCCCACCTCGTGGACCGAGGATCCGGCCCGCCGGGCGGACGCGAAGATCGGCGAAGACGTCACCTTCCGTACCAAGCCCGCACTGGCCCGCGCGATATTGGAGCGTGCCCTGGACGCGAAGTTGCCGTTTCGCTGGGTTACCGGTGACAAGGTCTACGGTCACGATCCCGTCCTGCGCGGCTGGCTGGCCGAGCGGCGCCTGAGCTACGTGCTGGCGATCGCCCCCAAGTACCGGTGCGGGCCGCGCGGGCAAAACGCCCGCACCGTCTCGGCGATCCCGCCGGAGCACGTCTGGGAGACCCGCTCCGATGGGGATGGCGCCCACGGCCTGCGTGAATACGCCTGGGCCCTGGTCTCGCTGCCTGGCGAGCGGGACGACGGCTTCAACGACGCCCTGCTGATCCGTCGCAACCTCGCCGACGGCGAACGTGCCTACTACCTTGTCCATGCCCCGGCGGGCACTTCGACGACGGAGATCGTGCGGGCCGCTGACGCTTGCTCGGCAATTGAAGAGTGTTTCCAGGCCGCGAAGAACGAAGCCGGGCTGGACCACTATCAAGTACGCCACTACCCGGCCTGGTACCGGCATGTCACTTTGGCCATGGCCGCCGCCGCTCATCTGACGGTCGTGCGGACCACCACCGGTGAAGGAAGAGGATGGTCGTGACCTGATTCGACTGAGCGTGAACGAATCCGAGGCCTGCTGAGCAGATTCGCCCACGCCGTCCGACACGAAGCCGAACACCGCCCTGCACCGGTCACGCTGGTGCCATTAACGCGGTCCGGTTTCAGCTGATTCCGCAGCCCAGGCCACTGCCCCTTGTAACTGCGGTTGCAGCACTACTGAGTTTTTCTACGTAGGGTGAATGGGCTAGCCCGATGGGGACTTCTAGACACTGCTGGACCGCCGCCGCGCTGGCGATCTTGCGGATTGGGCTGGGCGCGCTGGTGGTCTCGGTGGCGGTGATACAGATAACGCCCAGGCTCGGTGCTGGGGCCGTCGCCTCATATGTTGAGTTCGCGTGCTCCTGGCGTCTGCCGCCTGACCAGTAAACGTCCGCCGAGGCCGTCTGACGGCGCGTGGCCAACCGGGAGCGCCGGCCCCGCATCAGGCTTCCAAGGCCGGGCCTGGACGGTGACACCAGCTCGGCCACTCTCCGCATCCTGCGCCAGCGATGACCCCACCGGCCAAGGCCCGTGAGCCGGATCGGTACTGGCACACCTTGACCGGCCGCGGCGACACCGGAGCCGGGCCGGTGGTCGTGCACAGGGTTCATCTTCCTTGGTGTGTCGGCTCTGGGCTGCACAAGTGGCTGCGTCGGACCGGCGCTGGGGTGGGGGTCGGTGCGCGGGGTTCGTTGGCGCGATGGGCGCTGCGCGCTCTATGTAGGCGCACGTGCTTCAACGCCCCACGTGAGAGGGGCTGGTGCTCCGGTTGGGATGCGGCCGCACCCGTAGAGTGTCCTCCCAGCACGGCAGACCAAGGGGACAGGGCGGGTAGCGGGTGGGGCAGCAGCATGTGCTCGGGGTGCACGGGATCGGGCAGGGCAAGACATCGCAGCGCGAGCTGACCAAGAGTTGGCGCGATGGCCTCGATCGCGGGGTGAAACTTCTCCACGGCGGAGCAACGCCCACGGCGGAGGGCATGTTGGCTCCGGTGCTGAAGGTGCCGCACTGGTCGGCGCTCCTGGTCGATGACGGGGGCGGGCTGAGCACGAGGGCGGCATTCCCTGATGACGCGACACCGTTCACCGCGGACGAGGAGGCTTTCGTCGTCCAGGCGCTGGACGACTTGCTCACCCCGGAGGAACGTGCCTACGCCGCGCAGGTCGACCCCACGACGCTCGGACTGGTCAAGGTGCCGCCGAGCATCACCCGGCGTGCGATCGTCTACGACCGGCGCAAGCCCGGCGGTCGGGCCAGCAAGATCATTCTTTCCCTGCGCGAGGTCCACACCTATCTAACCGAACCGGATCTGGCCGACCGGGTGCGCCAATACGTCCTGGAGAGCGCCGACGCGCACACCACGGTCCTGATCGGCCACTCGTTGGGCAGCGTGATCGCCTACGATCTCCTCCGGCACGAGGAGATCGCCGCGCCCGGCACGGCGGGTGCGGCCGTGCACACCTTCGTCACCTGCGGCTCCCCCCTGGCCATCCCCACGGTCCAGCGGGGCATGGGCATCACCAGCGGGCGGCTGATGCAGATCGCGCCCCGTCTTCGGTGGATCAACGTGTTCGACCCGGACGACGCCGTCACCGGCGCCGCGGGCCTGGCCCTGGCGACGGACCAGGTCAGGGACGTCGAGGTCGACAACGGCCGCCTCGATCCGCACGCCGCCGTCAAGTACCTGCGCACCCTCCCCGTCGCCCGCGCCGTCACCGCCACCTGGTCATGACCGACGAGCACGCCCCCGCCACCTCCGAGCGCAGCCTCCTCGTGATCGCCGTCAGCGACTACGACGACGGCACTCCGGCCAAACGCAGGGCCTTCCGCGAGGGGATCGACGCCCAGGTCGCCGTCGTCGAGGACTGGTGGAACAGCTCTCGCTTGGACGACCAGCGCCGCTTCACTCCCTCCCACCCGCCCAAGCCACTGCGGAGCGTTCATGACCTGAGAACGTTCCTCATCGACAAGGACTTCATCGACGCATCTGATGACGAGGCTCTCGTCATCTATCTCACCGGCCATGGCCTGGCCCCTGCGGGACCCCAGCACTTCCTCCGTCTGCCCGACACCCACACCGACCGGCCCCTGGCCACCGCATTCCCCACAGCCGAACTCATCGCCGCGGCCCTCGACTCTCCGGCCGAGCACGTGCTGGTCATGGTCGACTCCTGCTTCTCCGGTCGCCTTGCCGAAGAGCTCGACCGCACTCTCAAGGCTCTGCATCCCGACCGGCATGCCCTGAGCTCGCTGGTCGTCCTGGCCGCAGGCAACGAAGACAGCACACCCCGCCTGCGCGCCTTCACCTCCGCCCTGGCGGCCGTTCACGCTCATTGTGCCGACGAAGCCAACGGCTACGCCCGCTCCCACCTGAGCTGGGAAGACTTCCATACCATCCTGGACACAGTGTGGGATCCGGCGCAGATGGCCGACCTCCATGTCCTGTGGCCGCCTCGCAGTGTCAGCCGCCGTCTCGCCGCCCGTGAGCTGAGCCCCTGTCTGCCCAACCCCGGCCACACCGACACCACCCTGCTGGAGGACGCCCGGAGCCAACTCGGATGGACACGGCCCGATGTCGACGACTACTGGATCACCAGGGCCAGCGGTCAGATGTCCGGCGACGCGGGCTGGTACTTCACCGGCCGCACCGCACTCGTCACCCGCATGAACGCCTTCCTCGCTGGCAGCGACAGCACGCTCATCGTCACCGGGCAGGCCGGCTCCGGCAAAAGCGCGCTGCTGGCCCGCCTGGTCACCCTCAGCGACCCGCGCTTCTGCGACAACCTCATCTACCGCCCCTATCTGGAGGCGATCCCAGAAGAACTGCGGGTGCCCATCGGCGCCATCGACGCCGCGGTGCTGGCCCGCAACACCGACCCGCAGGAACTGTCCGCAGCGCTCTACCGGGCACTCACCGGCCAGCCCGTGCCGACCGGCACGGACGCCTCCGAGCTGCTGCGCGGCCATGCCCGCACCATCCTGGCCCGCACCGGCCGACCGCTCACCGTGGTCGTCGACGGCATCGACGAAGCGAAGACCCCCCGCCGCATCATCACCGACGTCCTGGGCCCCCTGGCCGCCCTGCGCAGCGACAGCAGGAACGCGGTCCGGCTCATCCTCGGCATCCGCAGCTCACCACCCCCCTCCCGCCACACCCTGCCGGTCAAGGACACGCACGCCGACCGAGGCCTCCTCGACCTGCTCCGACAGGCCACCCACGCAACCGCCCCACTGCGCACCGACGATGACAGTGCACAAGAGGACATCGCCGCCTACACCGCAGCCCTGCTGCACGCCGAACCCGCCACAGGATCCCGGCTGGTCCACCGCAGCAACCAGTCCATTGCCGACGTCACCGCCGCCATCGCACAGGAAGTCACCCCTTCCTTCCTGGACGCCCGGCTGGCCGCCCAGCAACTGCACGCCCGCACCTTCCTGCCCGCGCCGTCCGACGCCCCATGGCGCCGCCAACTGCGCGAGGGCACCCAGGAACTGCTGCGGCAGGACCTCGCGGACGTCGCCCAGCACACCCGCACCAGGCCCGAGGACCTCCTGGCCGTCCTGCGCGCCACGGCGTTCGCCCTGGGCGCCGGACTGCCCTGGGCGACCGTGTGGCCGGCCGCCGTCCGCGGCCTCGAACCCGGCTGCGACACCCCGGAAGCGACGATCCGGCTGGTGCGCAACAGCCGCCTCACCGGATACCTGACGACCGCCGTCGAAGACGGCCGAACCGTCTACCGGCCCATCCACGAACGCGTCAGCGAAACCCTGCGCACCGCCCCCCAGACCCTGCTCATCGAGCAGACCCTGCCCGGTTTCGACGACACCCCTGACACCGGCAGCGCCCAGGTACACGCCCATCTGACCCAGGCCTTTGCCCGCCTGCTCGCCGCCGCCCCCCAGCAGCCGCCGCATCCCTACCTGCGCCGTCACCTGATCGCCCACGCCGAGGCGGGCGGTGTCCTCGACGACGCGCACATCCCCGCATCGTTCCTGCCCTTCGAAACCCACGGCCGCATCCGCGGCGCCCTGGGACTTCCCGTCACCGCTCAGACAGACACCCGGCGCCTGGCCGCCTGGTCCCGCATCGAGCCGTTCCTGGCCGACGCCCCGCCCACCGCACGGGCCGACAGCCTGGCAATGGCCGAACAGGCCGACAGCGCTCAACCCGTGCCGCGCCCCGACACCCTGCCCCGGCCGCCGTCACTGGTACCCCGCTGGAACCGGCTCCACCTGCCCAACAACATCCTCGCGGGCACCCCCAGCGGCGTCTGCCAGCTCGTCACCTTCCGCAGCGCGGACCAATCGACCATCGTGGCCGCCGGTCACGTCGACGGCGCCGTCACCATGTGGGATGCCCGCACCGGAGTCCCCTTCGGCGCACCCTTCACCAACCTCGGACCCTATGTCCGCGCCATGACCGTCCTGAGCACACGCCGGAGGAAAACCGCCCCGCTCCTTGTGGTGGGCAGCGATGCCGGCCTGTGGCGGTGCGACCCGGAGACCGGACGCATCTGGAGCCTGCTGGACGGCCGCATCAGAGCCATCGCATCCTTCACCGGACCAGACCGGGACACCGTGCTGGCCGTTGCGACGCCGCAGGGCGTGCTCACGATGGACCCCTACACCGGAGCCATCGTGCGCGAACGCCCTCGCACGCTTGAACGCCGTCCCGCCACCGTCCACGACCTGGAGACCATCACCCTGCCCGACGGCCAGACGCTGCTGGCCATCGGAGAAGACGGCTCACACATCCCGCTGCTGGACGCACACACCCTCGAGAGCGCCGGCCAACTGCCCGGCATGGGCATGGGCACCTCGGCGCTGCAGGCATTCACCGACCGGCACGGCCAACCTCGTCTGGCGATCGCCTCCCGTTCCGGCAAAGGCGTGCGGATCTTCGACCCCGTCACCAGACGACCACAACCCCATGCCCCCATCCGCCGGTCAGTGGCCTCGATGGCCCACTTCCCTGACCTCGCCTACGGCGGGCTGCTGGTCCTCGGCAGCGGTGTCGACGGAAGCATCACCCTGGTCGATCCCGGCGACGGAGAACTGCTCTACACACTGCCCGCCGAACACACCAAGGCCATCCGCGGCCTGGCCGTCCTACGGGTGGGCAGGGAACCAATCGTCGTGTCCGGTTCCATGGACGGAACCATCCGGCTCTGGGATCCCGCCCGCGACGACGCCCACGACAACCGGAGTGCCGACCAGCACGCAGACCATGTCGCCCTCCTCCCGCAACAGACCGGCCCGCATCGCCTCATCACCGGCTACGACGCGAACACCCTCACAGAGATCTCTCCCACAACCGGGCGCACGACGTCCCACCCGCACGATGGCCCCGACCTTCCCGGCCACCACATCACCGCCCTGGCTGCCCCGGACCACTCCTCCCGCCACCGTCCCACGCCCCTTGCCGTCGGCTACAGCGACGGGAGCCTTCGCATCCTCACCGAAGAAGGCGACCACCATGTCCTGCAGACACCGATCGACCGCACCCGCCGCGGCCATGCCCGCACCCTGCTCTTCCTGCCGACCGCACCGTCCCAACCCCCTGTCCTGGCCGCGGGGTTCAGCAACTCCTGTCTCGTCTACTACACCCTCGACGACGAGTACGCCTTATACTGGGACACACTGCACACCGATGGCACCATCCGTGCCCTGGCCGCAGCACCCGCCGGCGAATCACTCCTGCTGGCGGTGGCCACCCGCACCGTCCGCCTGCTGCACCCCGGCCAACCGGCCCACGCCCTCCTGCCCCAGCGCATCGGCAGCGCGCACAGCCTGGCCTTCATCACACTCCCCGCCGCACCAGACCCGTTCCTTGCAACCGGCGGCGCCGACGGCGCCATCAGGCTGTGGAACCCCGCCGCACCGCGCAGGGAAGCTCTGCCTGTTCTGCAAGGCCACCGAGGGAAAGTGACCGCCCTGACCGTCCTGCACCACCCGGCCCACTCCCAGCCCCTGCTGCTCAGCGCCAGCACGGACGACACCACCATCCGGGCATGGGACTGCCAGACCGGCGAAGAGATACTGCGGCTGATCACCGCAGCCCCCATCACTGCACTCGCGGTGCTCCCGCCCGACATCAACGGCCAGGACAGCCAGCCAACCATCGTCTTCGGCAGCCCTCGAGGGA
This sequence comes from Streptomyces sp. NBC_00258, assembly GCF_036182465.1. Lineage (NCBI taxonomy): Bacteria > Bacillati > Actinomycetota > Actinomycetes > Kitasatosporales > Streptomycetaceae > Streptomyces > Streptomyces sp. NBC_00258. Next base: position 11,798,906 of record NZ_CP108081.1, read on the forward strand.
TCGCCGCGTCGACCGTCCACCTCTGATCCCTCGTCCAACCAGAAGCCGACAGCCCGGCTCCAGCCCTGTGCCTCGTGAACGGGGAAGACCTCGGATCGGGCAACGCGCCAGGCGAAGGCGATCACCGGCAGCCTCGGTGGCCGGCACCATATGTGTCTGCTGCCAGGCTGCGCACCAACTCCCTTTGCCCGTCGTGCAGATGCTCCGATGAGGCCTGTTGCTCGTGCAGCCACTGGCGGGTCTGCGCCTCGTCTGGTCTGCCGGGCCACCACACCATGCCGTCGGGCAGGCCGTGGAGGTGATGGCGGGCGGCCCAGTAGTACCGCTGCCAGTCCAGTGGCCAGGGCGGGTTCCACCAGGTGTCCAGGGCCGTGAGCTGCCGGCCGAGACGCGTGGGGGTGGCGGCGCGCTGGCGGTGGCGCACTTGGTTGAGCCACTTGCCCAGGGCGAACCCGTCGTGGGTGGTTGGCTGGGAGACGGCCAGGTGGCCGTGGCGGGCGGTGTAGGCGCGAGCAGCCTCCAGGCCATGCATCACGCTGCGGCGTCGCGCGGGCCAGGCGTGGAAGCGGTCGATCTCGGCGGCCGTGAGGCCTACCTGGGCGAGCAGTTGCTGTTGTTCCGCGGCCAGCTGGGAGTAGTCGGCGATCTGGCGGCGCAACCACCGCTCGAGCCAGCGCGGCAGCCCGGCCAGATTGTCACCACCGCTGAGGGGGCCGTGGGCGAGGGTGTGAGCACGGGTCCGGTGCCAGGCCCGCTGCCAGCTGATCGGCCAGGGCGGGTTCCACCACACATCCAGTTCCGCCAGCGCCCGCACGTACTCGGGCGGCAAGCCGGCAGAGGCGGCGCGCAGGTTTGCCAGCCATCGGCCCAGGTCGAAACCGTCCTGCGGGGCGTCGGCGTGCGGGACGGTCAGATGCCCGTGCCGGGCCACATACCTGCGCGCGTGACCAAAACCCTCCCGGAATCGCTCCTGGGACACAGTCCTCAACCCGGCGCCCTGCCCCGCGCGCCGAGGTACCCACAACTCGGCCCGCCACCCCGCCGACCCGGCATGCTGCCGGAAGGCGTCTGGGGAAGTGGTGGCCAACAGGCGCAGTCCCGCCCCCACTTCGGCAGGCTGTTGGACCGCTTGCACTCGCCACATCCCGCTGTGTGCCGAACCGGGCAGAGACGGTGAGCGCAGCTCGCGGGCCAGCCCCCTCATCCATGCCTGCAGGGCGCTCGGTCTCTCCGGCCGCTCCACCTCCTCCAGCCAGTCGCGCTCCAGCCGGTCTCCGAGTGCGGTCACGAAACGGCCATGGTGCCGGGACCGGCGGACAAACGGTCGTTCATCCGCCGCCAGCAGCCGCAGAGCCGGATCCACCAACGCGGCCGCCACCGCCACCACCTCGGGGAAGACAACCGCGTCCCGCGCGACCAGCTGCCACCACGCCGCCAGCCACTGCCGCGCCGCCTCGTTTCTGCGGCTGGTGTCGAGAGCGACCCGCTCAAGGCGCTGACCCCATACCCACTCCCGCTGCCAGAACGCTTCCTGCTGCCACCACCCGCACACCACCGCCCGTGCCACCGCGAACACATCACCCGGCTCCGCGCCTGCGCGCACCGCCCGCCGGGCCACCCGAGGCCACCGCGCCTGGGCGGCAGCCAGCTCCCGGCACCCGCCCACGTCCAGATACTCCAGGTCGTGACCATCGCCGACGTCCAGCAACCACCGCCCGTGCCGTGCACACACCCGATTCCACCGTTGCCCGTACCGCCATACCCGCTGCACCCGGCCGCTGCGCCGGGCGGCACACAGCTGGCAGCCGAAAGAAACCGGCCCCCATGCCTGGGGTCCCACCCGCCACCGTGCCCATCCCCGGTCCGCACGCGCCCGCTCACCGAAGGACGCCGGCCCAGTCGTCCATGACGGCAATGCCCGCGCCAGATGCATCACCGGGACTCCGGCCCACGCCGCGACCTGTGCCTGAGCCGTGACGTTCAGGAGCACATCGCCGTCCGGACGACGGCCGCGGCTCTGGGCGACCGGATTCACCCACTGCCACCACCCCCACGCCAGCAGCTCACCCACCTCAAGGCCGTAGCAGACGGCGACACGATGTAGGAACGACCATGATGTTTCGCCCCGTGTCGGCACCGTGCCGCCCGGAGCGCACCAGTGGTCAAGCTCGGCCATGACCCAGGCACTCAGCGCTTAGGATCGATCTTTCGCGCAAGCAATCGACGAGGCGTTGACGCTGTACGTGGCGCAAGTCGCCGTCTGCCTCCATGCGAGCGATGAGGGAGCCTCCTGGCGGCAGGCCTGCCTCCACCATCAGTCGCAAGATGATGACGAGCCGTGTGTACTCGATCATTGCGATCAGCGCTGCTGGGTCGGTGTGCACGGTGTGTTTGGGGGTGAGCCCATGGCTCAGAACATTGCGGGCCGTTGCCGTGCAGAACGCCCAGTCTGCTGCCGAGCCGTTCTCGAACAGCCACTCGGACAGCTCCACCCCCATGCCTTCGGAGAGACGGCGCAGTCGGTGTTCCAAAGACATCTCAGTGAACTTCACAGCGTCACGGACACGGCGCCGCTGGGCACTGGTGAAGCAGCCTGCATCGGAAAGCGCCTGTCTGACCTCTTCGGCGAAGGGGAATTCTCTGGGATCCGGATGCAGCTGCCGTTGCAGAGTCTCAGCTGCGTTGACCGCTTCGAGTAGCTGCCCCTGCGCGGCGTTTTCCCGCAGCCGGGGCTCTACAGCGTCCAGGGCAACCGCGCATGTGCGGGACACGACAATCCACGCCGAGAGAAAAGCTGCCATAGCCTCGGCGCCGGGAGCAAGTGCCGGAGGCCTGCGCCACGATCGTCCTGGCACCCTTGTGCGGGTCGGCTGGGCTTCGACGACGTCGACCCAGGACCGTTGCCCGGTCACGACGGCATCTGAGGTGTGCTCCTTCAGCGGCACCAGCCGCAGACCGAAGGCGTCGGAGGACGTCTGCAGGCCGATGGCGACCAGTGCTCGCAGTGGAGTGATCACCTCAGAGTGCAGCCAGTCGAGGGTGAACCCCTCGTCGCGGCGTGCTGTGACGACGATCGACTCGGTGAAGGTGCGTGAGCGGTCAGTACGTGCTCGTTTCTCCACAGCACCGATGGTGATGTCCAGGCGGTCGGGGCAGGTGATATTCACGCCGGGCAGCGCGTCGTACTGGTCGGACAAAGCTCCCTTGAACCCTGACAACGGCCACCACTCCTCCAAACCCACGAGTTGGAATGTGGCCTGTTCATAGAGGGTGCCGTCGGAAACGAGATCTCCCCGCAAGACGGTCTGGACACTGCACCGCATCCAGTTCTGGTCGTCGCCCGGCTCACCGGGCTCGATCTTCTCGAAGGTTGCGGACGGGCCGCCCACCATCTCGACGCTGCATCCCTGCAGGGTGTAGTGCTGGCCATGGCAGAAGCCATGAATCGTTGCCAGATCAGTGAGGGCGAGCCCCTCCTCGTCCGACTGCGTGATCGGTAGCGTCCCGATGAGCTCAAGTTGCCAGTCTGAACCGGCCCGTGAGAGAACCCCGGGGATACGCACACATGCAGTCTCCGACAGCCACCACGCACCGCTGATCGGTATATCCATCGTGTCACCTTCGACCAATTCATGAGTTGGCCTTGCCTCAACTGACCGTCCTGGAGCCCGCCGTGCTGCAGCAGGCGAGGCTCTCCGACTCCCATCAGCCGATCAACTCATCCTTCATCCTGGAGGCTGCCCAACAACGCGTCCACCAGGCAGTCTTGCCACTGGAGCAGACCTGCTCTGACACCGCACGGGTGCGGAATGAGAATTTCATACCGCCTAGCACAATTCGCACATTGAGCAGCCGTTACCCCATTGCTGGAACAGGACGCCAATCCAAAGCACGGCAGCAGTCCTGCAGAGTTCGTCGCCCAGGGGCTGTCCGGACGACAGCGTCAGCCCTCCCAACCGTGGGTCTAGGCACTGCAGTAGACGGTGAAGTCGCCGGCGCTGGTGTCCCGGACGAACTTCTCCGCGCCCGCGAGGAGCAGGAGCTGCTCGTCGGTGACCTTACGGGCCTGAAGGCCGGGCTGGACGATGATCGTGTGGAAGCGAGGCCGCAGCAGACGGGCCTGATCCCGGATGGTGAACAGCTCCTTGGACCCCCCGACTTCGTAGGGTGAGATGCCGCCGGTGCGCCGGGCGTACTGCACGGCCCGGCCGTGCAGATGATCCAGCAGGGGCAGGGCGTTCTGGCGCCGCCACTTGGCACCGCGCATGGCCTGGCCGCACACCTCGTACAGGTCGCCGACCCGTGTGCCGGGAGCGGGCCTGGAGGAGTACTTGCAGTGCACGAGCGTCACATCCAGGTAGCGGCCGTCGACCTTGAGGCCGACCAGGTCGGCCGCCTCGCCGGAGCCGTCGTCGTCGAGGAGGACATCGAAGGAGCTGGTGGCCTGCAGGTGGGCCGACATGTAGTACTGGATGGAGTCGGTGCGGCGCTCCGGCCTCTGTGACTCCTTGCTGAGGTCCACGCCCTGCCACTCCAGCGGTGTGAGCAGAGCCGGGTCGAAGGGTCGGCGGGTGTAGCGCGGGGCGATGAGTTTGCCCTCGTCGTCGATGAGGCGGTCGCCCTCCAGGAACAGGTCGGGCCGGTGCGCGTTGAGCCAGTCCTCCAGCGGCTGTGGCTCGGCAGCCGGACCGCTGCCCATGATGACGGCGTCCTGCTCGCGGGGCCGGTAGACCAGGCCTTTGGCGTCGTAGTCGGCCTGGTAGGCCACCCGCCAGGCGGGGGTCGTCAGAGAGAACAGGAACGGGCCGGTGGAGGAGTAGTCGTCGACCTCGAAGTCGACGTCGGTGAGCGAGTAACTGCGGTCGTCGTAGGTGAGGGTGTACCGGTCACGGGAGCCGAGGTAGACCTGCCAGGGCCACTGGACGCCCAGCAGCGCGTAGGGGGGCCGTGCGGTGATGTCCTGGGGGATGATGAACCCGTCGACGATCTGTTCCAGGTTGATGGTGCTGTCCAGCAGTTTGGTGCCCTGCTGGTCGCACCAGTCGGTCCAGGCCTTCAGGCTCGGGGCGGTGGTGGGGGACCAGAACCGGCCCGAGGCCGCGGCACTGATCGAGACGCTGTCGCCGTCGTCGAAGCCGGACGTGGCGATATGGGTCTGGCTTTTGTGCTCCTGAGCGGTGTCGAAGCCCTGAGATACGTCACTGCCGACGTGCAGAGAAAATCGGGTGAAGTAGTCCCGCGCGTCCTTGAGCCCGACATTGGTCGGCACCAGCCGGTCCAGGCGGGCCAACACCCGGTAGGTGCGCGCCCCGTTGATCAGCTCGCTGCCCTCGCCCAGCACCGCCTCGGCGAGGTCCTTGTAGGTGCTCGACTTCTCCGAGCCGTGGATGTACAGCAGCCGTCTGGTGGTGTCGAAGTAGAGCACGATCAGTTCGTAGACGACCTGTTCCAGCTCCTGCGGTGCGCCCCAGCGCACGGGGGTGCGCCGTTCGATGACGTACCAGGCGACAGGGGAGTCCTCGCCGCCCAGGGCCATGGCGTCGTCCAGGACGCGCTCGTTGTCCTTGCAGAGCGTGAGAGCCGCCTCGGGTCTCCACTCGGCGGTGGCCGCGCGGTAGGCAATCGCGCTCATCTTCGGCTCCAGCACGCTGACCGCCACGTCCTCGGGCGCACCGGTGAAGCTGGTGTCGAAGGCGCTGGTCTCCTCGGCGGTCAGGGTGGCCCGGTCGGTGAGGTCGCGCAGCAGATGATTCCAGTCGGCGTCCTCGCGCAGCAGGCGGCGCAGCGGTGAGGCGCCGGCGGCCGGTTCCTGCGCGACGAACACGGTGGCCTCACCCAGTCCCTCCGCGGCCCGCGTGAACCGGCCGACGAACTGGATCATCGGGCTCAGGCTCTTGCGGGCCGCATGCATGGCCGCGATTTTCAGGGCGGGCTCGTCGAAGCCCTCACCGAGCATGTCGACGCAGATGATGATGCGGCACTCGCGCGTCCGCAGCGCGGTCACGGCCGCTTTGCGGCGCGTGACGCCCACGTTCTGGTGCACCACGGTGGGATTGAAGCCGGGCGCCAACTCCTGGTAGAGCAGGCCGAGTTCTTCCGCCTTCGGAATGCTCTCGGCCCGCGCCATCAGCAAGTGGTCGTGCCCGGCTTCCAGATCAGCGCGCAACTGACCGATGGCCAGTTCGGCCAGTTCCCGGTCGACGTCCTCGACACCGAACACCGCCCGGTAGTTGATGTGCGTGAAGTACTCCAGCCGCTGGGCCTCCCGCAGCGGGAAACGGAACACGGTACGGCCGGGCAGTCTGCGGCCGTCCTCCCGAAACGGGGTGGCGGTGAACAACAGCACCGGCCGGTCGGAGAAGTCGTCGATCACCCTTGCCCACGTATCCGCGGGGGAGTGGTGCGCCTCATCCACGATCAGATGGGAGAACGACGACAGCAGTGCCATCCGTACATTCCCCACGCTCCTGCTGAGGATCTGCGGGGTGGCGACGACGACATTGCAGGCCGCAACGAACCGGGCCGCTTCTTCAGGGTCCTTGAACCCGTGCTCGAGCCGGCCCACCCGCGGCCGCAAGGCGGCGGCCTTCACGATCTGCTCCTGCTGCAGGATGCCGAGCGTCTCGAACTTCCCCGCGATCTGGTCCCGCAAAGCCGCACTGGGCACCAGTACGAGCAGCCGCTCCATCCGCGCGGCCACCAGCAGCGCCAGCATGGTCTCGGTCTTGCCGGTGCCGGTGGGCATGACCACGATGCCCGGGTCGCCAAGGCCCGAGGCCCAGTGCCCCATCACCGCATGCAGGGCGCCGATCTGCGGGCGGCGCAGGCTGTGCGGCTCACCGTACGGGCGAAAACCGATCGCTTTGCGATACGACTCCACCACCGTCTGCGGTGCGTGCGCCGCCAGGCTGCCCTGCCAGCGCATCTCGTGGCCGGACCGGCTGGGCAGCACGGCCGTCAGCCCGTCGACGGCGTCCGCTGCGGTGCGCAGGGCGGGCCAGCTGCCGTAGACGTTGGAGACCCGCAGCAGCCCGTCCTCGTCGGTGACCTCCAATGCGCTGCCGGGGACCAGCAGTTGGCGGACCTTGTTGCCTGCGATTTTTTCTTCAGCCCACACGGGCTGCGAGCTCACGTTCATACCGGGTGCTCTCTGTTGCAGATCTGGGTGACGGCCCGCGGTGGTTGGGCAGATGCGCGAGGCGCATGCAGGGAGGGTGGGATCGACTCACGGAGCCGCGGCGATGCCCGCGGTTCAGCGGCGGTGCCCGCGCTCGGCAGAGCGCGCAGGGACGTTGAGGAAGTCCTTGAACCAGTTGTCCGGATGCAGGGCGGGCGGGACGGAGGAGGACCCGGCGCCGTCTGCTTCAGGGGAGTTGTACTTGCTGTCGTACAGCCACAGCACGTCGTCATCCTGGAAGAAGAAATCCGAGCAGGCGTCGAAGTCGTAGTCGTCACGGTGTGTGGGCAGCGCCGCATGCGCGCTGTCGGCACCGGCTTCCAGATGAGCGGGGGCATCGCCGAGGGCGAGGTGCAGGACCATCTCCTCGGCGGCACAGGTGGGCCGGGGCCAGGCGCCGTGCTGGAGATCGCCTGTCAGATCGTCGCAGGCCCGGGCGAGGTTGCGGCGCCACTGCATGTTCTGGCGCCATGTCACTTGCGGCAGACGGGAGAAGAAGCCCCACGCGCCGTCGTCGTCCTTGGTGACGGGACGCTCACCCAACTCGGCGGCGTCGTCGTAGGCCGCCTCGGCAAGCTCTTCCAGCGCGCTGAACAGCAGATCGGCCGTGCGCGGCGTGAACGTCCAGTGGCACTTCTGGCAGTCTTCCTCCTCGCAGCCGCACACCTCGGGCAAGGCGAAGAGCGAGGCGAAGTCCGGCTGCGGCCCTTCAGGCACAGCCGCAGTGGCACCGGTGTGCCGCGGGGCAGCGGCATAGGGGTTGGCGGCTTCCTGGAGCCGCCAGCCGGTACCGAAGTTGATGCGGACGGGTTCGGTCGACCAGTCGGCGACCTCGTCCCCCCGTGCGGACAGCAGGAGTTGGCCTTCCTGGGCATCGGTCAGCCAATCCATGCCGGGCAGCTCTCCCGTGCTCTCCGCAGCGAACATGACCGCCCCCACGAGGTCGTGCGGATCGGCATCGCCCAACTCCTCATCCGGCATCGGCTCCCAGCCGCCGGCCGCCGCGGCAGCGAGCACCTTGGCCTGGTCGTACACGTGGAACTCACGCAGCTGCACCACCCGGACCACCGGGCCCGGCAGGTCGGCCAGCCGGGCATCCTTCGGCGACCGGTTGGCCGAGACGGGAAGCTCGCGCTCGTCCTCAACCGGCCCCTTGAGCGGGTCGTCGGCAGGCCATGAGAACAACGCCGGAGCAGCGCTGGGCCACACACCGGCACGGGCGCGCTCCAGGGCCTGACGGAAGGACGCCGCCGGGGCGTCCGGCAGCGTCGTGGCGATCTTTCGCGCCGTGATCTCCTGTTGCTCGGTGAGGGCCCCGTCGAGGGCGGCGGACGACAGCAGCCGGGCCGCGTGCTGGGCCACGTGGGCGTCCCGGCAGGTGAAAACGGCCTGCACGCAGACGGGTCCGCTCGCATGGGCCAGTAGGACAAGGACACGGCTTTTGCTGCTCGCGTGCTCGCACAGAAAACTGCGGGGCACGGCCGAAACCGGTGGGGCTGTCACAGGAGCACTCCAACGACCGCGGCCGGTCACGGGCCGACCGCATACGACAGGGGAAGCTGCTGGTAGGCGCGGTACAGCCGCATCTCCGGACAGCGCAAGAATCGAAAAGTGACTGGTGTTGTCGATGCGATCGGCAACCCGGGTCCGCACAAGACCATAGCCGGTCGGCACGTCTGCGTAAGGCGTTTCGGCATCATTGCCCCCGACAGGCCAGAACAGAGCCCGCGGGGCGCCTTGTGTCACGGGTGCTTCGGACGGACGCAGGGGGCGAACGGCATCTCCTCCGCGGGGCTCCGTCGTCGCCTGGACGCGGCAGCGGGCTCCGTGACGGCTGGGGCCGTGGTGAGCATCACCGGGATGCACGGGTGATGGGCGCCGACAGTCTTCTCCACCGCCCGGCCAGGTTGCGCAAGTGGTGCCAGGCGTCCGCTGCTTGCCAGGCTTGCGAAGCCTCACGGCGGGCAGGCCCCGGCCCGGTCGCGGCAGATCACTTCGATCTTGGGGTGATCGTGCAGCTGGGTTGCCAGTGGCTCGGCGTTCCGTCCCGGCAGCATGTCGACCGGGCGCCGCTCTTCCAGGTCCACCAGGATCGTGGCGTAGGAGTCGCCCTTGCGTAGCGAGAAGTCGTCGATCCCGAGTATGCGCACGCTGGCCTGCGGCAACTCGGGGAGGTGTTTAAGGAGTTTGTCCTTGGTGACGCGGATGCTCAGCACGGACGCGAGCTGTGCAATCGGCCCGCCAGACATGACACGGCCCCGTCCGTTGTGCCTGTGGGGGATTTCCGGAAGTCAGGGACGCCCGGCAGGGCGATTGCCCGGCCGGTTGAGGGTGATGGTGAGCCAGGGGTCGACGTGGACAAGAAAGTGTGTGTGGGCGTCGTCCGCTGAGCCTGGTAGATCGTATTCCTGGACGAGCTGCCAGATCTGCTGCGGATGCTCGGACGTCAGGCGTAGCTGCGCGCGTGGCGGTGACGCCAAGGCATGGGAGGAGGAGGTGTCCTCGGCGATGACGAGGTTGCCGTAGGCGACCCAGGTCTGCCCGTAGCGGTCAGGGCGCAGGCCGAAGATCTCGTCCAGGACCTGACGTACGCGCTGTATGTCGGTCACAGCGAGGTAGGCACCCTGGAGTTGTGTCCCCGGCGGGTCCGGCTGCTTGGTCTGTGGGGGAGTGGCGCGGTGCACGGAGTGCAGGAGGTGCAGCCGCTGCCCGTCGTCGGTGAGCAACTGGACCTGGCGTGCTGCCCATTGGCCAGCGCGGGTATCTTGGCGGGCTTCGACGTGCGCGGTGCGCTGGTAGGGGACGGGGAGGATGCTTCCTGGTACGGCGTGGGCCAGTTGGTCGGTGAACTCGGCCAGCGCCGTACGGGCCTGCTCCGGCGAGGGAGGCTGTAGGCGTGGTGGGATGGCTGGTGCCAGGAGGTCCTGTGCGAGGGCGACCAGCAGAGGCCGGTCTTGAACGTTGCGTCCGTTGGCGCCCAGCCATTCTTGTCCCAGGGCTGCTCCCAGCAGGCTCGCCGTCATAGAGGCAAGCGTGTCGGTGTCCGCGCCCTCCAGCCGGGCGGCGGCGGTGAGTGCGTGGTCCGGGCTGGCGGCCGAGCGGGCGGCGAGGTAGGCGGCCGCGACCGCGCACAGGGTGCCGGATCCACGGGCCTTGCCAGTGAGTCCCTGCGACTTCAAGAAGACGGTCGGTGCGCTGACGGCGCCGCTTTTGAGCTCTTTGTGTGCAAGTGTGAGGAGGTCTTCGACCTCGCGGCTGGTGGCCAGCCACAGCCTGTCGAGGGGCTGCTCAAGCGCGTGCGAGGCCCGGTTCTGCCACTCCTCGCCCAAGGCCTGGAAGATCGGCTTTTGCCATTGTGCCGTGCTGTCCAGGAGCGCTTCGATCAGCCAGCCGTAGGACAAAGGGGTGGGCTGGCGCATGCTCAGCCACAGTGCTTGGGCGTGGACGAGGGCACCGAGGAGTGCTCGGGGATGGCCATGCGTGGTGGCGGCATTGCGGACGACGTCGACGGCCAAGTCATCGAACCGGCTGTCCGCATGATGGTGGATGACGTGCGGTGCGATCCGCATCGCGGCGCCGTTGGCGCCGGTGTCGAAGTACTTGCGGACGTCGCTGGCGCCGACGGTCCACGGAGGACGCTCCTGGGTCCAGGCCTTGCAGGCACGTTTGACGCTGGCACCCGCACCCCGCTCGTAGAAGGGCAGAAGGGGCCACTCGACCCGCTGCAGCCAGGTGAGCCACTCGTCGCCTGCGGTGAGCAGGGCACGTCCGACCGCGATGATCATCTGGGTGTCGTCGCTGTAGTCACCGGCCCCGATCACCTCGGTGAAGGGCCGAAACCGACTTCCCGCTGTACGTTCCCAGGCGACGAACTGGTTCGTGCCGCTGTCCGCCGGCAGACGGCGGGTGCGGTCCCGGCGCTCGTACGGCCAGCCCAGCGCATCGCCGACAGCGGCAGCCAGCACCATGCCGACGGCACGATCAAGCCGGGGATGCGGCTGCGGTTCACGGTTCACGGGGCCACTCTGCCAGAGTTGTTCAGGGGACGAAGGCGAGCTCCGCAGGGCGGCGTCCGGCCCGTACGGTCTGGCTCAGAAGATACTTGTCGAACAAGGCGGGAGCGATGATCAGGGGCGGCAGCACCGCGCCCATGTCGAGGTGCTGGGTAAGCCGGTAATGCTCAAGCTTGGCCTGCTCAGCGTCCTTCACGATGACGCTGTGCACGTGGCTGAGAGGAATCGGGCCGGGGAGCAGAACCTCGGCCTGGTCGTCGGTGGGCCACCAGCCGGGGTGCCGAGCGGTGCGAGTCCGCGTGGCATTTCCGGACACGCTCGCCTCGAACAAGGAAGTGAAAGCGGCAAAACCGCTACGGATGCCTCCCCCCAGACCCCGTGCGGCGTTGTACGGGCAGAACTTCGCCCCAGGCAGGGTGAGCAGAACAGGGTCCAAGGTCAGAATGGCCCATTCCCTGAAGTGCGGGTCTTCGGTCCTTGCCCGGTCCAGGTACCACGTATTGGGATACTCGACGCTGCAGTTGATGTGGTTCGGGTAGCCGTCCAAACGGGCCAAGTCCGTGGGCCTGAACCCCTCGGTGCTTGCCCGCAGAGTCACCGCATCGCGTATCTCGCCGGTGGCCAGGATATGGGCCAGATTCGCGGACTTGGTGAAGTGGCACAGCCGAGTGATGCCGCGACGCTGTGCCTCGGCCCAAATCTCGTTCACGACTCGAGCCTAAGAAACAGGTCTGACATCTCGTCGGGCAGCAGCGGCGTCAACGTGCCTGACCGCAGGAGGATCAAACCCGTGCGCGCGCGGGTCACCGCCACGTATAACTGGCGCGCCTCACGGGCTTTAGCCTCCTCCAGCCCGTGTGACTCGACCTCGGAGGCCTTGGGTATTTCGTCCGCGTCACACAGTGGCAGGATCACCGAGTCGAACTCCAGGCCCTTGGCGGCCGAGTAGGTGCCGTAGTACACACCGGGCCCGTGCGGCCACACCGTCAGGTCCCTGTGCAGCCTGCTGACGCGGTGGCGCTGGCCCAGGTGACGCAGGAGCTCGGCCTCATGCTCCCGGGTGCGCATGAGGACAGCGACCTGCTGGTCTGCTGCCAGTCCATTCGCGAACTCCGCTGCGCGGCGCATCTGTTCCGCCTTGGTAGCGGCCGTGACGATCGTGGGCTGAGGACCGTCGGCGGTGGGCGCCTTGGGCTGGACCAGGTCGACCTCGTCACGGAAGTGCGGCATGTCGGAGATCGCCTGGGCGAGCTGAGCGATCTGGCGACTGTTGCGGTAGTTCTGCTCGAACTCGACCTGCCGGGCCACCGTCAGGCCCAGGGAGCGCCACGACATCCGGCTGCCGTAGATCTGCTGGGCGTAGTCCCCGAAGAAGGACAGCGACCCGTCGGCGGGAATCGCTGCGGCCAGGGAGCGGATCATCTCGGGGGTGAAGTCCTGCCCCTCGTCGACCACGACATGCTTGTAGCGCCGAGCCGAAGCGTCCCTCGCCAGTGCCGCGAGAACGACGGAGGGCAGATCATCCCAGTCTTGGCCATACCCGGCCTGGGTGCGCAGCTCGATGTACCGGCGGTAGACCTCGTAGACCACCGCCCTGTCTGCGGGGGCCAGGGCCGAACCCCTGCCGATACGGGGCGCACCGTTGAGGTAGGCGTCTTCGTCGGTGACGCCATGACCGGCCATCCAGTGCAGCTCGTCCATGAAGAATCCCGGCGGCTGGCTGGCCACCGCTCGATGAGTTGTGTTGCGGACCTCGGACAGCGCCTTGTCAACTAGAGCCTGCTTGCTGGGGCAGATGGAGACGGGCTGCCCGGTCGCATACCTGAGGTAGCCCCGGGCGAACAGGTGATAGTTCTCTACGGTCAGACGCGTGCTGTGGGCGCCGATGGCCTTCAGGTAGGTGACCAGCGCCCGGTTGAACGTGACCAGCAGCGTTCGGCCGGCGATCCCCGGCGCCTCGGACAGATAACGGGCACGGTGTACTGCCATCGTTGTCTTGCCGCTGCCTGCGGTGCCCAGGACCACCAGATGGCCTTGAGCCGTCAGATACACCACTTCGCGCTGCTGCCCCTGCGGCTCCGGAAGTGCCCCCATCGCGTCAGTATGACGCAGAGAAGTGCTTCGGTGGTCCGAATCAACAGCGTGTGCAGGAATACCCGCAGCGTTCAAAGACTCGGGAAGCCACCCGTGGCCATCCAGTTGGTGCTGTGGATGATCTCGTTCACGGTGCGCAAGGCTCTGCTGGCGTGCTGGTGGGCCGCGGCGGCCAGTTCGTAGTAGCGCTCCGGCTCGCCGCCCAGAACGGGTGCCGAGGTGCCGACCCGGTGCAGATAGCCGACTACGGCGTGCGTGGAGCGCAGCTGGGTCGAACAAGAACTCCCAGTCCCGCCGCAGCGGGGCGTCACAGCCTCGGGATTCGATATCGGCCCGAGACTCATGTGCACTCTCAGTACCTCCGCAGGCACAGCGTCATTGAAGGAGACGGCAGGAATTATGCGGGAGTTGGAGGAGCAGATGACTCGACGTCGACGGACGCTGCTGCTTTCGGGAAGCTGGGCCTCGAGCCGCGGCGCCGGCGTGCGGCTTGACAGGGCTGGCCCGCCACTCCGCCGCTTTCACCAGGTGACGGGCAGTTCACTTACGCCGTGGATGGCCCGGCCGTGCAGGGCGAACTCCCCCGCGGGCACGGCCAGACGCAGTTCCGGCAGCCGCTGGAACAGCGCGGGCAGGGCGGTCTGCAATTCGGCGCGGGCCAGCGACTGGCCCAGGCAGTGGTGCGGGCCGTGGCCGAAGGACAGATGGTGCTGGGCATCGCGGGTGATATCGAAGGTGTCGGGCTCCGGGAAGGCCCGCGGGTCGCGGTTGGCGGCCTGGAGCGAGACGACCACCCCTTCACCGGCCCGCACCGTGACGCCGCCCACTTCGACGTCCTCCAGGGCAATCCGGCGCATGCCGATGTGGACCACGGTCAGGTAGCGCAGCAGTTCCTCCACCGCTCCCGGCACCAGCGCCGGGTCGGCGCGCAGCGCGGCCAGTTGGCCGGGGTGGGTCAGGAGTGTCACCGCTCCGAGCGACAGCATGCTCGCGGTCGTCTCGTGGCCCGCGATGAGGAGTTGCACCAGCATGCCCGCCGCCTCGGCCGCGGTGGCCTCGTCGGTGGCCACGCGGTCCGTCGCGAGCCGGCTCATCAGATCGTCGCCGGGGGCGGCGGTCTTGGCGGCCAGCAGCTCGGAGAGGTAGCCGAACAGCGCGGCCCAGCCCGCGCGCATCGCCTCGGGTCCGGCCGTTACGGTGGCGAACGCGGCCGCCTGCCGGTGGATGAACTCCCGGTCGGCGTAGGGCACTCCGAGCAGCTCGCAGATGACCTGCAGGGGCAGCGGCAGCGTGAAGTGCTTCACCAGATCGGCGCCGGACGGCTCCTTCGCCATCAGGTCGTCGATCAGTGAGTCGGTCAGCGTCCGGATCACCGGACGCAGTTCCTCGACGCGGCGGAAGGTGAAGTCGGGGATGAGCATCCGGCGCAGCCGTGTGTGGTCGGGCGGATCCATGGCGAAGAGCTGGCCGGGGGTGCGCGGCGGCGGGGTCGGCTGGAGGCCGGGAAAGCCTTCGCGGATGTTCTCGGAGCTGAAGCGCGGGTCGGCGAGGACGGCGCGGGCGTCCTCGTGCCGGGTGACCAGCCAGGGTGTGTTGCCGCCCCACAGCGCGATGCGGCTCACGGGGCTCTCCTCCCGCAGCCGGGCGTATGCGGCGGGCGGGTCGAGCAGGGTGGTGCGGTCCATGGGGAGTGCGGGAAGGGTGGTCTCAGACACGATCAACGTCTCCCTTGTCGGCGGTGTCCTCGGCGGTGGCGCCGGTGGGGGCGGGAAGGCCGGCGAGGCGCAGCAGCAGGTCCTTGACCTCGGTGGCCGCGTACTCTTCCTGGCGCAGGGCGGGTTCGGAGCACAGGAGGACCGGACCGTACTCGGGGTTGTCGGGCAGCCTGCCGTGGGTGCCGCGCACCCCCGACGGGTTCAGCGGGACGGTGCGGATGCGGTAGCGGAACCCGAGTTTCTTGCGGGCGATCTGGGCAGCGGCGCGCAGTTTCAGGGCCGGGACGTCAGGGTCGTAGAGCAGCTCTGCCGGGTCGTAGCCGGGTTTGCGGTGGATCTCGACCTGCCGGGCGAAGTCGGGTGCGCGGGCGTTGTCCAGCCAGTAGTAGTAGGTGAACCAGGCGCCGGGCTCGGCGACCGCGACGAGTTCGCCGGAGCGCTCGTGGTCCAGGCCGTGGGCCGATTTGCTGTCCTTGTCGAGGAGTTCGGCGACGCCGTCGAGGCCCGCGACGATCTCGGTGGTCTTCGCGAGGTCGGCCGGGTCCCGGACGTAGACATGAGCGATCTGGTGGTCGGCGACGGCGAAGGCGCGCGAGGTCCACGGATCCAGGTACTCCATGCTGTCCTGCGTGTACACCTCCAGCAGACCCGCCTCGCGCAGCGCGCGGTTGATGTCCACTGGGCGGTCGGCGGGCGCGATGCCGTACTCGCTCAAGGCCACGACGGTCGCGCCCGCGGCGAGGAGGTGGTCGATCAACGGACGTATGGCATCGTCGAGTTGGCGTGCCGCGCGGGCGGTCTCTGGGGAGTCGGGACCGGTGCGCTGCGGCTCGTAGTCGAGGTGCGGGAGGTAGACGAGGCTGAGGTCGGGCCGGTGCTCGTCGAAGAGCTGGCGGGCGGCGCCCAGGATCCACTGGCTGGAGGGGAGACCGGCGTTCGGACCCCAGTAGGTGAACAGGGGGAACGGGCCCAGACGGTCGGTGAGTTCGTCGTGCAGGGAGGGCGGATATGTGTAGCAGTCCGGCTCCTTGCGGCCGTCCGAGTAGTAGATCGGCCGTGGGGTGACGGTGAAGTCGACGTCCGCGCCCATGGCGTACCACCAGCAGATGTTGGCGACCTTGAAGTCGGGGCGTGAGCGCCGGGCGGTGTGCCACAGCTTCTCCCCGCCGACGAGGTGGTTGTGCTGCCGCCACAGGAGTACGTCGCCGACGTCGCGGAAGTACCAGCCGTTGCCGACGATTCCGTGCTCTCGGGGGAGGACGCCGGTGAGGAAGGTCGACTGGACCGAGCAGGTCACTGCGGGCAGGACGGTGCCCAGGCGGGCTTGGAAACCGCGGTCGGCGAGCGCGGCAACCGCGGGCATGTGCTTGAGCAGCCGGGGCGTGAGGCCCACGATGTCCAGGACGACGAGAGGCTTGGCGGGGGCAGTCATGTGGAGGTCTCCTTGCTCAGAGAGCCGGGCGTCAGACCGAGTGCTGTCAACTCCTGGTGGGTCCAGGCCAGTTCGGCGGCAAGGCCGGTGGCGAGCCCGGCCGGATCCGTTGGCCGCAGTCCGGGCGGCAGCACGTTCCAGGTGTACGTCTCGACCTCGATGTGGTCGCACAGTGCCTCGGCCCCGCCGAGCAGCCTTCGCAGGACGTCCGAGAGCACGGGCACGGTCGTATGCAGCGGGGGCTCGGCGGCGGCGTGCAGGGGGGCGTGGAAGTGGACCCGCCAGGGCGCGTCGTCGGGCAGTTCGCCCGCCAGTGCCTGGGGGAGGTCGTCGACACCTCGTACGCCTTTGGCCGTGCGTGCACGGGTCTGGTGCAGGAAGCGTTGCTCGGCGAAGCCCGCGAGCGCAGCCCGGGCCGCGAGGTCTGCCGGGACGTCGGCCTGGAGAGCGGCCGAGGCCTGCACCTTGACCACCGGCAGCCCGGCGTCCGCCAACCGGGCGAGAGCCGCCGCCGGTTCCTCGAACTGGACGGCGAGGTGGCAGGTGTCCAGGCAGACACCGAGCCAGTCGGGATCGAGTCCGCCCAACTCCCGTACGGCCTGAGTGGTGTTCTCCACCACACACCCCGGCTCCGGCTCGAAGGCCACCCGGATACGGCGCCCGGTCTCCCGGTGCAGGGCGGCGAGGCCTGTCGTGAGCCGGTCCAGAGACCGGTGGGCCCGCTCCCACCGTGCGCGCGGCCAGGGCGCACGCCAGGCGAGCGGCAGGGTCGACACGGACCCGCGTACCGCGTCGTCCGGCAGGAGACCGGCGAGCACGCGTGCGCAGGCGAGGGTGTAGTCCAGACGCCGGTCGTCCGCCCAGTCCGGCAGGTAGACGTCCTTCTTGACGACCTCGCGGTGGAAGCCCTCGTAGGGGAAGGCGTTGAGGGTGACGGTCTCCAGGCCGCGCAGGGCCAGTTCGTCGCGGAGGCGGGTGAGAGCTGAAGGGCTGTCGGCGAGTTCGGTGACGACGTCGTGGGCGAGCCACAGGCCGATGCCGAGGAGGTCGGTGCCGAGTTCCTTGCGCACCGGTTCGGCGTACTCGGTGAGTTGGGTGACCACGCCGTCGAGGGTCTCGGCGGTGTGCACGTTGCTGCAGTACGCGAGGTGGACGGTTGTGCCGTCCCGGTGGTGCAATCGCATGACGGGCCGTCACTCCCCGCCGCGTCGCACGGAGTTGCCCTCGAAGAGTCCCGAGTCGTCGGGTTTCGGTACGTCGTCCAGGTCGAGACGGCCGCTCTGCCCGTAGAAGGCGACCGGGTTGCGCCACATCACCTCGTCGACGGCGTCCTGGTCGAAGGAGCCGTCGGCGAGCATCGCGTCGGCGGTCTTGCGGGTCTTGAGGGGGTCGCTGCGGCCCCAGTCGGCCGCCGAGTTGACGAGGACGCGTTCGGTTCCGTATTCCCGCAGGATCCGGACCATCCGGTCCTCGCTCATCTTGGTCTTCGGGTAGATCGAGAAGCCCATCCAGCTGCCGCTCTCCTTGACCATGGCGACCGTCAGCTCGTTGAGGTGGTCGACGAGGACGTGCTCGGGCGCGATGCCGGACTCGCGGACGACGTCGAGCGTGCGGCGGGTGCCGGCCGCCTTGTCGCGGTGCGGGGTGTGTACGAGGACCGGCAGTTCGTGCTCGATCGCCAGCTCCAGCTGGCGTGCCAGTGCCTCGTCCTCCTCCTTGGTCATCGAGTCGTAGCCGATCTCGCCGACCGCGACGACCCGGTCCTTGGCGAGATAGCGCGGCAGCTCGTCGAGGACGGGCAGACAGCGCGGGTCGTTGGCCTCTTTGGGGTTGAGGGCGATCGTGCAGAAGTGCTGGATGCCGAACTGGGCCGCGCGGAACGGCTCCCAGCCCAGCAGCGCGTCGAAGTAGTCGGTGAACGCGCCGACGGTCGTGCGCGGCTGGCCGAGCCAGAACGCCGGCTCCACCAGGGCGCGGACCCCGGCCGCGTACATGGCCTCGTAGTCGTCGGTGGTGCGGGACGTCATGTGGATGTGCGGGTCGAAGATGCGCATCACGCGGCTCCTTTGGATATGCGCTCGTCTCTCGGGGGCGCTTGGGGTGTCGGGCCGTTCAGGGAGGTGATGTCGGCCGGGACGGGGCGGCCCGCGGCGATCCGCTCCCGGGCGAAGTCGGTGAGCATGCGGGTGAGTTCGGCATCCGTGCGTTCGGCGAGTCCGCTGATCCGGTCGAGCGGGATCTCGCAGAACACGCACTTCAGTACGGCCTGGCGGAAGGCGTCGGGATCCAGGTGCCGGGCCGCGTAGGGGCCCAGGGCAGCTTCGACGAGGGTGGTGTCGTTGCTGCGCAGGGCCTCGCGGGTGACGGGCAGGGCCCGGTCGCCGAGGTCGGGGTCGGCGGCGTCGAGCAGAGGCAGGGCGTACAGCACGGCCCGCTGCTCGGCGGCGTCTCCGTGCCGGTAGAGGCCCGTGACCTCGGCCGCGAGGGCGGAGCCCCGCAGGGGAAGGGCGAGCAGGAGCGCGGCCCGCACCTGGTCGGCCGCCGCCTTGCCGCAGCGCCGGGCGGCGGCCGGGAAGGCCGCTCGGACGGCGTGCGGGTCGGAGGCGATGCGCACGGTGGCGGTGTCGAGCCAGGCCCGCGCATCGGGGGTGAGATCAGGGAGGGATGGTGGAGTCGGCGAGTCGGGCAAGGTGCACCTCCTGGTGCGTCTCCCGACCGGTGGACGGTGTGCATCTGTGCACCGGGCCGAGGAGTTGGGGGGTGGGGTGACTGGGTGTAGCCGAACTCCGCGGCAGGGAGCGCGGATCAGGAACGCGCGCTGCCGGCACCGGTACCGGCAGCCAGAGCGGTGCGCAGGAAGTCCAGGGAGCGGCGGGCCACTTCGGGCGCGTCGAGCGAGCCGCCCTGGATCTCGACCGAGACGAGTCCGCGGTGTCCATGCGCGGCGAGTTCGGCGAGCAGAGGCGGGAAATCGATCTCGCCCCGGCCGAATTCGAGGTGTTCGTGGACACCGCGCCGCATGTCCTCGACCTGCACGTTCACACAGTGCGGCGCGGCGCGTCGCAGACAGTCGAGCACCCGTGCGTCCTCCACGCAGTGGGCGTGGCCGACGTCGAAGGTGATGCCGAACCGCTCGTGCCCGCCGAGGAGTTCCCTCAGCTTCAGGCACCGCTCGACGGTGTCGACGAACATGTACGGCTCCGGCTCGAAGCCCACCGTGACCCCGAACTCCGTCGCGGTCGCCAGCACCGCCTCGCAGCCCGTCGCCAGACGCTTCCAGGCGAGTTCCTCCGGGAGACCGGCCGGAGGCGGACCGCTGCACACCTGGACCGTGGGCGACCCGAGGTCGGCGGCGATCCGGATGGCGCGCCGCAGCAGATCCACCCGGCGCTCGGTGCCGGACTCCGACATGAGGGTGGGGATGTGCTTGTGCCAGGGATCGAGGAGATAGGGCGCGCCTGTCTCGACGGTCACGGACAGCCCGAGGTCGTCCAGGGAATGTGCCAGCCGGTCCACTCGCCGCGGCAGATCGTCGGCGTACGGGTCGAGATGGCCGTGGTCGAGCGTGAGCGCGACACCGTCATAGCCGAGGTCTGCCAGCACCCGGAGCACATCGTCCAGACGGTGGTTGGTGAAGCCGTTCGTGCCGTAGCCGAACCGCAGGTCCGTGACGTCCGGGCGCGGTGCCCCGTCTCCGCCGGGGGTGCTCATGTCGGCGACACCTTCCGCACCAGCTGGCGCGCGATCGGGTGGGCGGCCGCCAGCAGGGCGGCGGCCCGAGGAGCGCCGGCGCCCGCGGTCAGCGCGGCCTGCAGCGGCATCAGACCGAGGATGCCTGCGCCGACGGCCCGTTGGATGTTCGGTGCGGAGGGTTCGCCCAGGGCGCGGACCTGTGCGGACCCGAAGGTGACGAGATAGCCGGCCGCTCCCGCAGCGGCACCGAGGCGTGAGGTCCGCCCGGCCGTAGTGGCCGTGACCGCCGCGCAGAGACTCACCACCGTGCTGGCGGCGAGCGATGCGGCCGGTACGGCGGCGGGGGCGCCCGTCGTCTCGTGGCGGCTCAGCGTCGTGACCGTGTAGGTGTGCAGACCGACCACGAGGGCCGCGGGCAGCGCGGGTGCTGGAGTGCGCGCACCGGCCAGGACGTCCAGAACGCGGGTCCCGGCCATCGCGGCGGGTCCGGCGGGAGTGTTCTTGAGGGCGAGGTCGTACGCCCACACCAGACCCGCGAGGGGCACCGCTGTGCGCAGGGCCCGCCGTCCGCCCGAGAGCGCGGCGAGTCCGAGTCCCGCGGCGGTCAGGGCCGATGCGGTGGTGAAGGCGGTGCGGCGGGGTATTCGGCCGGAAGGGATCGGCCGCCCCGGTCGTTCGACGGCGTCCAGAGTGGCGTCGGCGTAGTCGTTGAGGGCCATGCCCGCCCAGTAGAGACAGACGGACGAACCCATGGTGCCCAGCGTGCGCGGGCCGAGCGGCCGCCCGCTCGCGACGGCCCCGACGAGCACGTCGCCGGGGACACTGAGAGCCGCAGGGGCGCGCACCAGTTCGGCAAGGTCGAGCAGCCGGTGTCTCCACCGCTGGATCTTGTGAGCCATGCGGCCGACAATACCCAGCATACTTAAAGTTTCAAGGAAAAATTTCCGTTGGGATTGCAAACATGGAGGTGGTGTTCATTACGTTTGCGGCCCCAATTGACCGGAAGGTGCGTGAATTTACTTTATAATGTCGTCGCCAGATCTGGATTCATGATGCACGGAATTCGCGTACGCATTCAGAGTGCCGCGCAGAGGGCGTCGATGAGCGCCATCTCCGGGGGGCGTCGGTGATGTGCCCACGTCATGCGGTGGACGTAGCTCAGCGAGACGCCCGTCTCCGGGTCGGCGAGACCGCAAGAACCGCGCTGTCCGCTGCTCTTGGCAACGTCGACCACAGGCCGGGACGCTAAGGGCAGCGTCTGTACTCCTGGAAGACCACTGCTGGTCCAGGACGATCGCTTTCAAGGTCTCCCGTTGCCCCGGGGGACCTTGGCGCTTTCGATGACGGCTTTGCTGCGCCATGTGATGATCGGCTTCGGCGGTCCAACAGGCGCTCAGCCCGTTCTCCTGTCGACCCCTAACGGCCTGTCAGGACGTGGCCGACTGTCGTCGGCGCAGCGCATTATGCTCTGCAGCACGGGCCGTTGGGCGCTGCCCGGTCCCCGGCAGTGGCCTGTTTCAAGGGTCTATGGCCCAACTCAACCAACCTGCGATGCCAGTGGTATCGCCGCGGCCGACAGTGGTGAGTAGACACCAGCAATCAACCTCGAAGCCCACCACCCCCGCGAGCTACTGCACATCTGAGGATCCATACCCGCGACGAACTGAGCACCAACGTCCGCGCACGTTCCCGCTGTTCGGTAGCCGTGTCCCGGCCGCCGTCAGTGCCCGGGGAGAGAATCGGCGGATGGATCTCGAACCGACGGCGGCAGACGAGTCCGAAATCCTCGCTACTGCCATACGCGCATACCTGGCACAGACCCGCTTCGCCTTCACCGGCCTCACCGGAAAGAAGGCAACCCTGCGCATCACCCGCGTGGTAGCGGAGTGGGCGAGGGCGTCAGGCTGGAGAGAAGCGGATGGGAGGCGCCGATGCGCTATATCAACCCGCCACGCCAGCAGACCGCGGGCTGCATGATCTACTGGTTGCCGCCCTGGACTGCTTACCTGGATCTCCGCCTCGTTCGCAAGGATGCCCCTCCGATCGCCGTGGAGATCGACCGCGTGGAGGACGGCACCGCTTGGACAAACTCCGCGATGAAGCCCTCCGCGGACGCCCCGCGCTGTGGATCCGCTGGCACGGAGCGCTGCGCGTCGAGCTCCCAGCTGGTGTCACCCGGCTACACCTGCCGACCCGGTCCAGCCACTCTCCCGTCCGGTACTCTCTCGCCCCGGTCGCCCGCACGGCGGCGATCACCCTCGGCGAGGCTGTCACTCCCAAGGAACGGACGGGCGCCCTGCGCCGCGACCAGCAGCGGATCGAGGAGGAAGAGCGAGCTGCCGCCCTCCCTCGGGACCCCGGCCCCATCAGCATCTAGTAGGACTCCGTTAGGTCTTCCGGATGGTCCTGATCAGGAGCATGTTGGATGGGTGGATGCACATGAAGTGAACCGTGTCCGGGCGGTGTTGGCGTTGTTCGTGGCGGATGTGTTCGCCTTGGTGCCGCGCAAGGACCAGCGAGCCAAGGGCGACTGCTATCTGCGGGGTCTGATGCTGGACGGCCGCCGTAAGTCGATTCAGGCGATGGCCTCCCGGCTGCCGGACGGCAACGAGCAGAACCTGCAGCAGTTCGTGAACCAGTCCACCTGGGATCCGGTGCCGGTGCAGCGGCGGATCAACGAACGCCTGCTGCCGCTGGTCAATCCGGTGGCCTGGGTGATCGACGATGTATCGGTGCCCAAGGACGGGCAGATGTCGGTCGCAGTGGCGCCGCAGTAATGCGGCGCCTTGGGCAAACGCGCCAACTGCCAGGTCGCCGTCAGTGTCCACGCGGCAAGCGACACCGCCTCGTGCCCGCTGCAGTGGCGCCTGTTCCTGCCCGGGGAATGGGACTCAGACCGCGACCGCCGGGCCAAGACCCTCATTCCGCCCGAGGTCACACACCGGGAGAAGTGGCGGCTGGCCGTGGACATGCTCGACACCCTCGCCGACTGGGGTATGACGCCGCCCTCGGTGGTGGCCGACGCCGCCTACGGCACCAACGCCCACCTGAGGGCCGCACTGCATGACCGTGGACTCGCCTACGTGCTGGCCGTCCGGGCCGATATGACGGCCCATCCGTTCGACGCAGAGCCCGAGGCCCGGGCCCGCAAGGGGTCGGTCGGCTGCTGGCCCCAGCCCCGCTACCGCCACCGGGCACCCTCAGTGGCGGCCCTCGCCGCGGGGCTCGGGCGAACGGCTTTCACCACCCTCGCCTGGCGCCACGGCTCACGAGGAGAGTTACGTTCCCGCTTCGCCGCCGTGCGGGTCCGTCCGGCCGGCACAGCCGTCGAGCGCCCGATCAAAGCCACGGCATCGGCCGAGCAGGGCTGGTGGGACGGGATCCTGCCCGACTGCTGGCTGCTCGTCGAATGGCCCGACGACGCCGAGGCACCCACCGAGTACTGGCTGTCCAACCTGCCGCCCGACACGGCGATCGCCGACCTGGTCGCTCTGGCCAAGGTCCGCTGGCGCATCGAGCACGACTACCGCGAACTCAAACACGGCCTGGGACTTGACCACTTCGAAGGCCGTTCCTGGCCAGGCTGGCACCACCACATCACCCTCGTGACCGCCGCCCACGCCTTCCTCACCGAACAGCGCCTGGCCCCAAAAGTCCCCGTACCGGCCTCACCCTCTACCAAGTCCTCGACACCCTCCAGAACACCCTGAGGTGCTGGACCGGCACCTGCACCACCTGCCAACAGCCCCTACCAAGCAGACCTCCGAGATCCAGACAGACCTAACGGAGTCCTACTAGGGGTTCCCGGCACGGAATACCCGAAGGACACGATCCTGCCGATTTACGGCTCAGGGATCTCGCCGACCGCGCACCGCCGCTGCATGAACTGCCAGGGTTGGCTGGGGGAGCGCGTCGGAAGCCGATCAGGGTTGCAGCTCGGGGAACGCTTCTTCCCAGACGTCTTTGATGGTCCTGCTGATGAGCTTGTGGAGTACTGGCCACAGCTCGAGCAGGATGCCCTTGTTGAGGTAGCGGCACAGGTCGTCACGCATGCCTTCGGTGAGCACTGTTCTGTACAGGCTCATGCGCTGGCGTGGCCGGTCCAGATCGAGGACGCGCAGTCCGGACCACGCGATGTGCAGCGGCAGCTCCACCATCCCGTGCTCGGGCCCGGCCAGTTCGTCGAGGCTGGACGGCAGGCGCCGCTGGTACCTCGCTCGCAGCACCGATGCGATGTAACTGGGCTCGTCGTGCACGGCATCCGTCTTCCTCTGCGCACTGGCTCTGGGCTGCACAAGCTGCTGCGCCTGGCTGGCGCGCCAGCCGCGCTGCGGGGGCGGTAGCGGGCGAAGCGGGCTCGTTGGCGGGAGGAGGTTACTCCAGGGCGGCGATGAGGGGTGCCGTGCCACCCGAGTGTCGAGCCACGGCCAGCCGTTCATGAGCCCGGTAGGGCTCATAGGGAATCGGCTTGAGGGGCCCGGGACTTGGCTCCGCAGGTCAACGCACTGATCGCCTGCCTGTTCTTCTTCTGCGAGCCCTTGGCGTGTCGCTGTTGCGGCCCTCTTGGAGGTGAGCAGCCCCTGCCCGCCAGCCAGGGACTTGCTCAGTTTTAGAGAGCGAAGTCCGATAGAAGTTACTGGAAAGTAGGGTTGGTGCCGGAGATCGAGTGTGTGCCTCGGTGACTCGGCTTTGCCTGCGGTTTTGTGGGGTGGCTCCGCGGGCCTGCTCAACAGGAGCCTTGGCTGCTCAGGGGCAAGAGGCCGCCGGTAGTGGCGGTCGTGGGGCGCGGACGTACAGGCTCCGAGTCGGCCCAGTGTCGTGGCGTGACATCGCTTCGTCGGGCCTGGTCCGAACCGGACGGGCTTGCCACCGTAGGGTGACTTCTCGTACCAGCTCGGGGGAGTCCGGGGCATCAGATGCGCACAGCAGCGGGGGAGTACGAGATGCACGGCACCCAGGGCACCGGGGCGACGGATGTTCAGATCAGGCTCGACTCGGAGACTGAACTTGACGATCGCTTGGCGCTGATCGGGTGGCTCCGCGGTGAACGCGGCCTCCAGGGGCGCGTGCACGTCCTGCCCGCCGCACCCGCGGAGAACGAGCTCGGTGCCGGGCTCGACTTGCTCACGGTATCCCTCGGTTCCAGCGGTATCGCCACCGTCCTGGCCGGTTCCCTCGCCACCTGGCTGCAGAACCGCCGTGCCCCGACCAAGATCCGCATCTCCATCACCCGAGCCGACCGCACCCTGGAACTCGAGACCAGTGACGCCGCCGAGGCCGAAGCGCTGATCCAGCGATTCCTGGGAGAGGACTCCGATGGAGTCTGACGACGCTGCCATCCTCATCGGCGTCTCCCAGTACCGGGACCCCTCCCTCCTGGACGTGCCCGCAGCGCGCAACAGCCTGCACGCGATGCACCGGTTGCTGACCAGCCCCGAGTTGTGCGGCTGGTCCGAGGACCAGGTGCACGTTCTGGAGGACCCCGCAGGGGCCACAGACCTGGCCCTGGAACTGCACCGCCTGGCCGAGGAGACCACGGGTACCCTGCTGATCTACTTCGTCGGCCACGGAGTCGTCAGCAAGTCCGGTGCGCTGTGCCTGGCCGCTGGCGATACCCAGCTGCGCTATCCCGACCTGACCGGCTTGGAGTACGACAAGGTCCGCAGCGCTCTCCTGGACTCACCGGCCCAGGTGAAGTTGGTGATTCTCGACTGCTGTTACTCGGGCCGGATCATCCATGGTCTGGCGGGCGCTGGTGAGAGCCAACTCGTGGACAGCACCGACGTCCGCGGCGTCTATACGCTCACAGCGGCTGACCAGGTCGCGCATGTGCCGCCGCGAGACGAGACCGCTAGCACGTCCTTCACCCAGGTCCTGTGCGACGTCGTGCGAAGCGGCATCCCAGGCGCCCCGCCGACGCTCGCTCTGACCGACATCTACCCCAAGCTCAAGAGCACGCTCAAGGCACGCGGTCTTCCCGAACCGAACCACCGCGTGACCGACACGGTTGAGTCCTACTCCTTCAGCCGCAACGTCGCGTATGCCGGCAGTACCGGATTCCGACTGCTCCCTCAGGAGCACGTGGACCACTTCCTCAGAATCCTCGCCGCGCAGCCGCGCCACGACCTCACGACGCAGAGCATCGAGAAGCTGGAGGACTGGCCCGGCGTCTACCTTCTGCACCGGGAGTCCAGCGACGCCCCGGAAATCCTCTACGCGGCAACGGGCGGCCGTTCGATCGCCGTCCGTCTCGGCCGTCACCTGCGGAAGATCAACGGACGCTGCTATATCGACGCCCGCGACCTCTCGTTCAGCTATCTCAAGCTGGACGACGACCTCAGCGTCCTGTCGCCGGAGCTCCTCGTGCACCAGCACCTTCACGCCCAGGGGTGTCCTCCGCTGTGGAACAACACCGGCTTCGGTAACAACGACGCGGGGCGGATGAGGGACTCCCTCCAGCGCAGCGGCGACCACTTCGACGTACTTCATCCCATCGACCTGTCGTGGCTTGTTCGCTTCGACGCTCCAGCCCTCAAGGTGACAGCGCACGAGATGGCTGCGCAGCTGCGGGCCCAACTCCCTTACGCCTTCCGCATCGAGCGCCGGGAAGCGGAACTCGACAAGGTAGGGATCACTCTCCCGGAGAGTTCTCTGTGCGCCGATCGGGCCTTCCGCCTGCTGGCCGCTGCTTTGGGGGACTCATGGCAGATCAGCGCCCTGGTAGGTCAGGTTCTGATGTATCGGGAGCACGACAAGAGGTATCCCAATGCCATCCGCTACTACGCGGGCACACGGACGATCACTGAAATGCCTGAAGTATGCAAGACGGTCGGCCTTCCTGACGAGGGCTGAGCGGCACCGCCTGCGCAGTGGCGGCCCTGAACTCCCTCATGGTGAACGGTCTGGAACGGGTGGTTAGGGCTCGTGAGTCCTGCCATACTTTGGGCCGAAACATGTACGGGAGAGGTGCAAGCGATGCGGGGCTGCCGGTGAAGCGTCGTGCCGGCCCCGACGGGATGCACTTCTTCGACCGCCGCACCGGCCTGAACGTACTCTTCGACGAGGTCGACGTCCCCGAAACGCAGTGGGCCCGCGCCCCCCGCCAGGTGTCGATCGCCCTGACCAACGCCTGCGATCTGGCTTGTCCGTTCTGCTACGCACCCAAGACCGCCGCCGTGCTGGATGCCGACCGGCTGTGCGCATGGATCGACGAACTGGACGCGGAGGGCTGCCTCGGCATCGGATTCGGCGGCGGAGAACCCACCCTCTACCGCCGCCTTCCCCAGGTGTCCCGACACGCCGCCGAACGCACCAGCCTCGCGGTGACCATGACGACACACGCACACCGGCTTACACCCCAACTGATCGACGCGCTGGCCGGAGCGCTCAACTTTGTCCGCGTCAGCGTCGACGGAGTCGGCGCCACCTACGAGGAACAGCGCGGCCGCCCCTTCACCGAACTCGTGCAGCGGCTTACCTGCATCGGGCAAACGTTCCGGTTCGGGCTCAACTGCGTCGTGAACACCCAGACGCTGCCCGATCTCGACGCCGTCGCCGATCTGGCTGCCTCGACCGGGGCAACGGAACTCCTGCTGCTGCCCGAGCGTCCGGCAAGCGGGCGCCCGGGCAGCAGCCCGCACACCGTTGCCGCCCTGCACCAATGGATCACCAACTACCCCGGTCCCGTGGCCCTCACCCTCGGCGAGGGCGACACCGGCTCACTACCGACTGCCCAGCCGTTTCCGCGCGAGAGGGGACTGCGCACCTACGCGCACATCGACGCCGCCGGAACGCTCCGGCGAACCTCCTATCACTCCGCCGGTGAGCCGGTCGACGACCGCGGCGTCCTTGCCGCACTCGACCGCCTGCAGCAGAAAGATGTCGCATGAAGGCCTGGTACGGATACGGCACCGAGCACTCCATGAACCTCGTCATGATCGGCCGGTTCGAGGACGCCACCGCCGCCGAGCGAGCGCACGCAGTCATCAAACAACTCACGACGGCCCTGCAGGCGGAGGAGGAAACCGGCCGCCTGACCGTTGGCGAGCCGAACGACCGCTACAGCGACGAGGTCCTGAAACTGCTCAGTGACCTCAACATCCACAGCATCGGGCCGCGTGAACTCGAACAGTTCCTGTACGACCTCGATGTGCGCCGCGACGGTGACTCCATCGTGGTGACCACCGATGAGACCGATGTCCAGGCACTGTTGAAGGTCCTCCTCGACAAGGGCGCCCGCATCGAGGTGTATTCCGCACATGACCACCCCGGTAGCGGCTACGGCCGGGGCAAGTGAGGGCCAACGATCCGATGACTCCGCTGGACTGGGACAAGTTCACCACGCTGCCGGGCAGCCCCCGGGATAACTTCGAGCTGCTGTGCCGGGGTGCCGTCACTCACGCATACGCCCGCTACGGCAAATTCATCGCCCTGGCCCAGCAACCCGGCGTCGAATTCCACCTCGACATCGACCAGCCCGACTGCCCGCTCGGCCAACCCGGTCGCTGCTTCGGGTGGCAGACCAAATGGTGGGACATCCCGTCGGGCCGAGCCATCGGCGTCGGCCGGCGCAGCGACGTCGAGGACTCCCTTAGGAAGACCGAGAAACACTTTCCGGGCATCTCCGACTTCGTGCTGTGGACCCGGCACCCTCTCACCGCCGGCGACCAGACGTGGTTCTACGGCCTGTCCACCACGATGAAGCTGCACCTGGCCACAGAGGTCGAGCTCGGTCACCTGCTTGTCGGCGATGCCGTTTTGCTGCGTGAGTCCTACTTCGGGTCCCTCGTTTTGACCCCGGAGCGTCTCGCTGAACAGCATGCGCGAGCCGCCGCCGAGGCCAGCGAACGCTGGATTCCCGAGGTGCATCAGGCATCGGCGGCCGAGCACCGGCTTCGGCGGATGCTCGCCGAACCCGACGCGTGGGACGACCTGGGCGACACCAACCGCAACATCGCCCGCTTCGAAGCAGCCCTCGACGACGCGGGCACGACGCTGCCAGCCCCTCTGGCCGAGCAGACCGCGGAGATCACCGCCGCGGGACGTGACGTGGCCGAACTCCTGTACGAAGCACACCAGCAGATCAGTAACAGCCAGCCCTCCCCGCTACTGGGCACCACCGACCGCACCGTGCCCCAGGCCCCCACCGCGCAGCCCGCCGTTCTCCGGCAGCTGCGTGCCCTGCGGCATGCAGCTACTCTGCCGCTGACCAATCTGATCGCTCACATCCGCGACGCCGCCGCCCTGGCCCGCCACGTCACCGATCACCTGTCGACACGGCTCGCGGTGGTCACCGGCGACGCCGGATTCGGCAAGACGCAACTGTCCGCGACGCTCACCGCGGCAACCGCGGCACGGCCCGCCGGCGTCCTGCTCTACGGCAGGCGTCTGAGCGCCCGCCAGACCCTCGATGATCTCGCAGGCCAGGTCACGGCAGCGGGCAAGCCCCTGGCCTCTTTCGAGGAGCTTCTCGCCGCCGTCGATGCAGCCGCACAACGAGCCGGATGCCGCCTGCCCATCGTCATCGACGGCCTGAACGAGGCTGAAACCCCCACGCTGTGGCCGCCACTGGTGCGCAGTCTGCAGGTGACCCTCAAGCAGTACCCGTCCGTGCTCGTGGTGTGCACGGTCCGCGAGGCATTCCTCGACGAGACCATCCCCACCGAAGTGACCGACATCCTGGAGCTCGACGGATTCGACGAAGACCTCGACGAATCCATCACCCGCTACTTCGCCCACTACAAAATCGAACCCGGCGGCGCTGACCTGCCGCGCGAACTCCTCAGCCACCCGCTGACACTGAAGATCTACTGCGCCACAGCCAATCGCGACCGCAAGCAACCCGTCAGCGCCGCAGGCCTGCCCAGCTCCCTCACCGGAATCTTCCGTGAGTACCTGACCTCTGCCGCCCACCGCGTCTACGAACTCACCCCCTCCATCCACCCCAACGACGTCAACCAGGCACTCGACGCTCTGGGTAACGCCCTGTGGGAGGACCGGGCACGCGACCTTCCCGACACTCAGGCGAAACAGCTGTGCCAGGACACCCACCGCCGCTGGCAGGAGAGCCTTCTCGCCGCCCTCGAAAATGAAGGTGTCCTCCTGCGACACCCCGATGGTGCGGGCGGAGCGACCTGGTCGTTCGTCCACGACCTGATGGCCGGGCACGTCATCGCCACCAGCCTCGTGCACGCCCACGGCAGGGGCATCGCCCGGCTACTGGGCGAAGACACGACCACAGCACGCTTCAACGGCACGCCCGACGAACGGCATCCTCTTGCAGCCGACATTTTCCAGGCCTTGGCAAGCGCCATGCCCCGTGCCGGCGCCACGCAACTGTGGCAAGCCGTCGCCGAACCCCTTCGCCTGCGTGCTCTCCTGCATGCCGCCCGGCTCGAAGCAGCCCACCTCGACTCCATCACCGTGGAGGCGCTCGCTAGCCACAGCGACGAACTCCGTGGACGAGACGACCTCCTCCAGCGGCTTCACAGCACCCGCGCAGCCCCGGGCCACCCCCTCAACGCACACTTCCTCGACCGGATCTTGCGCGACAGACCCGTCGCCGACCGCGACCTGCGCTGGAGCGAGTGGCAGCGCGCAAACAGCCGTCTCCTTCTCGCCGACGCGACCGCCCTGGCCACACGCTGGCGAGAGCATCCGCACCGTGCGGAATCCGACCGGCTACGAGCCCGGTGGCTGATGTGGACGCTGACGAGCACCCACCGCGACCTTCGCGACGCTGCCACGGCCGCCCTGTACTGGTACGGACGGCACGACATCAGAGGACTGTTCACCCTGACCCTGGAAGCGATCACCGTCAACGACGCCTACGTCGGCGAACGCATGGTCGCCGCCTGCTACGGCGCCGCGACGGCCCATCAACCGCACACCCCGGACCTTGAAGCTGCCTTGCCTGTCTATCTGACAGGGCTGCTGAACACCTTCACCGGGCACCAGGCCACCCACCCCACCTTCCACGCACTGACCCGGTACTACGTCTCCTCAACGTTCGACCTCGCCCACCGCTACTACCCCGCCACGGTCCCCGCCGCAGCCGAACTGCCCTTGGCCTTCACGCCAGCACCGGCGATCACACCGCTGCCCGAGGGCGATCCACGCCGGGAGGACGTCCACAGCACGATGGGCATGGACTTCGGCAACTACACCCTCGGGCGTCTGTTCCAGGGCCGTAGGAACTACGACGACTCCCACCCCGGACACCAAGAAGCCACCGCCCTCGTCCTCGGCGTCGTCCACGCGCTGGGCTGGCGCCCCGACCCGTTCGACGAGGTAGAACGCCGCATCACCTCGGCAACGTCCCGACAAAGCCACACTTCCAGCAGCCGGATCGACCGTTATGGCAAGAAGTACGGCTGGATCGGCTTGCACACCATGGCGGGCATGCTGGCCGACCGCGGCCAGCCACCCGAGGAACTCGAAGTAGACATCGACCCAACCTTCCCGCAGCCCCCGCCACCTGTCCCGGTCCCACTCGACACGTGGACGCCGCGGACACCGGAAGACGACCTCGAATGGCTGCGCCACGGAATCGTCAACGTGCCGGACGACCTCCTTGCACCGGCCCGGCTCGACGCGGACGAAGGTCCATGGCTGCTCGTCCACGCAGAGATCGACACAGAGGACATCACCACCGGACGCGATACCTTCGGCCTGTTCAACACCGTCCTCGTCGACCAGGAGAATCTGGCGCAACTCCTGGAGGAACTCGATGCCTTGACCCACCCGGGCCGGGACATGATCGACTTGCCCGCCCAGTACTACCTCTTCGCCGGCGAGATCCCGTGGCACACTCGATTTGCAGCACCCGAACCAGGACTGACCACCGAGGACCTGTACAGCGACACGCTGCGCCACGGCAGGCCCGAACTCCGCTTCGAGCGGCTGGCCCACCACTTCACCTGGGAACCCCACCACAGCAGCCAGAACCAGGCCACCGCCTACATCCCCAGCCGGCTGTTCTCACAGGCCTTCGACCTGCGTGCTCTTCCAGCAGGCTTCGACCAGTACGAGCCATCTGGTGCACTCGCCGCGCGGTCTTTCGTAGCCCCCTCCGGCTTTTCGGGCGGGCTGCTGTACCTACGCGCCGACCTCCTCCGACGGTATGCGGCGGGCCGTGCGATCGTCACCTTCTGCTGGGGAGAGCGGCAGATCAAAGCCGTCTGGCCCGAGAGACCGTCCGGTGCCCTGCAGGCCCTCTACCAGGCCCACCAGAACATCTGGCGCCAGACGAAGCAGCACTGAACACCGTCCTTTGCTGCGTGTGTACAGCCAGGGCTGGCTGCCTTTCCGCCGACCCTGCATCTGCGGGGACCACGCGGCAGGACACGCGAGCGGTGCGAACCGCTGGCCATGTCACGGTCGCGCGCAGGGCAGCGGGGGCCTTGGGCGCGTCGCGCGCCTGGGGTGTGGATGTTGGTGTATGCAGGCGTGAAGGTCGGCGGCTGCATGCGCCGAGCGGGGAACGTGGGATCGGGGGTGGCTCGTGGCAAGCGGGGCTTTCGAGGAGCTGCAGACCGGTGAGTTCGGACCGGCCACGTTTGATCTGTTGCGGCACCTGGTGCACCAGGTGCGCCGTGCCTCTGGTTTTCCGCCCCCGGAAGGGCACACTGTCTGGAGTGATGACGCGGCTTACGACGTGATCAGTGCGATGTTGTCCCAGGAAGGAGCGGGACAGCGGTTCGTGACTGTCTGCTTCGCCCAGGCCGCCGACGAGGCCTCCTTGGAGCGGCTGTTCCTCACGTCGATCAAGAATTTCCTCATCGATGAGGCGAAGAAGACGCCGCGGGGCAAGCTCCGACGTCGCATCGCCCGCTTGATGGACGAGGACACGGCCTACCGGAAGAGCAGCGGCTCACCGCCGCGCTGGGCGCTGGCCGGCCACGCCGAAGGAGCCGTGTGGCAGGGAGATCTCGACGATCTCATCGCAGAGGCGGCACGGGTGACAGGTGTCGGTATTACCCGCTGGAACCATTCCGGCCCCACCCCCAGGCAGACGGTCCATGCGCTCAAGACCATCCTCTTGCGCGTGCTCCAGTACGCCCAGGGAGCGGTGCGGGAGGAAGACCTCGCCAAGGTCCTCGAGGCCCGGTTCGATCTCCTGGCGCCAGCCCGCTTCACCGCGTTGTACGCCGATGAAGGCACCGTCGCCGAACTCGTCGATCAGCACACGGCCACCACTGCACCGGACCCCACGGGAGTCGACGGAGTGGCCGAGGACATCTGGCAGCGCCTCTCACCCAACGAACGCCTGCTGCTTCCCTACCTCGATGAGGACGCTCATCACGCGGCGCAGCTGCTGGAGATCCGGCACACCCATGCGGCTGCCGTCCTGGCGAACCTCAAAACAACGCTTCGTACCGCCCTATCCGCGGACAGCGACCGCCAGGCGGTCATGGCCGCCCTGCTGCTGCGCTGCGGTGATGCTCCTTCGTGAACAGCCCCAGTTACGTCGTCTGGACCCAGTGAGAAGAGAATGCGCTGATGGACCACAGCCGAGGAGACGGGGGAGACGGTATGAGCTCTGTCCACA
Source organism: Streptomyces sp. NBC_00258 (assembly GCF_036182465.1). Classification (NCBI taxonomy): domain Bacteria; kingdom Bacillati; phylum Actinomycetota; class Actinomycetes; order Kitasatosporales; family Streptomycetaceae; genus Streptomyces; species Streptomyces sp. NBC_00258. The sequence continues at coordinate 11,832,579 of NZ_CP108081.1, forward strand.
CCACTGCCTACCAACGGCTGGTGGCTGCCGCGGCGGGACTGAAAGTGCCCGACGCCGTCCGCCAGGTGGCCACCGCGCCACCCCAGGATCCGCAGCCGGGCCAGATCTGGCGCGCAGTATGGGAGGACACCATCCAGCTGCTGCTGATCACCGCGGCTGGCGGCGATGACACTCTGCGCGCCGTGCCGGCCTCCTTCGAACGGTACGCCGACACCCTGCTCCTGCCCGCTCAGGCGACCACCCTTGAACAGCCACTGGCACTGTGGTGGAGCCTGGAAGCCACCCTTCCGTGGTGTGTGCTGGACCGGCAGGTCAGCGAGCTGACCGGCCGCCCTCCCGCTCTCACCTCCCGCACGCTCGCCGCCGCCGTGCCTGGCACGCAGTGGGGGAGCGGCGCAGCCCCGTCCGCGCCGACCATCGAGTACCGCGGAGTTCTGGCCGACCAGCTCGCGCTCCTTGCCTCGGCACAGTGGGTCCCCCAAGGATCGGGAGGCCTCAACCAGCTGTTTCGTGACCACGGCATCACCGCTATGCAGCTCGGGGCCGAACTGAAACTGCCGCCGCCCCAGGCGCTCGCCATCTGGCGGGGGCAACTGGCCCTGACCGCCGACCAGGCCGCCACACTCGCTGAACGCCTCGGTCAGTCGGCCAGCCAGCTGCTCGCGGCCAATCCCGCCCTACCGCCCGCCGTCGTACACGAACTGAACCGCCCCCTGCGCCGCAAACAGGTCAAGGCACTCGCCGCTCAGCACGACGAGACCGAACGCGAGGCCCGGCTGCGCGCCGCCTACGGTATCTATACGCTCGCCGCACGTGACGACGACCGCACACAGCCGAACTGGACGGCACGCACGGACCGCTACTTCGAACTGCGTCTGGGCGAGTAGGGGGGCACACCGAGTGGTCAACTACGTACTCGCCGGGGCCGCCCGGACCCAGGCCGCAGCGATGGTCCGGGAACTCGAAGCGGCTCGTCCCGGCGCGGTCGAGCGCCTGGCGCAAGGCGCCCTCGCGGAGCTGAGAACCTGGCGCGAGCTGACCGTCCTGGAGGTCGACGAGAATCTGACGGAACAAGGGTGCAGTGTCGCCGGAGCGTATGACTTCGGTCCGCCACCGCACCTGTCCGTCGCCACGTCCGCCAGCCGTGCACGGCGGGACTTCACCGGCCTGCACGAATTGGGCCACCACCTGCAGAAGAACAGCTTCGCCCTCATGGAGCCCTTTGGCAGGGAACCCGACGGTGGCCTCCTCCTTGAGGACGCGGCCTGCGACGCGTTCGCCGCTGAGATCTTGCTCCCTGCGCCCCTCGTCAGCCAGCACCTGGACACCCAGGGACCCACCGCGTCGACGGTCGCCCAGCTGTGGCAGGCGAGCAACGCCTCCCGCATGGCGGTCTGCGTACGAGCCGCCCAGCATCTTCCCGCGCCCGGACACATCCTCCTCCTGGACGCCACGGGACACCTCGCCTTCGCCGCCTCCCACGGCCTTCCGCCCCTGACGCGCGGCAGTTTCCAGGGCGACATAGCCGTCATCGACCGCGCGCTGGCTGGCTCCGGCCACGCACGAGGGCTGACCCAGGTCCGCTACCGCGACGGCATCCTCGGACGGGAACTGCACACCGACTCCGCGCCCATGGACGGCTACCTTGTTGCCGTCCTCGTCACCGACTCCGCCCCCTGGCGCGCCTTCACCCCACCCACTCCCGACACCGGCCCGCAGTCACGCGACTACATCTGCGCGAACTGCGACGAGGAGTACCGCTCCTTCGCCCCCGCCTGCCGGTGCTGCCACGTCCCCCCGTGCCCCGACTGCGGCCGCTGTGCCTGCCCGCCCCGCGTGAACGAACGCTACTGCCCGGGATGCTTCATGCTGCACCCGCCCTCGATGTTCCCTGCAGACAGCGACCGCTGTCTCAACTGCGACTGACGCCTCTTCACCCCCATCTGCACCACGTTCACGCCTACCCGCGAGTTACGTCGTCCGTCCCAGGCGAAGCACCCCACCCAGGGGTGAACGGAACCCGGGCGCCGGCCGCGGGCGCCGTCGGAACCTCGCCGGCAGGAACAGAACGATGGCTATTCAGATCACCGCGGTGCGCCTGTCGACCGGCGGCACCACGCACGAACACATCACCCACCTGTGGTGGACCGAGCAGGCGTCCGGCAAGGCCGGCGACAACACGCGGGCGCAGATCGTCGACTGGATCGAGAACCAGGCCGGCAAGGCCTACACCAGTGACCGGGCCGGGCATCGCACGGAAGTCGCCGTGGTGACGCCCGCCCGAGGCGAGAAGTACCTCCGCACCCGCGCCGACGGCGTGTGGACCAACAACCTCCTTGCCCTTCCCCAGCGCTGACCCGCCCCAACAACACGGCTGTCCGGCGCGCCGCCCCTGCGGTGGCCCGCCGGACGCTCGCCCCGCCCGGGGCACCTCCGGGCGAACACACGACCCCCTCACCTAGGAGGATCCATGTCTCAGGACAGCCACGGGCCCGCGCCCGTCACGATCATCGTCAACGCCCGACCGCACACCTGGGAGGCGAAGGAGATCACCTTCGAGCAGGTCGTCGACCTGGCCTACCCCGGCCAGCCGCCGAACGACCAGGACACCTACACCGTCCGTTACAGCCGCGGCCACGACGGCCACGGAACGGGCAGCCTCACCGCCGGCCACAGCGTCAGAGTGAAGAAGGGGATGGTCTTCGATGCCTACCGCACTTCTCGCTCGTGACCCGGACCTGGCCCGCCTCCTCGACGACGGCTACGACGTCGTCGTCCACGCAGGCCACATCATCGTCCGGCACATCCCATACGTCACCGAGAACCGCACCGTCGAACACGGCTTCCTCGCCTACCCCATGACCATCAGCGGGGACCGCCTGGTCTCCGGAACCGACCACCGCATCTGGTTCAGCGGCTCCGCCCCCTGCGACGAGCACGGCCGCCCCCTAGCTCTCGCCAATCCCGAGAACCGGGTGATTGCCGAGGGCATGCAGGCGAACTTCATGCTCTCCAGCAAACCCAGCCCCGACGGCTACCCCGACGAGTACACGAAGATCACCGCGTACGCGAGGATCATCGCCGACCAGGCACACGCACTCGACTCCACAGCCACCCCCACCCCCGGCGCCGCATGGCAGGAGATCGAGGACGACAGCCCCTTCGCCTACCGCGACACCGCCACCTCCCGCGCCGGAATCGCAGCCGTCAACCGCCGTTTTCGAGGCCACCGCATCGTGATCGTCGGCCTCGGAGGCAGCGGAAGCTACATCCTCGACCAGGTCGCCAAGACCGAGGTCGACTCGATCCTCCTCATCGACGGTGACACCTTCGACAACCACAACGCCTTTCGGACCCCCGGCGCCCCCACCCTCGACACCCTGCGTGACCGCCCGCCCAAGGCCACCTACCTTGCCTCGATCTACGCGAACATGCACCAAGGTCTGTCCGCCTGCGAGCAATACCTCGACGAGGACAACCTCGACCTGCTCACCGGGGCCACATTCGTGTTCCTCGCCTCCGATGACGCGGCGAGCAAGTCGGCGATCATCGACTGGCTCGAAGCACACGGCGTACCGTTCATCGACGTCGGCATGGGCATCGAAGAGATCGACGGCCGCCTCAGCGGACTCCTGCGCGTCACCACCAGCCTCCCGGGCCGCCGAGACGCAGCCCGCCGCCGCATCCCCCAGCCGGCGCCCGAACGCGACGCCTACGCACGCAACATCCAGACCGCGGATCTCAACGCGCTCAATGCAGTCTTGGCTGTCATCCGTTGGAAACGCTCCATCGGTATCTACGCCGACGCCACCGACGAGAGCCACACCACGTACTCACTGATCACTAACGAGATCGCCAACGAGGATTTGCCGTGACCGCACGAGACATTCTGCGCCCGGTCTTCACCGAGGCCTTCCCCCCAACGATGGACGCAGGGGTTCTGTACGTCTCGATCCCCTACCGCACCTGCGGTCACCTCTGCTGCTGCGGTTGCGGCCACGAGGTCATCACACCACTGTCCCCAGCGCAATGGTCCATTGCCTACGACGGTGAGAACGTGTCTCTCACCCCCTCGATCGGCAACTGGGCGCTCCCTTGCCGGTCGCACTACTGGATCCATCACGGCCGCGTCCGATGGAGCCGGCACTACTCGGCGGCAGAAATCGCTCAGAACAGGGAGCGTGACCGTCACCTGCTAGCCCAAAATACCGAAGGGCACAGGCCAAGGCCGCTGGCCAGGCTGCGTCGTCACCTGCAGTCGTGGCGCCGGTAGGCCAACGAGCGGGCTACCAGGCCAACGCGCAGCCCCCCCCGCGGTACCTGGAGCGCAGGCGAGGGCATTGAGGCCGGGCAAGCTTGAGGCGCGGCTTGTCCCTGGCGATGGGCGCGCGGAGTATGTCGGCATGATCGAACGTGACCATGCGCCGAATGCTGGAACGGGACTGCTCGGAGCGCGCTTCAGCCGCCGCAACCGCCAGGCGCCCACCGACGACCGTACCGGCACCGGCCGGTGGATCGCCATCGACGAGTCCGGCTACCACGGCGACCAACTCCACGGCCGCGACCGCTACATGATTCTGGGCTCGGTGGTCATCGACGACACCGAAGCCGCCGTCATCGTGGACACACTGCGACGCGAGGCAGGCATCCAGAAGCCCGCGAGGGAGGTGAAGTTCCAAAGGATGTTCACCGGCGGGGGAGCCGGTCACCGCCGCCGGCTCCTGAGCGAACTGCTGGCCCCCGGCGGGCCCCTGCACGGCCGTGCCTCGGTGTACGCGATCGACAAGCACTACTTCGTCGCGGCCAAGCTCGTGTCCCTCCTGGTGGAGGAGCGGTTCCACGCCCTGGGCCACGACATCGTCAGCAACGGCGTGGGCCGGCAACTGGCCCTGGACCTGGCCACCGAAGGCCCCCGGGCCCTGGGCCGCGACGGCTTCGACCGGCTCATCGCCACCGCCGTGGGCTTCTTCTCCAAGAAGAACCGCACAGGCGACCAGGTCACCGTCGACGACCTCTACGCCGTCATCCAGGAGTCCTGCGCCTACGCCCGCCGCCGCAAGGCGCCCCAGGCGAAGAAGGCAGCAGAGGTCCTGGACATGCTGCGCAAGACCCGCCCGGAAGCGGAGGAGTTCGCCCGTGAGCGTCCGGCCGAGGCCACGCCGACCGGAGAGCATGGCCTTCTGGATGACACGATGGACCCCCTCATCACCGCCGTGCCCACGGCCATTCTTCACGCGTCGATACGTTACGGCGGCAAGCTCCAGGTCCTCGCGGACGATCAGCGGCTGCTGACCGACGACAAACTCGAGGTCCTGGAACGCGGAGTTACAGCCGTGGGCCTGGTCCACGGCCTCATCAAGGCAAACCACCTCCAGGATCTGGTGCGTGGCCGCTCGGTGGACCACCCCTCCCTCCAACTCGCTGACCTAGTGGCGGGCGCAGGACGGGCGGTCGCGCGATGGCATGACGGCGAGGACGAGCCCGCCGGAAACGATCTTCACGTCGTGGTAGCACCACTGGTGGATCCCGACGGACTGCTCATGAACGAAAGGCCCGAAGATTTCGCGCGGATCGACACCGCCCGCACGAAACGTCGCTGACGGCCGGGTCAGATGAGTCGCCCGCGGTGGCGGGAGCGGTGTCCCGGACGAGCTCTGCGAAGCGTTCGCGGCTGCGGTTCTGTTCCTGTTCGGCTCGTGCGTCGTCCCATTCCTCCAGGTCGTCGCAGCCATCGTGGTTGAGGTTCTCGTACTCACTGTGGAGGAGCCAGCAGCCGTGGATTCCGGTGAGGGGGTCCTCGAGGAGGCCACATGCGGGCCGCTGAGGGGCGAGAGGGGTCAGCCGCAGAGCGACGCCGGGTTCTTCCTCGCCGCTGTGCCTGGTGAGTGTCTCGTGGAGGTCCTCGAGCTGTTCCCGCAGAGCGGTGGGGTCGGGCAGTACACCGTCGGTGACCTGCATGGCATGCCGGACAAGTCTGGTCACAGCGTCGTACGGCGAAACGCCGTCGTAGATGAGGCCGAGGACGAGGGTAGGCGACGCGTGGGGCAGCTCCTCGATGTTGTCGGCTTCCAGAACCACGCGGTTGGGTCGAGCCCGGATGCCTCGCCGGTGACCTCGGCTGCCGCGGCGATCCAGTGGGCTGCCGCGGCCGAGGCCGCCGTCGGATCGATGCCCCGGAACAGATCGTCGGGGCCGAAGGGATCCTGCTGCAGGAGTTGATCGGCGGCGGCGACCTGCACGGGAGAGGCGTCCTCACGGCTGAGGAGGACAGCCTGCTGGGATCGGCCGCTAAGGTCACCGAGCTCGGCACTCTCCACGGCCGCGAGCTCAACGGCGACTTCAGCGGCAATGCCCTTCACAAGCTGCCACCCGCCCCCGCCGCACGGCGCAGGCGGGCGGGTAGGTGGCGCAACACTGCCGCACCAGCAGCAGACAGAAGCGAGAGACCGTCCTCAAGTCAAAGTCCTCACGCTTTGGTGATGTGACGGACCTTCCGAGCCGAAATACCCGGAATGCTGAGAGCCATTGAGGCTCTAAGCAACGGTCCAACGCCTGACGTTCCGGGCGGTGGTCCCCACGGTCGTGGTGCATCGACGGGTGATCGGCACGGACGGGCCGGCCACGGCGCAGGCGGGGCCGGTGGAGCGTCGCTGACTGTGAACCGCTGTACGCGGCTCAGTGGTTGGGAACGATGACCGCTCGGCCGTCGACCTTCCCGGCGTGCAGGCGCTCGTAGGCGAGTGGGGCCTCGTCGAGGAAGTAGGTCTCGGTGTGTACGGACACGGCGCCCGAGCGGGCCAGGTTCAGTACCTCGATGAGTTCGCTCCGGCTGCCCCAGTAGGGCGCGGCGACCGACACCTCGAAGGGAAGGGACCCGAAGCCGACGGGCAGGGCGCCGCCGCCGATGCCGACGATGGTGACGTCGCCCTCCACGGCGGCCAGGGCACCCGCGGTTCGCAGGGTGGGCTCGGCGCCGACGAAGTCGAAGACGGCCTCGGCGCCGAGACCGCCGGTCAGGGTGCGTACGGCGGTGGCCGCTCCTGCGTCGGAGAGCACCGTCTCGTGGGCGCCGACCTCCTTCGCCAGCCGCAGCTTGTCCTCGCTGACGTCGAGGGCGATCACGCGGGCTGGCGTGAGCGCGCGCAGCAGTTGGATGGCGACGTGGCCGAGGCCGCCGGTGCCGATGACCACGGCCGTCGAGCCGGGGACCAGCTTCGGCAGCGATCGCTTGATCGCGTGGTACGGGGTGAGGCCCGCGTCGGTCAGCGGGACCGCGGCGACCGGGTCCAGACCGTCCAGCGGTACGAGATGGCGCGGGTCGTCGACGAGCAGGTACTCGGCGATGGCGCCCGGCGTGCCGAGCCCCGGTGGCCGGATGCCCAGGGCGTCCGCGCGCAGGCAGTAATTCTCCTTGCCCTGCGCGCACTTGGCGCAGGTGCCGCAGCCCCAGGGCCCGTACACCGCGACCGCGTCGCCCTCACGTACACCGCTGACGCCTGCGCCCAGCGCGGCGACCGTGCCGACACCCTCGTGGCCGAGGGTGAGCGGAAGCTCGTAGGGGAAGTTCTCGGCCGGCCAGCTCATCACCGCGATGTCGGAGTGGCAGACGCCGGCGGCGGTGACCTTCAGCAGGACCTGGCCTGGGCCGGGCTCGGGGTCGGGGACCGTGACCACCTCGGGGGCGGCGCCGATCGTGTGGTACTGCAGTGCCTTCATGACGCGAACTCCTTTCTATGCCCGGCTCAGAGGGCGGTGTAGGCGCCGTCGACCAGGTGGTAGCTGCCGGCCACGAAGGAGGCGCGGTCGGAGAGCAGGAAGGCGATCAGCTCGGCGACCTCCTCGGGGCGGCCGAGGCGGGCGATCGGGTGTAGGGCGACCAGGCCGTCGTACGCCTCCTGGTCCATGTCCTTCAGTAGCGGGGTCTCGATGAAGCCGGGGCCGACGGCGTTGACGCGGATGTTCTTCGCGGCGTACTCGGCGGCGGCGGTCTTGGTCAGGCCGACCACGCCGTGCTTGGCGGCGACGTAAGCGGAGGAGCCGGCGAAGCCGACCGAGCCGAGGATGGAGGCCACGTTGACGATCGCGCCGCCCTGCCCGGCCGCTTCGATGGCGGGGAGCTCGTGGCGCAGGGAGTAGAAGACTCCGTCCAGGTTGGTGCGGATGACCCGGCTGTAGGCGTCGAGGTCGTACTCGCCGGTCGGGGCACTCGGGCCACCGATGCCGGCGTTGTTCACGGCGAGGTGCAGTGCGCCGAAGGTGTCCACGGCAAAGGCGACGGCGGCGGCAACGGACTCGGGATCGGTCACGTCGAGCTTCACGGCGGAGGCCTTGATGCCCTCGGCCTTGAGGTCCTCGGCGGCCTGCGCCGCGCCCTCGGCGTTGTAGTCGGCGATGACGACGTTTGCGCCGTCGGCTCCGAGACGGCGGGCGGTAGCCAGGCCGATGCCGGAGGCGGCGCCGGTGACCAGGGCGGTACGACCGGCGAACTCACTGTTGTAGGTGAACTCACTGCTGGGGGTGGTGCGCATGTGCTGTTCTCACTCTTCGGAAGTTGGTTCGGTGGCCGCGGAGGCGGCTTCCGAGATCAGGGCGTCGTAGGCCCGCTCCACCAGGGCGGCCAGGTCTGCGGCGCCCGAGTCGTGGCTTTCACTGCCGCGCGCCCAAGCGCGCAGCGCTGCGGTGAGGACTCCGGCGGCGGCGTCCACGACAACGGCTGGGCGCATGTCCCGTACGTCGTCCGTGTCGAGCCGTTCGGCGATGATGCGGATCGACTCCTCCTGGGCGTCGACCCGGATGCGTTCGTAGGCGGCGAACAAGGCGGGCTCGGCGTCCACCAGGGTCAGCAGCCGCCGCATCCGGGGCCGCAGATGATGCGCCGGGTTCTCCTGGTCAGCGAGCCACGCGCGCACCGCCCGCCGGTATGCGAGCAGCGGCGGTTCCCCGGCGGGCCGGACGCGCAGCAGGTCGTTGATGCGGTCGCCGTCACCCCGGACGAAGTCCAGGGCCGCGTCCTCCTTGCCGGTGAAGTGCCGGCTGAAGGTGCGGCGGGTGACGTCGGCCTCCTCCACGATCGCCTCCACGGTCGTGGCCGCCAGCCCGTGTTCCAGGATCAGCTCCACCGCGGCGCAGGCCAGCGCGTTCCGCGTCTGCTGCGCCTTGCGCCGCCGCCGGTCCTGCGTCGGGTGGGCTGGCTCCGTTGCCTTCATGGTTGCGAGCATACGCCTTGATGTCTCATTGGGACACATGTCCCACCGGGACTCTTGTTGAGAGGGTGCTCTCTTCCGTTATTTAGTCCCGGATTGCCGTTTTAAGGGCAATGTTGTGACTCTGTTGGTGATGTTGCCCGGGGCGCTGACGGCGGGGCCGTCGGATGGTTCGCTGGAGGAGTGCGGGGTGGCCTCGGATCTTGGGGTGTGGGGGCTGTTTCGTTACGGCCAAGGAGTGAGGTGTTTTCATCCTGACGCGGCTGCGAGGTGCAGAGTGAGCACGGCCTTGACGATCGCGGTGATGCGGTTGGTGCTGCAGCGCAACTTCCGCAGCAGACGCCAGCTCTTGAGCGTGGCCATGGCCTGCTCACCGACGCAGCGGATCTTGGCGTGGGTGGTGTTGTGGCGTCGTTGCCACCGCTTGAGGCGTCGCCCCTTGAACGGGACTCGAACGTTCCCAGCCGCGCCCTGATACGCCTTATCGGCCCAGCACTTGAGGCCGGCCTCGGCAAGGGCGTCAATGATTCCGTGCTCGCGTGCCGCCGTCAGGTCATGTGTCGCGCCGGGCAGTGCGGGCGACGCCCACAGCAGCCGTCCGAACGGATCGGTCAGCACCTGAACGTTCATACCGTGATGCCGCTTCTTATCGGAGTAGTAAAGGGCCGGTCGGCGGCGATCCGGTTGATCGGCAGCACGGTGCCGTCCAGGATCACGTACGCTTTCGAACAGGCCATTGCCATTGCCTCGTTGAGCGTGGGCGCAAGCGCGGCCAGAACGTCGATCGCCTCGCGGACGTAGCGGTACACGGTGGCAATCCCGATGCCGACCCCGGCTGCGAGCTGCGCATACGTGTCGCCACACCGCAGATGGGCCAGGGCGAGCAGGGCCTGGCGTCGGGGAGTCAGCCTCCGCCACCGACTGCCTATCTCCCGACTCAGGTGACGCAGGTGCACGGTGGACAGATCGATGGCCGACGGGTAGACAAGCACACGGAGCTCCTGGAACGACGGTTGATCTTGGTCGACAACTCGTCCACCAGGAGCTTCGACGTTCCGCAGGCCCGTCCAACTCCGAGTCACCCTGGGCAGGTTGGAAGGTGCTCAGTGCGCCGAGGGCGACCATGGCGGTGTCGGCGAAGACCGCGGTGAAGTCCAGGCCAACTCGCAGAGCGTCGCGCGTGCGTAGATATCCAGACCTCCGGGTGTATGTCCCGACGGTCACCAACTCCTACTGGGGCGAGTGAATCGCCGCCCGCCTGAGTCGCTCGGGTGATAGCGGAGCGGGGCAAGAGGGCTTGGTCATCTTCACTTGTGGGTGACTGGCGGGGCAGGCACCGGAGCACGGGGAGCCGAGCCGCTCCGTGGCCCCCGCCTGCGAAGGAGCTGTGGATCAACGACGTTGGATAACGACTTAGTTACAGGATGGGCTGCAAGTACCGAACGGCCGAACCCGTTGGCACGCAGCCGAGAAGTGGAGGGTGTTGGAACAGACCGCCTTTCATGAAGGGCTGACTGTTATGCAGGTCTGAATCAGAGCCCGCGCTGTGCTGATTGAGACCGCACCAACCGGGCCTGCACCGTTCCACCGGCCGGATGGACGGGGATCCATCCCGGACCTGCATCTCCAGGAGGAGACTTGCGCAGACAAGTGAAAAGAGCGTGCGTGGCCACGATCGCCGCGGCGGCAGCCGTGGCCCTGGCAGCGGGCATGACCAGCCCGGCGTCGGCGGAGGCCAGGCCCACGGCCGCCGACTCGGCCGTGCCGACCACGCCCAAGCACCGCATCACCCTGATCACCGGCGACCGTGTGGTCGTCGACGCCAAGGGCCGCGTCGTCGGCCTGGAGCGGGCCAAGGGCCGCGAGGGCATACCCGTCCAGGTCCGCACCGCGGGCGGGCACACATTCGCCGTGCCGGCCGACGCGGCCCGGCTGATCGCCTCCGGCAAGCTCGACCAGCGGCTCTTCGACGTCACCGAGCTCAACAAGTCGGCCAACCGCAAGGCCCAGAAGCAGGGCCTCAAGCTGATCGTCGACTACCGCGGCGCGGCCGCGACGGCGAGGTCGGACGTCCGTGACGCCGGTGACACGAAGGTCCGCCGGACCCTCAAGTCCCTGGACGCGGACGCAGTGCTGACGCCCGAGGACGACGCGCCCGATCTGTGGTCCGCGGTCACCGACTCCCGGAGCGGTGACGCGCAGACCGCGCCCGGCATCGCCCACGTGTGGCTCGACGGCGTCCGCACGGCCACCCTCGACAAGTCCGTCAATCAAATCGGCGCCGACAAGGCCTGGGCCGCCGGGTACGACGGCAAGGGTGTCAAGATCGCCGTGCTGGACACGGGCATCGACACGACCCACCCGGACCTCAAGGACCAGGTCGTCGCCGAGAAGAACTTCTCCACCGCCCGCGACGTGACCGACAAGCACGGGCACGGTACGCACGTCGCGTCCACCGCGGCCGGTACGGGTGCTGCGTCTGGCGGTAAGTACAAGGGTGTCGCGCCGGGCGCCAAGCTGCTCAATGGCAAGGTGCTCAACGACTCGGGCTCCGGCGACGACTCGGGCATCATCGCGGGTATGGACTGGGCGGCCGAACAGGGCGCCGACGTCATCAACCTCAGCCTGAGCAGCGGCGACACCCCCGAGGTGGACCCGGTGGAGGCCACGGTCAACAAGTTGTCCGAAGAGAAGGGCATCCTCTTCGCGATAGCTGCCGGTAACTTCGGCAAGCGGGGCGGGCAGTCGGTCGGCTCCCCGGGCAGCGCGGCGGCCGCGCTCACCGTGGGTGCCGTCGACGACAATGACAAGCTGGCCGACTTCTCCAGCACCGGACCGGGCCTCGACGGCGCCATCAAGCCCGACGTGACCGCACCCGGCGTGGCCATCACCGCCGCCTCGGCCAAGGACAGCGTCATAGCGAAGGAGGTCGGCGAGAAGCCTGCGGGCTACGTCACCATCTCGGGTACGTCGATGGCGACCCCGCATGTCGCGGGCGCCGCGGCGATCCTGAAGCAGCAGCACCCGGACTGGAAGTACACCGAGCTCAAGGGTGCGCTGACCGGCTCCGCCAAGGGCGGCAAGTACACGCCGTTCCAGCAGGGTTCGGGCCGCATCCAGGTCGACAAGGCCATCAAGCAGACCGTGATCGCCAACCCGTCGTCCGTGAGCTTCGGCATCCAGCAGTGGCCGCACACCGACGACACCCCGGTCACCGAGAAGGTCACCTACCGGAACCTCGGCACGGCCGACGTCACGCTGAGCCTCTCCGTGACGGTCACCAACCCGAAGGGCCAGGCCGCTCCGGCCGGCTTCTTCACGCTCGGCGCCAAGACGCTGACCGTCCCGGCGGGCGCCACCGCCTCCGTCGACCTCACGGTCAACACCAAGCTGGGCGGCACGCTCGACGGCGCGTACTCCGCGTACGTGACTGCGACCGCCGCCGGCGGCGGTGAGAGTGTGCGCACGGCCGCGGCGGTGCAGAACGAGATCGAGTCCTACGACGTCACGCTCAAGATGATCGACCGCGACGGCAACCCTGCGAAGTACGTCAACACCAGGCTGGACGGTGTCTCCGGCCTGGCAACGGGGAAGCCGTTCTTCTTCCTTCTCTACGACGAGTCCGGCACTGTCAAGGTCCGGGTGCCCAAGGGCGGATACATCCTCGACTCGACGTTCTTCGCCGACCCGGGGGACATCACCAGGGGTGCCGACTGGGTGGCCCAGCCGAAGCTAAGCATCATGAAGAGCGTCACGATCACGGTGGACGCGCGGACCGCGAAGCCGGTGAACATCACCGTGCCCGACACGGCCGCCAAGTCGGGGTTCGCGGTGCCGGACTACGCGGTGGAAGCAGGCAACAACCGCTACGAGTACGGCTGGTTGCTGGACACGTACGCCAACTTCCGTACCGCGCACGCCGGTCCTGAGATCGCCGACGGTTCGCTGTTCCAGCAGTGGGCCAGCCACTGGACCAAGGACGGCGAGGAGTACCACTCCGTCGCGGGCGGCAAGGTGAAGAAGGTCGCCACCGGCTACACCAAGCACTACAAGGCGAGCGAACTGGCCACGCTGAAGGTCGGCCTGGGCGCCTCGACGAGCGGCAAGGAGGGCACGGTCTGGACCACCGGCTGGCTGCCCGGCAGCTTCCGTTCCTCCGGGTTCGCTGACCCTCAGACGCTGCCCAGTACCCGGAAGGTGCACGTGTCCACCGCGGACGGCGTGAAGTGGGAGCAGCGCTTCGAGCAGCATGGCGGGGTCGACCCGAATGGCTTGCCGATCACCGGGGCCTCCTACTCGCTCGGCGACCGCCAGACCTTCAAGGCAGGCAAGAGCTACGAGAAGATCTACAACACTGCGGTCTTCGGTCCGAGTCTTGGCTCCGGCTTCGGTATCCAGCGCAGAGGCAACGAGATCTACGGCAAGGTCCCGCTGTGCGCCGACGGCAAGAACCACGTCGGCTCCTCGCTCTTCTCGTCGGTCACCACGACGCTCTACCGCAACGGAACCAAGGTCGGCTCGAACGACGACCCGCTGTTCGGCAACAAGACCTTCAAGGTCCCGGCCAACGACGCCTCGTACAAGCTGACCACCTCGGTCACGCGTAGCGTCGAGGTCGCGGCGGCCTCCACCCGCATCGACGCCAGCTGGACGTTCCGCTCGAAGGAAGTCACCAGCGCCGTGCTGCCCGCGTCGATGGTCCGCTTCAACGCGGCCGTCGGACTGGACAGCAGGGCACCGGCCGACAAGAAGGTCTCCATCCCGGTGACCGTCCAGGGTTCTGCCGCCGGCAAGAACCTCAAGTCGCTGTCGGTGTACGTGTCGTACGACTACGGGCAGACCTGGAAGAAGGTCACCGTCAAGAACGGCAAGATCGGCGTGACGAACCCGGCCAAGGGCAAGGGCATCTCGTTCCACGCGAAGATCACCGACAAGAAGAACAACAAGTCTACGATCTCGATCTACAACGCGTACTACGGGAAGTGAGCCGTGAGGGTTAATCCTCTGGTTCGCTGAGCACTGACATCTACGAACGGCCCGTCGGTAGCGCTTCCGACGGGCCGTCCGTGTTTGTGCGGGGACGGCGCACACCGTGGACCGGCGGCTTCGGCGCCGACACCGTCATCGAGGCCGTCGGCCGCCCGAAGACGTACCGGCAGGCCTTCTACGCTCGCGACCTCGCCGGCACCTTGGTCCTCGTCGGCGTCCCCACCCCGGAGATGACACTGGAACTGCCCCTCCTGGACGTCTTCGGCCGTGGCGGAATCCTGAAGTCCTCCTGGTACGGCGGCCGCCTGCCCTCCCGCGACTTCCCCATGCTCCTCGACCTCTACCTCCAGGGCGCCGGGACCTGGACGCCTTCGCTGGTATGCACAAGGGCGACGACTGGCGCCCGAACGGACGCGTGATCACGTCAGACCCGTTCCAGCCTGGACGGTGGAACCCGGGGGCGTCGACAACAACGTCTGGGTCGTCGGCGACGACCACGAGGCGGTCGACATCGACGCTGCCCACGACGCCGAGGCGATCGCCTGTGCCGTCGGAGACCGCCGACTGACCGCCATCATGTGTACCCATGCCCACGACCACGTCGACACTGCCCCGATCTCGCCGAAGCCTCCGGAGCACCCGTCAGGGCCGTCTCACCACGGCTGCGGCTGCGGCTGCGGCTGCGGCGGGGACCATCTTGCGCCTGGCCGCGTTTGCCGGCCCGGCCCACAGCTGATCTTTCAGCATCAGGTAACGAACTGGCAAAGGGTGGTCCGGGTGGACCGATCGGCCGAACTCAGTGGTGCCCAAGTGAGTAAGGGGATGTGACAGGCGGGACCTCCTTCGTGAAGGGCATAGTTGATGCACGCGCTGGATCAGAGTCGCCGCTGTGCCGGGTGAGGCCGTGGCCGCAGGTCTAGGGGGGCACGCCGGGGAGACGGACGGTGCGGTCATCATCCGCTCCCTGGAAAACCCGGAGCACTTCGAGGTGGTCTACGACCGGCATGTCATGGCCATCCATCGCTACGCGTCGCGGCGGGTCGGCATCACGCTGGCCGACGACGTGGCGGCGGAAACCTTCCTGCGTGCGTTCCGGGCGCGCTTCCGGTACGACCCGGCTGCGGCCAGCGCGCTGCCGTGGCTGTACGGGATCGCCACCAATGTGCTGCACACCCATCGCCGCCGGGAGAAGGCCCAGTACCGGGCATGGGAGCGTACCGGTGCAGATCCGGTGGTCGCTGCCGACCACGCCGAGGGGGTGGTCCTCCAAGTCGCGGCGGGGGAGCGGGCTCGGCAGTTGAGCGGGGCGCTGGCCCGGTTGACACAGAAGGAGCGTGACGTGGTTCTGCTTGTGACGTGGGCGGAGTTGTCGTACGAACAGGCGGCGGAGTCCTTGGGGATACCGGTCGGCACGGTCCGCTCCCGCCTCAACCGCGCCCGCGGCCGACTGCGGGACATCCTGAACCGGTTCGACCTCTCCGAGGACCTGGGATGAACAACACAGACGATCTTGAGGAGCTCGGCTCCGTCCGTGACGGCGTGCCGCCTATGTCTGCCCGCGCCTACCAGGCCGGACGTCGACGGCTGCGCGAGGAGATGGCCGACCCGACAACTCGCCACAGCAGGCTGCTCAGCCGCCGCCTGCTGATATCAGGGGCACTGGCAGGAGCCCTGACTGCGGGATTCATCAGCTACCAGCTCACCGCGCCGGCCGGCAGCCAGACGGCGGCTGCGGCCGAGATCCTGACCCAGGCCGCCGACGCGGTCGCGCCGGCCAAGCCCCTGCACCCTCGTCCCGACCAATACGTGTACCGGGAGACCCTGCTCCTCACCAATGGTCTCAAGAACAGGAGCCAGTCCTGGAAGTCGGCCGACGGCAGACGGCCGAGCATGCAGAAGTCCCGTGGTGACATCATCAATGGCACCGCAACCCTTCCCGTCTACAGCAGTCGGCAGGGCCTGGCCAACGCCCCCTATCTTGTGCTTGCCGCACTCCCGACCGATCCCGGTAGGCTGCTCGCCTTGCTCGCAAAGGATCCGGGGGTCAGGGCGCAAGTGCGCGGCGGATCCAGCCAGGCCCTGGCTGTCTGGAGCCTGATGCGGGACATGGCCGGGGCCGCTCCGCCTGCTCAGCAGGCCGCCCTATTCCGTGCTGCGGCCAACACCCTCGGCATACAGCGGACCGACACCGCAGTGAAAGTCGCGGGGCAGACCGGCGTCGCGGTCGGACTGCACGACCCAGGGCTCGGGCGCGTCGAAATGGTGTTTGCCACCTCCGACCACCACTACCTGGGTGAGCGCATCGTCAAAGACGGCCAGCCCGACCAGGTGCAGTTCATATATTTCCTCCAGCGCACTGCCGTGGTTGACAGGGTCGGCCGGCTGCCCGCTTGAGTTTTCCGGACGGCCCACGGCCAAGGCCGGAGTCATGGAGAGACGTGTCGTTTCCCAAGGACGGCCGGATGTCGGTCGCCGTCGCGCACCAGTACTGCGGGGCCCTGGGCAAGCAGGCGAACTGTCAGGTGGCGGTCAGCGTGCACGCGGTCACCGATGCGGCCTCCGTCCCGCTTCAGTGGCGGCTGTTCCTGCCCAGGGAGTGGGACAGCGACGCCGAACGCCGGCGTCTCTGCCAGGCGCACGTCGTGACCTGGTCAGGGGTGTGCCAGGACTCAGGCTTGGAGAAGGTGAGGACGCCGCCGTGCTTGCGGGGCTGTCCACCGCGTGGGGTGGAGCGGCGTGGGCCGGCGTCCCGGAGCATGACGCGGTCCGAGCGGAGCCGGCCGACCAGCTCGACGGGCAGGTCGGCCAGGACATGGGCGAGGCGAGTGACGTCGTAGCCGGTGTCCATGACGACGAGGATGTCCGCGTCGCCCGGCCGCCACTGCCCGGCGTGCACCAGCCGGGTGACCACCTCGCACAGCTGGGTGGCGGTCACCGCGGTGGCGTCGTCGGTCGGCCCCAGCCGGATCGCGTCCAGCACGGCCGTCCAGGACGTGCGTCCCGTCTCCAGCGCGGCGACGAAGGAATAGGGCCAGCCGGGGATGAACTGATCAGCGCTGCGGCCCCGCCCATAGACGTGACAGAACAGCAAGTCCGGGCTGGTGGGGGCGTCGGGACGCAGCCAGTTGCTCACGTCGACCGCGAGCACGATCCGCCCGTCAGCGGCACGCGGCAGCGGCGTGGAGGCCAGCAGCCTGCGCAGGCGGCGCGGTTCCAGCCAGCCGTGGTTAACCGCGTCGTGCATCGCCCCGTGCCCACGCCGGTGCTCGGCCGTGAGCGTCAACTCGACCAGCGACGTCACCGGGCCGTCCGAGCACAGCACCGCGTCGGTCAGCTCGAAGAGCGCATCCGCCCGGGTGTAGAGGCAGTCGTAGAACTGGACACGAAAGTGGGACAGGACACCCAACGCGGCGTCAGCGGACTGTTCAGGGGCGAGACTCTTCACCAGCGGCCGTTCCTTCACGCGACGTTGCTCGACACCTCGAAGCGTGAAGAACGGCCGCCCTGCTGTCCCGGGAACGAACCAAGATCAGCGGGACAGGTGAACGGCAAGCTGAGATCACGTCAGGTGGTCCCGGGTGCGCGCAGTGTGCGGCGAACAGCGTTGCGGAGCCAGTGGTGGGCTCCGTCGGCTGTGTGGCGGGGGTGCCAGGCCATGCCGATGGTCAGGGGCGGCAGCGGCAGGGGTATGTCGAGGAGGCGCAGGCCGAGGGCGGTGGCGGTGTGGGTGAGTGGTGATTCGGGGTTGCCGGGGAGTGCGGCGGGGACGAGGCATACGACGTCGCTGCGGGCCGCGAGGGCCATCGCCGCCAGGTGGCTGGGAAGGACGGCAGTGACGCGCCGGTGGAGGTTCCGTTCGGCCAGGGCGCTGTCGAGAGGGCCTGTGAACCGGCCTCGTCGGCTGACCACGACATGTTCGGCGGCAGCGAGCCGCGCCGGGTTCAGGGCTTCTTCGGCGAGGGGGTGCCCGGGGCGGACGGCCGCCACCATCCGGAGCGTGGCCAGTTCTTCGACCTGGGTCTCCGGGTCCACGTGGTCGATGGATCCGATCTCCAGATCGATCCGGCCGTCGCGGAGGGCCGGACCGGCCTCCAACTCCTCGGCCCGGAGCCGGAACGAGACGCCCGGCGCCTCCTGCCGGGCCAGGTGCAGCAGTCCGGGGGTCAGCGCCGCACCGACCAGGTCGGCGGTCTGGAGGGTGAAGGTGCTGCTCAGGGTGGCGGGGTCGGCGCTTTCGCCGGGGCTGAGCAGCGATTCGAGGCGGCGCACGACTGCGGCGGTTTCGTCGCGCAGAGCCAGGGCGCGAGGGGTGGGGACCATGGTCTGTCCGGCCCGTACGAGGAGCGGGTCCTGGAGGGTGCGGCGCAGGCGTCCGAGCGTGCGGCTCATGGCGGCGGGGGAGGTGTGCAGGCGGGCGGCGGCGCGGGTGACGCTCTGCTCGGTCAGCAGGGCGTCCAGTGCGACGGCGAGGTTGGCGTCAAGGGCCGAATGTGGGCTGTTCACCAGCATAATTCCATTTCAGGCAATACCTCTTTGCTGAAGTTCCCATTGTGGCATCACCGTGGCGTTCCCCAGGATGGGCGTACCGATCCGACACGGACTCTTGAGGTTTTCATGATCGTCATCACGGCCCCCACCGGGAACATCGGCCGTCACCTGCTCACCCGGCTCCTGGAGTCGGCCCCCGCCGACGGGGAGGAACTGCGCGTGATCGTGCGTGATCCCGCACGGCTGCCGGACGCGGCACGCGGACGCGTCGAGGTGATCACCGGCTCGCACGGCGACGCCGAGGTGGTCGACAGGGCTTTCCAGGGCGCGGACGCCGTCTTCTGGCTCGTCCCCCCGGACGCCTCCCTCGCCCCGGAGGACGCCTACGCCGGCTTCACCCGCCCCGCTGCGAGGGCGCTCACCGCCCACAGGGTCGGCCACGTCGTCGGCGTCTCCGCCCTCGGCCGCGGCACCCCGCTCGCCGGCCGCGCCGGACTCGTCACCGCCTCTTTGGCCATGGACGACCTTCTGGCCGGCACGGGCGTCGCCTACCGGGCCCTGGCCAACCCGTCCTTCTTCGAGAACCTCCTGGAGGAGGCCGCCTCGATCCGCGACAAGGGCGTCTTCACCGACGTCGTCGACGCCGACCGCAAGGCGCCCCTCGTCGCCGTCGCCGACATCGCGGCCGTCGCTGCCGGCCTGTTGCTGGACCGCTCGTGGACGGGCACCGGCAGCGTCCCGGTCCTCGGACCGCAGGACCTGTCTCCCAATGACCTCGCCCGCATCATGACCGAGGAACTCGGCCGCCCCGTCCGCTACGAACGCCAGTCGCTCGACGAGCTGCGCACCACCCTCGTTGGCTACGGCCTCGACGAGGCGTTCGTCCAGGGCATCGCCGACATGAAGCGGGCCAAGGACGAGGGCCTCGATGCCGGCGTCACGCGCACCCCGGAGACCGCCGGTTCCACCGCCTTCGAGCACTGGTGCGCCCAGACCCTCAAGCCCGCCGTCCTCTCCTGAAAGCCTCGAGCCCCTTCGCCATCGCACAGGGCGCCCACGGCGTCAGACCACCCGCCACTTGGGAGACAACCATCATGCCTGTTGAGGAAACCGAACCGCCGGTCACCGCGTTCATACTCGTCAAGACCACGCCGGAGTGGCTCGCACTGACCGTCCCGGAGCGGATCGACGCCTTCACCACCCAGGTCGTTCCCACGATCGAGTCCAGGACCACCGGGGTCCGGTCACGCTTCTACGACACCGAGTTCTACTCCGCGCGCGTCACCGACGTCTGGGTTTGGGAAGCGGACGACCACCACGCCTACCAGCTCCTCATCGACGCACTGCGCGAAACCCCGTTCTGGGACCGCTACTTCGAGGTCGTCGACATCCTCGTCGGTACCGAGAACGGCTACGCCCGCAACTACCACGTCGACCCCGCTGCCACCATCAGCACCTGACCGCCGGCGGTTGCCACGCACCGGGCTCAGCCACCCTGTGTGCGTCGCAGGTCTCTCGGACATCGCATCGCCTGAGGACAAGATCGTGAGCCGGAATGGCGTGGCCCCTGAATGAGACGACCGGGAACGGCCCAGGTCCCTGCTGCGGAACGGGGCATTCCGAATGAGGACCTACACTGGCGGCACCTGCTGGAGACGGCCCGTGTAGAGCGCGGGCGCCCCCGTGCCGTCACGGCTGCCATCCCGCAGGCGAGTTGACCTGCCCCTGGCAGAACTTCCCTCTCCTTGTCCTGCTCCGCAGGGATTTCGATTCCTCCCCCGGCTGAAGCCGAGGGTATCCACGAAAGGATTCCGACGAGGAAGTTGGGGCGGGCGTTTCGAGGCTGCCTGGTCAGACCCGGACGCTATCGGCGCAGCCGGAGGCCTGGGGCCTTTGCCAGGCGCCGCCACACTGTGCGTTCGTGGACGCTTACGCTGCGGGCAGCCATCTGCACGTCGGCCCTGGTGATGTTGCCGTGCTGGCGCAGGTCTGCGAAGGCGGCCGGAAGATCCGGCTGCTTGCCGCGTTGGACCACGCCACTGGCCTCGTCGTGGCCCGGCTGGATGTGGGCGGGAAGAGCGACGAGATCACCTGCCTCGAGCCGATGGATGCTGTGGCCGACCTCGCCGGGACCGTCGTCAGCAGCTGGCCCGGTCTCCCGTGGATGGTCCTGCTGTGGGAGACGGTGAAGCCGTCAATGTCGCGGGCGACCATCGGTCGATCAGGTGAACCAAGTCGCCTGCTGTGGCTGCGCAGACATCGCCGCAGCCAAGATGATCCATGTTGCCGCGCCGCCCGTGAGCAGTGTCTGGCCAATGTCTTGCCGAGGTCCGCTGGCATGAGCGGCCGCGGTCTGCCGCACTACACGCAAGCCGCCCCGTGCGGCAGCCTTGGACCCCGGGGGAGTACCACCATGGCCTGGCCCACACTGCGGACCTGCCAGCAGGAGGCCTTCGACCAGTACATGGCGGACCGCAGGTGCAAACGGGAATGGCTGGCCATGCTCACGCCGGGCGCCGGCAAGACCATCTTCGCCCTGTATGTGGCCGCCACCCTCAAGCGACTGGGAGTCATCTACCGCGTCGCCGTCTACGTGCCCAGCGACTCCCTGCGCAAGCAATGGGCCGACGTCGCCTCCGAGTTCGGTCTCGAACTGCTTCCCGTCAAAGAGCCATCGGACTACAACGACCCCGAGGCCGATGGCTTTGTCGCGACCTACTCCCAGATGAACACCACAGGAGCCCAACTGGCCTGCCGTGCGGTCTCCTCCGTACCGACCCTGGCCATCCTGGACGAGGTCCACCACCTCGGCGACAACAAGGCGTGGGGAGCCGGTGTCCAGCGAGCCCTGGCCCAGGCCGAGAACATTCTCATGCTCACCGGCACACCGTGGCGTTCCGACGACTGTCCCATCCCCTGGTGCGCATACGATCCCGAGACCGGACGAGTGAAGGTCGACTTCGCCTACGAGTACGGCAACGCAGTCGCCGACATGGTGTGTCGGGCCGTGGAGATCCAGGCTTACGACGGACAGGCTCGCTTCCTCGACAACGCCACCGAGGTCACCAAGTCCCTCAAAGACACCGGCAAGGGCCGCGCGCTCGGCAAGATGTTCGACGCCGTGTTCGACCCTGAGCGGCAATGGACTCCGATGCTGCTGGAGAAGGCACACCATCTGCTCCTCGACCGGCGAAAGGACGTCCCCGACGCCGGAGGGCTGGTGGTCACCGACAGTGCGAAGACGGCGGAAGCCATCGCCGAGCACCTGGCCCGTATCACCGGACAGAAACCCACCGTGGTCATCAGCGAGGACGACAAAGCCGTCACCAAACTCGACGCCTTCCGCCATGACGGCTCGCAGATGTGGCTGGTCGCCATCCGCATGGTCTCCGAAGGCGTCGACGTCCCCCGCCTGATGGTCGGCTGCTACCTCAGCCGCTGGAAAACACCGCTCTTCTTC
Source organism: Streptomyces sp. NBC_00258 (assembly GCF_036182465.1). Taxonomy (NCBI): domain Bacteria; kingdom Bacillati; phylum Actinomycetota; class Actinomycetes; order Kitasatosporales; family Streptomycetaceae; genus Streptomyces; species Streptomyces sp. NBC_00258. Next base: position 11,854,719 of record NZ_CP108081.1, read on the forward strand.
CGCCAATTCGTGGGGCGCTTCGTCCGGGTCCGCCCACAGTGCCAGCCGTCCCTCGACGCCCACATCATCATCCCGGCCGTATCGGTCCTGATGGAGCTCAGCACCGAAATCGAACAGGAACTGCGCGACCAGCTCAGCCGGTTCGACGACGACGAACTCGACGCCGACGACGCCCCTTACCATCCCAGCCCCCAGCAGCCCGCAGACATCCCGCACCAGCGCCAGGACGGCCTCGCCTGCCCTCAGGCCGAGCAGACCGAACTCTTTGACCTGGAGGGCAACCCTCTCGTGGACGCGCCCGAGCCGCAGGCCCCCGGAACGGTCATCCTGGAAGCCGGCTCTGCAGCGTTTCACCGCTCCGACCGCCGGGGCATCGGACAGCCCTCCGAGGTCTACCTGCCCGGACACCAGGTATGTCTGGACCTCAACATTCCCACCACCTACGCCCGCAGCATCGCGACCTTGCTCGTTGAACAGTCCCGGACCAGCACCTCGACGCCGCCCGCCGAGCTCTCGCCAGCGGTGATGCCTGCCTACAAGAAGAAGGACATGCTCCGGTCGGACATCGACCGGAACGTCAAAAAGCTGGCCCGCATGCGCTGCCGCCCCACCGGCAACGACGGCTCTGAAGAACGCGGAAAGCAGCAAAAACTGATCAATATCGATCTGGCGCAGCGCTTCGGCACGAGGGCACACGTACCGACCTCTACGCTCAAGCGGATCCGCGACCACCTGGCCATAGAGATCAAAAAGGAAGCAGCTCGTGACGCCCCGCGACGCACAGCCCCACGTGCCAGGTGAGCTCAAAGAACGGGGCCAGCTCGTCGCCTCCCTCGGATCCTCGCTGCGTTCGGGGGCCACGTCCCTGGGGACCGTTCCCAAACTGCTAGAGCAACTGCTGCTCACCGGTGGCTGGATGGACTTCGTCACCCGCCTCGGTGACCACATCACCTATGAGCGCAGTGAGTTCGCCGACTTCGTGGAGACCCTGCCCCTGCAAGGCCTGGGCGCCGATCTCGGGATCGTTGAACGACTCATCGGGCCACGTCCCGACCTCCTGGCCGTCTTCTACGAGCTGACGCCGCCACGTGACCGCGGCAGGCCGAAAAAGGCGGACGATGTCCACAATTATTCCGGCTGCCCTGCCCCCGGCCCCGGTGAGGAGGGCACCCTGCCTGCCCCGCGCAAGCAGCGTCCCAACGGGAACCAGGTCGAGGCCATCATGCGCAAGCTCGCCAAAGACCGCCCCGACCTTCTGCAAGAGGTCACCGCAGGGCGGATGAAGCCGTACACCGCAGCCGTCGAGGCCGGATGGCGCAGCCCGCGAACCACCATCCCGCTGACCGACCCGGAATCCATCGCCCGCACACTCTTCGACAAACTCGGAACCGAGCAGGCACAGCAGGTATGCAGAGAGCTGGCACGGCTCGTCCGGCCATCCGGCGACCGCTGACCCGCGTCTGGCACTCGGGCGGAGCGCCTCTGCGGGCGTGCTCCCACCAGGAGCCCTGAACGTGAGCCCAGGATGCAGTACGGCACAATGCGGCCATCCTTGTTCCTCGCAGGGATCCCGGCCTTCAGGCCGGGCGGGAATGCGATCCTCGGCCCGGAGGCGCGAAGCGCCGGAGTTCTCTGCGTCTGCGGGGTGACGCTCAGGCCGGCCGCTCTTGTGGTCCTTGACGGTGCTCAGTGGTGCGCCTCCGCAGGATCCCGCGAAATACGACGGGGACCAGAGCACCGTGCACATCCTGTTGGCCATGCCATGGCCAACATCGCCGTCAACCTGCGACTGGAACACCTCAGCCCGGGCAGCATTCCGCCGGACTATCTCGCCCGCTTCTTCCAGACACCGGAAAGCGGCTACGCAACTCCACTTCCCCTGGATGCCTTCACCCCCGCCAGCCTGCGCGCACAGATGGACCTGGCCGTGCTAGCCGTCGGCAAACACCGTTGGAAACCGGGTACTGCCATGAACACCCCCCAACCCAGCTGCGTTCAAGCAGCTGCTGACCACCCGCTACGGCTACGGGACAGATGACATTCCGCACCGCGACCTGCTCAACGACACGGGCACGAGAATGGCGCCCTGCTCCCCTCGGGACTGTAAGACGTTCGGTGTAACTCCCGATCATGGAAGATGCATCGATGACCAGTGAGAACGTGGCCGCGCAGGAGCCTGTCGAGTCGGCAGCGGCTGTGTCGGCAAAGGCCGTGGACGACCAGTTGATCGACGAGCTGGTGAGCCAGGCCCAGGCCGAGGGCCTGCAGCTGACCGGCGAGGGCGGGCTGCTGCAGCAGCTGACCAGGCGGCTGCTGGAGTCCGCCCTGGAGGGCGAGATCACCGACCACCTCGGCTATGACAAGCACGATCCGGCGGGCAAGGACGGCGGCAACTCCCGCAACGGCAAACGCTCCAAGACCGTGCTGACCGACGTGGGCCCGGTGGAGATAACCGTGCCCCGCGACCGCGACGGCTCCTTCGAACCGAAGATCGTCAAGAAGCGGCAGAAGCGCCTGACCGGCGTCGACGAGATGGTCATCTCGCTGGCCGCGAAGGGCTTGACCACCGGCGAGGTCCAGGCCCACCTGGCCGAGGTCTATGGCGCCGAAGTGTCCCGCCAGACCATCTCCACCATCACCGACAGTCATAGTGATATGCGGGTCCCGGTAGCCGTGACTCGATCACTGACTGACGTCCTGCTGGACTGTCCTTGCTTTGATCTGTCCGGCTGCCAGGGCCCGTTCCGAGGCCCCGGCCGGGTGGATCATGACCTCATAGGAGCCTGGCCAGAGGCCCCCTGACTGTCCTGTCTGCCCCGCCCGGCCGGAGCCACCTCCGGTCAGGAAGGCATCTTCAGCATGACAGGAACGGATACCGAAGTCGTCGTCGAACATGTGGTGATCGGCGGCGTGGACTCCCACGCCGACACTGTTCACGTCGCCGTGGTGACCGACCGCGGCGGGCAGCTCGCCGACGCCGAGTTCCCCACAACCGCCGCTGGATACAGGGCTGCTCTGGCCTTCCTGGCCTCTCACGGCACCGTTTCCGCCATCGGTGTGGAGGGCACGTCCTCCTACGGGGCGGGCTTCACCCGCGCGGCCCGCGAGGTCGACCTGACCGTGGTCGAGGTCAACCGGCCGGACAAGGCCGAGCGCCGCCGGATCGGCAAGTCCGATCCCATCGATGCCTACGCCGCCGCCCGTGCGGTGGTCTCCGGGCGGGCCAGTAGCGTCCCCAAGGGCGATGCCGTCGCCGGAATCCGGGCTTTGCACAACGCGGCACGATCCGCGGTCAAAGCCCGTACCGCGGCGCTGAACCAGATCGGGCACATCCTGATCAGCGCGCCCGAGAGCATCCGCGCCAAGTACGAGGCGCTGCGGGGCGACCGGCGCATCGACGCCCTGGTCCGCCTCCGCATCGGCGGTGACCCGATCCTGACCGCCCTGCGCTCGCTCGCGCAACGCGTCAAGAACCTGACCACCGAACACGCTGCTCTGACCGCAGAGTTGGATGTCCTGGTCACGCGGTTCAACCCTGGCTTGCGCGCCGCCTTCGGCGTCGGCCCGGACACCGCCGCGCAGCTGCTGATCACCGGCGGTGACAATCCCGCGCGCCTGCGCACCGAGGCTTCCTTCGCCGCGCTATGCGGGGCCGCACCCGTGCCAGCCTCCAGCGGCAAGACCAACCGTCACCGGCTCTCGCGCGGCGGTGACCGCGCTGCGAACGGAGCCCTCTATCGCATCGCGCTCTGCCGCATGCGCCGTGATCAGCGCACCCGTGACTACGTGGCGCGTCAGGTCGATGCCGGCCGGACGAAGAAAGAGATCATCCGGCTCCTCAAACGCGCCATCGCCCGTGAGATCTTCCGCCTCCTGACCACGATGGGCGAGGTCCCGGAGATCGCGGATCTCCGGGCCGCCCGGCAGGCCAAGAACATCACACTGACCGCCGCGGCGAACCACTTGAGAGTCTGGCCCGCCGTTATCTCCAACATCGAACGCGGACTTCGCCGTGACGATGCGTTCGCCGACACCTATCGCAGCTGGCTCGCCGCCACTTGACCAACGATAGGAGCATCAAGGTCCTGGAGGGCATAGCCGAATGGCAGAGCCGACCGCTCGACGCCGTCTATCCGGTCGTCTTCATTGACGCCATCCACGTGAAGATCCGTGACGGCGCGGTCGCCAACCGGCCCGTCTACGTGGCCCTGGCCGTCACCACCGAGGGCCGGCGGGAGATCCTGGGGCTGTGGGCGGGCGACGGCGGCGAGGGCGCCAAGCACTGGCTGCACATCCTCACCGAGATCAAGAACCGCGGCGTCAGCGACGTCCTCATGCTCGTCTGCGACGGGCTCAAGGGCCTGCCCGAGGCGGTGGAGACCGTCTGGCCGCAGACGATTGTGCAGACCTGCGTGGTGCACCTGCTGCGGAACTCCTTCCGCTATGCCGCCCGCCAGGACTGGGACAGGATCGCCAAGCTTCTCAAGCCCGTCTACACCACTTCCACCGAAGAGGCGGCCCTGGAGCGGTTCGCCGAGTTCGCCGATGCCTGGGGCCGGAAGTATCCGGCGATCGTGAAGCTGTGGGAGAACGCCTGGGAGGAGTTCACCCCGTTCCTGCGGTTCGACACCGAGATCCGCCGCATCGTCTGCACGACGAACGCGATCGAGTCTGTGAACGCGCGGATCCGCCGGGCGGTCAAGGCCCGCGGACACTTCCCCAACGAGCAGGCCGCGTTGAAATGCGTCTACATGGCGATCATGTCGCTCGATCCCACCGGCAAAGGTCAGACCCGCTGGACCATGCGCTGGAAGACCGCGCTGAACGCCTTCGACGTCACCTTCGATGGCCGCCTGTCGGCGGCCCGTCAGTAGCCTCAACTACCCCAGTTACACCGCTCGTTTGGCCCTGTCTCACATTCGGTGGTGACGGAGGGTTGCCAAGGTCGTTGACATTTACGTGCGAGATGTCAACGAGCTTGTAGATGTGGTGTTCTCGGGGCTGTTACCGCTGGTCATCGAGGACGTGACCGACGAAGGCGAGCGGATCCTGGTGCGAGCACGGACGCCGACGGACATGGTGCCGTGCCCGAGTTGCGGGGCGCCGTCCAGGCGGGTGCATGGCTTTCACCTGCGGACGGTGGCCGACGTACCGGTAGACGGGCGACGGGCAGTAGTCCGTGTGCGGGTGCGGCGGCTGGTGTGTCCCACGCAAGGTTGTCGGCACACCTTCCGTGAGCAGGTGCCTGGGGTACTGGAGCGATACCAGCGACGTACGGCCCGTCTGACCAGGCAAGTCAAGGCCGTGGTCAAGGAGTTAGCGGGCCGGGCCGGGGCTCGTTTGCTGGCGATACTCGCGGTGGGCATCTCGCGGCACACCGCCCTTCGGACACTGCTGCGTATCCCACTGCCCACCGGCCGAATACCCCGCGTGATCGGCGTCGACGACTTCGCTCTGCGCCGGCGCCACCGCTATGCCACCGTGATCATCGATGCCGAGACCCACGAGCGGATCGACGTGTTGCCCGACCGCACGGCCGACACACTGGAAGCATGGGTACGCGCTCATCGGGGCGTCGAGGTCGTCTGCCGCGACGGCTCCGCGACTTACGCCGAGGCCATCCGCCGTGCTCTGCCCGACGCGGTGCAGGTTGGTGATCGCTGGCATTTGTGGCACAACCTGTGCGAAGCCGCGCTGAGCGAGGTCAAGGCGCACAGCACCTGCTGGGCCACCGTCCTGGACGCGCCCCTCTACGACGGCCCCCGTGCACAGACCACCCCTGGAACGCTGGCACCAGATCCACGACCTGCTCGACCAGGGCGTGGGCCTGCTCGAATGCGCCCGCCGTCTGCAACTGGCCCTGAACACCGTCAAACGCTACGCCCGCGCCGATCGGCCCGAGCGGATGCTCCGCGTCCCCAAATACCGCGCGAGCCTTGTCGACCCCTACCGCGAGCACCTGCGCAAACGCCGGGCCGAAGACCCCGCCGTCCCGGTCAAGCACCTCTTCGAAGAGATCAAAGACCAAGGGTTCACCGGCTGCCTCAACCTCTTGCACAAGTACATCAACCAAGGCCGCGCGGACGCCGACCGCAGCCACATCTCCCCGCGCAGACTCGCCCGCATGCTCCTCACCATGCCCGACAACCTCAAGGCCGAACATCAGCACCTACTGGACCGGCTCATCGCGGCCTGCCCCGAGATGACCCAACTCGCCGTCTGCGTCAGGGACTTCGCCCAGCTCCTGAAGCCTCACCCAGACAATGCCGACGCGCTCGAGCTCTGGATCACCCAGGTCCGCACTGCCGATCTGCCGCACCTGCATGCCTTCACCCGAGGGCTGGAGCGAGACCTCGACGCCGTGATCGCCGCGTTCACACTCCGCTACAGCAACGGCCCCACCGAGGGCGTCAACACCAAGACCAAGCGGATCGCCCGCCAGATGCACGGACGAGCAGGCTTCACCCTCCTCCGCCACCGCATCCTCCTCGGATAGCGACACCCTCCGTCACCACCGAATGTGAGACAGGGCCGCTCGTTTGACAGTCCCTCTCAGCGGCACTTCGTCAGAGATCGGCCTGGGCCGCGGCGCGCGCAGCTGCGCCAGTCGGCAGGACAACGACTGCAGCAGATCATGTGCTGGGGCAGCACTAGCACGGTGTGCGCGATATTGATCATGGTCGCAGCTCGGGGAATGCATCTTCCCAGACGTCTTTGATGGCCGTGCTGATGAGCTTGTGGAGCACGGGCCACAGCTCAAGCAGGATGCCTTTGTTGAGGAAGTGGCATAGGTCGTCATGCATGCCTTCGGCGAGCACGGTTCTGTACAGGCTCATACGCTGGCGCGGCCGGTCCAGATCGAGGACGCGCAGTCCGGACCACGCGATGTGCAGCGGCAGGTCCACCATCCCGTGCTCGGGCCCGGTCAGCTCGTCGAGGCTGGACGGCAGGCGTCGCCTGTACCTCGCTCGCAGCACCGATGCGATGTAGCCGGGGTCGTCGTTCACGGTGCCCATCTTCCTCTGTACGCCGGCTCCGGGCTGCACGAGCTGCTGCGCGTGGCCGGCGCGCTGGCCACGCGGTAGGGGCGGCAGCAGGCGAAGCGGGGCTCGTTGGTGTTATGCCTGCTCCTTTCCGACGAGCCCGCCTGGGGCAGGGGGCCGCTCGTTGTTCCGGCTTCGGGCGGTGGCATCGGCGCGGCGGTGACGTCCGTTGCCGGGCCGCCTGGCAGCGACGAGGATCACCGCCAGGGCGAATGCCGCTGGTACGGCGGTTCCGGAGAGGCAGAGACGGAGATGGCGGAAGCTGGGGACTGTGGGACTCATGGGCTCGCGTTCTCGGTGGGGTTGAGTGTGGTGGGTCAGAAAGAGCAGAGGGCCGAGGGCCGCCACGCTGCCGGCGGCCCTCGGCGGGACTGGCCGGGGCCAGAGCGGACTCAGGGGTGGGAGGCAAACCCGCGGAAGGTCTTTCCGGACATCGCGGGGCCGGATCCGGTCCACTGATAGGACTTGCGGGCGATGCTGTCCCGGTAGGGATTGACGTTGCCCTCGATGGTGGTGACGGTGCGTCCGGCGACGGCTACAACGACGCCGACGTGGCCGTGGGCGCTGTCACCGTTGTTGGTCCACACCAGTACGTCTCCGGGCTGGGGGAGCCGGTTGGGTGAGTAGGCGTGGAAACGGTCGCCCAGGCCGGTGCGCCACGCCTGCGAACTCCAGTAGTTGCGAGGGACGTTCCGATGCTTCCACATGGCGGCGGCGAAGTGGCCGCACCAGGGGAGCCCTCTGTAGCCGTTGTACACGTTGAGGTTGGCGTTGCTGCCGCCCCGGCCCAGGTAGTTGTAGCCGGATGCGGGGGTGCTGGTGTAGATCGTGCCGCCCCGGGTGAGACGGAACTTCTTGGGTGTGGCCAGGGCGCTGACGGCGCGGTCGACGATCTGCTGGCGCTCGCCGGCGGGCGCCCCCACTTGGGATGATGCGTCGCGCCCGACGGCCGCCGGGGTGGTGGTACGCGCGTCAGCGATCGTCGGGGACAGGGCAAGGACAGCGGCCGTGGTGGTCAGGAGGGCGGCTCTGGCCAGTGTCGGCGGGTGGCTGGTGTTTTTCGGCATGGGTGTACCTCGTTTCGTGGCAGAGGGTGGGAATGCCGGGCCGGTCGGCGCCCGCTTTTGATGCGGCCTGCGATTGGTTGGCAGCCGGGGCTGGGCCGGGTGCGGGCGCCGACGTCGTGCGGGCGCTGGGTCAGGGCGTCGTACGGACTGCGGTTCCGGCGATCTTGACTCCGTCGTCCGCCTTGGTGAAGGAGAGGTAGTAGTCGCCCTTGCTGGGAGCGTTCCAGACGGCGGAGCTGCCGCGCTTGCAGGTCAGCGTGCGTGAGCCGTGGTTGGTGTCACCGAACCAGCCGTCCTCCCACAGGGTGACGGCGAAGGTCCGTCCGGTGCCCGCGGTGCAGGAGCCCAGGGCCAGGGAGGTCCGCCCGGCGTTCTGGTGCCACTTGGACGAGTCGAGCCGGTAGATGAAGGAGAAGGAGAGCGGGGTCGTACCCGTCGGCCGTGTGGCTGCCGATGCGCTCGCCGCGACGTGGGTGGAGACCGGTGAGGTAAGGGCGACGGCTCCGGCGGGGATGGCGAGGGCGCCTGTCGCGGTGAGTGCGAGTGCGGCGGTGAGGATGCGCTTGCGCATGGTGTGTTCCTCCTGGGGAAGCGAGTGACGGGCCTGGGCCCGGTGGGCAGTGGTGCCCGCTGCTGGGATGTTTCGTCCAGCGGGGTCCGTGCGGGAACCCGTTGTCCGGGGCCGCCCTGTTCAGGCTCTGGACAACCCACGGCGACCTGCGGTTTTAGCTTTGGGTAGTTGCGTGGCTACGATGTGCTGCCTTGTGGGTCCGGGTGAGAAGGGGGCGCGTGTGTGGCCGGAGGAGCACGAGCAGGAGGCGCGGTTCGGGCCGGAGCTACGCCGCAGACGCGAGGCCGAGGGCTGGTCGCTGACAGAGCTCGCCGGGAGGGTGAACTACACCAAGGGGCACATCAACCGGGTGGAGAACGAGCAGAAGCGGCCCAGTGAGGAGTTCGCCCGCGCCTGCGACCGTGCACTCGGCGCGAGGGGCGTGCTGCTCGCGCTCGCGGCAGCCGGCCCCCAGCTGTGCCCGTATCCGGGGCTGGCGCCGTTCGGGATGGACGATGAACGCTGGTTCTTCGGCAGGGAGCGGGCGGCCGCGGAGCTTGTGTGCCTGTTGGGGGACCGGAGTACGGACGGACGTCCGGTGGTGGTCATCGGCCCGTCGGGGGCGGGCAAGTCCTCCCTCTTGCGGGCCGGGCTGGCCCCGGCGGCGGCACGCGGCGGCCTGCCGGGGCGACAGCCGGGAACCCCAGCCGTGCTCTACCTGACGCCGACAGCCCGGCCTATGGCGGAGCTTCGCACCCACGACGAGCGCAGGCCGCTGGACACCCATGCGCTGGTGATCGTGGACCAGTTCGAGGAACTGTTCACACTCTGTGGCGATGAGGCCGAGCGGGACGCTTTCACCGACGAACTGTGCCGGCTCGCCCAGGCCGGCCTTCCTGTGGTGGCCGGTGTGCGCGCCGACTTCTACGGATACTGCCTGGCCCACCCCCAGCTGCGCGCTGCGCTGCGGACCCGCTCGCTGCCCCTGGGCCCGATGACCCGCGCCGAACTCCGCCAGGCGATCACTGAGCCAGCCGCCGTGGCCGGACTGACCCTGGAGCCGGGCCTGGCGGAGGTCCTGCTGCGGGACCTGGGAGACCATGCGGGCGAAGCCGGTGTCCTGCCCCTGCTGTCCCATACCCTGCGCTCCACCTGGCAGCACCGTGACGACGGCGTTCTCACTGTTGCCGGGTACGAGCGCACCGGCGGGGTGCACGGTGCCGTCGCCGCGACGGCCGAGCGCGCCTACAGCCGACTCGCCCCGGAGGAGCAGGAGGCCGCCCGCCCGGTGCTATTGAGCCTGGTCCGCATCGGCGAGGGCACGGACGACACCCGTCGCCGCGCGGACCGGAGCGAACTGGCTGCCGACGAGCGAGCCGAAGCCGTGGTCGAAGAATTCACCCGCTCCCGGCTGCTGACCGCCGACGCCGAGCACGTCGAGATCAGCCACGAGGCGCTACTGCGATCCTGGCCCCGGCTGCGGGAGTGGATCAATGCCAACCGGGTCGGGCTCCTGGTACGCCAGCGGCTCACGGACGACGCCACCGCCTGGCAAGCCGCGGGTCGTGACGGCAGCCATCTCTACCGCGGGACCAGACTCGCGGCGGCCGGCGAGTGGCACGACGTCCGCTCCGGCCGGGCCGGGACCTTGGAGTGTGCCTTCCTCGAGGCGAGCCATCGGCACCAGCGGCGCGGTACCCGGCGCATGCGGCAGCTGATGGCGGTCATGGCGGCCCTCGCCCTGACCGCCCTGGTCGCGGCCGGGTTTGCCGTTGACGGCAAACGCGAGGCCGACCTCCAGGCCGACAGGGCGGTCTCCGCCCGGCTGAGCACCGAGGCCGATGCCGTACGGCCGAGAGATCCCGCGCTCGCGGCACACCTCGCCCTGGCCGGATTCCAGGTGGAGCACACCCCGCAGGCGCACGGCGCGCTGATCGGCTCGTCGGCTCCGCCGTACGCCACCCGTTACGTGACCGGCGGCCTGACCGAGGTGACCGCGTGGAACAGCAGCCCTGACGGGCGGATCCTCGCGGAGGGGACCGCACGGGGAGATGTGCGGGTGTGGAGTACGCAGGAGCAACAGTCGCACCGCCCGGTGACCATGACAGCGGCGAAGAGGGAGATCAACCAAGTCGCGGTGCATCCACGCCACGTGCTGGCCGTCGCCGCGGGTGATGATCCGGTACGGCTGTGGGATCTCAAGGACTTGCGCGGTACAAGTCGGCCGCCGCGTCTGCCCGACCTGAGCAACGGCAAGGGCCGCGTCGTGGCCCTGGAGTTCAGCGCAGACGGCAGCCGTCTGGTCATCGGAAACGACCAGGGCCAACTGGCATTGTGGAACACCTCGAACCCGCGCCATCCGGAACGACTGCGCACATGGCAGGCATACGACGCCCAGATCCTCGACCTGTCCGTGAGCCGTGACGGCCGCACCCTGGCCACCGTGGACGTCAACTACCGGGTCCTAGTGTGGAACGTCACCGCCCCTGATGCGCCACGATCCCGCTCCGTACCACGGACGAAGCGGAAGCAGGACGTCGAAACGGTCGCGCTCGCCCCCGACGCCCGTACCTTGGCTCTTGGCGCGGACCAATTCGTCCTCCTCTCGCATTTGACGCGGACCAGCGCGCCTACCGCACCGCAAGAGCTCTACACGTCTCCCAGCATGGTGACCGATCTTGCGTTCAGCGCCGACGGGACCGCGCTGGCCATGGGCGACATCGACGCCCACGCGCGGGTATGGGATGTAAGCGATGTCTGGAGCAAAAGGAGCTGGGAGACGACGCTACGCCTGACGCTCGACCAACCCGACCGCGTCGTGCGTCTCAGGTTCGGCCCGCGCAGTGACGCTCTCATCGTCGGAACACGCACCGGAGGCAGCCGCCTCTGGCACCCGCTCCCCCCGCTGGCCGGACACAGCGAAGCACTGAACAGACCGAAAACCAGCCCGAACCGCAAACTGACGATCACCACGAGCACGGATGGCACCGCGCGTCTATGGCGTATCTCCGGCACCCAGGCGCCGCTCCCGATCGGCGCACCCCTCACCTGCAAGGGACTCCCCCTCAGCGGCGCCGCATTCAGCTCCAACGGACGCAGAATCGCCCTCACCACGCGCGCCCCCGAGAACTCCGACACGAACGACCCATCGACATGGACCGCCATGTGCCTGTGGAATGTCGCCGACCCCACGCAGCCGAGATGGTTGGGCTATGGCCGCGCGCACCGCGAGAACCACATCAACGACGTCGCGTTCAGTCCCGACGGAAAGACCCTCGTCACTGGCGCCAATGGTGTAGGTGCCCTCGTCGTCTGGGACATCTCCAACCCTGCCGCTCCGGACCCGCACACGATCCTTCCCCTTCAGAGCGTGACATCGCTCGTATTCCTTGACGCGACCGGCGTGCTCGTCGTCGGCACCCAAAAAGCAGGCGTCCAGTTGTGGGACATCGACACACCGCACGCACCCCACCGCGTCCTGCGTCTCCCTGACGCCCCGAGCGCGGCCAGCCTCGCCTACGCCGCCGACAGGCACACACTCGCAGCAGGCTCCTACGACCAACTCGTCTACCTGTGGGACCTCTCGCATCCCTCCGCTCCGGTAGCGCTGCCTCCCCTACGGGGGCACAAAGGCACGGTCTGGCAGGTCGACCTCGACGCATCCGGGAAACACCTGCTGACCACCAGCGGCACCTCTCCCGGCCCAACCCGCGTATGGAACCTGGATGACCCGCACCGCCCGATGCAGAACGCCGCCGTCGAGGGAGCAACCGGACTGGGCGTCCTCACCAACGATTCAAGGGGATTCCTCGCCACCACGTCCGACTTCGCACTCCGGCGCTGGAGCACCGATGTACCCGCCGCTGTACAAGCCCTGTGCCAGGCAGCCGGCAGCCCACTGACAGCAGAAGAACACGACCTGTACGACATCGAGGGCATTGGTACACCGTGTACCTGAAGAGTCCCCGAACGGGTGTTTTCCAGGCCACGTACAAGTGCCAGATCGATCTGCGAGCGTTGCGCAATTGAGTGCTCCGCTTCCGAGCGGCGTCATGACGGAGTCCGGTGCCCAGGTGGGGGCGGTCTCGGCCCGCCTGCTGCCGCGGCGGGCCTTCGGCGGTCGGGTCCAGGCAGCCGGTTGTCGAACACGAAGTCTGTGAGCGTTCCGTCGCGCGCCGCGTGCATCTGGTGCCTTTTCGCCTGGAGATGGCGTCGTAGGTGGGTGAGGGCGCTGAGCGGGGTGGGCACCGTCGCCCGCAGTCGATGCTGGCGGGCCGGGGTGGCACACGCCTGCCGAGCGCGTGCCACCCCGGCCTCGTCACACGTCCGTCATCCGGAAGACGCCGAGCATGTCGTCGTCCCTCTTGCCGACCGTGGAGAAGGACGCCTCGACACCAACCCAACCCCGGAAGGCGTTGGAGTCGTCAATGACCTGCAGCATCGGCTTCACATGAGAGTTGCCCTCGTAGCACGTGGAAGTGGGCTTCGGAGCCAGGCAGGTGCACCAGTGCCAGTACGTGTCGCGGCGATCGTGCACGCCCACCCGCGTGAGGTAGTACTGGAGGGACGTGTTCGTCGTCCCCTTTGCGCATCCCTTCCGGCACTTCGCCGATGAGGGTTGAAGACGTGTCATGCAGTACGAAGCCCTGCCATCGCATACGGTGAATCGCTGAGGCTCGAACTTGCCCGTTGTCCCCAGCGTGAACTTGCCATGTTCCCAGGAGTCCATCTCAAGCTCGATCCGCCGCTCGTGGTTTTGTACCGTCTCCATCGCCCGGCGCTCGGAGAACGGGGCATTGCTCCCGTAACCGAATCCCGAACTCGCTTTCGTCGAGTACACGAACTCCAGGCGTGCGATTCCCCGCTCCGACCGCACCCTCCACTTCTCCGTCCACGGAGTAGCTGCCTCCCACTTGATCCACACCGTTCGGGCCTGCTTGCCGTTGACCGGTTCGGTCGCCAGCCGGTAAACACCCTTCCTCGACTCCGTGGCGGTGTCGCGGAAGCCCTTAACGGTCATGACCGGGCACCTGCGCACCCCTGGAGGGCTGGCTTTCTCGCCGGGAGCACAGTCGGCGCCCGGAGTAGTACCCGAGGGGACCCGCTCAGCCGGATTCCGCTGACTCCAGAAGTAGGTGCTCGCCGACACCGTGCCGGAGGCTGCATCGAACCGGTACCAGCCCAGGCGCACCCAGTTCCTCGGGGACGCGCCCTTCAGATACCCCGTGGAGACAACGAAATTCGACTTCTCACCCGGCAGTTCGGCTGGCGCGGCCTGTACCGGCCCCACGGCGGCCAGGATCAGCACCAACGGCAGCAGCAACGTTCGTAGCTTTCTGAACATGCTGTTGACCCTGGACGCGCACACACGCTGGCGCACTTCAACACGCAGCATGATGACCCGGCGCTCGGGGTGAGAACCGGCCATGCAACACCTCCACGCGCCCCTCATACGCCGAACAACGGGAGGGCGCGATCGGACCACTGCCAGCGGCGGGAACGGGAGCCAGTCCTATGTGACTTGGACGTGCGCCGACTACGGATCTCGTGGCGGCAGGCCCGCCGTCCTGTGTGTTCCCGCCGCGGGAGGAAGTTCACCGACGACCGTTGGAAAGCTGCTGAGCCCGGTGACGGGGGAGGCCCACGGGCACCCGCACCACCGCGTCCATGGAGCAGGGTGATCGAGACCGCAGACCAGGTCGAGCAGGATGAGAGCGCGCCAGCGGCGACAGAGTCCCGGCTCATGGTCGGCTCCTGCGCGCAACTGCGCAGATGGCCGCCCTGTACGCAACGAGGAAGCCTCAGGGGGCGCAAAGCCCCGCTGGCGCTGCCCTCATACGGGTGACGCAGTGCCACTGCGGGTCCATCAGGTCTTCCGCGCAATGCACTGTGGTCCTCGCGGGAGACCCCACGAACCGCAGGAAATGCCTGCGTTGCGTGGAACCCGGCCGGGGCCATCGGGCGGTCTTCGCTGGCACCGTGAGAATTCACTGTCGGCGCATGTAGTGGGAGGGCAGCTATGGATCCGCTGGTAATGACCGCAGCAACGGCGTTGGTAGGCGCCATGGCCACGGACGCATGGCTGCAAGCCAGGACTGCGACCGTGGCATGGTGGCGCAGTGCCAAGCCCAGCCAGGCCGCTGAGGTGGAAAACGAGTTGGAACAGGCTCACACGCTGCTGAGCACGGCACGTGAGCGTGGCGATGTGCAGATGGAGCAGGTGCTGGTTCAGGCCTGGAGCTTGCGGCTGCACCGACTGCTGGCCGACGAACCGGACCTGATGCCGGGTCTACGGCAGTTTCTTGACGAACACCTTCACGCCGCTACTGCGTCGCCGGAGACTCCCGGGACCACGTTGATGACAGTGCGGGCCGAGGCGACAGATTCCGCACGTGTCTATGTAGCCGGCCGGGACCAGCACATCAATGGCCCGTGAACGTCTGCTCCTGCAGCAGCGGAACCAGCTTTGTGCACCGTATGGACCTCCGTGCGGCCGATGCCGCACACCTCTACGCGGCAGGACGAGACCTCCATATCGGAACGCAGCCGCCCCAGGCACCAGCCGCGGCGTTGCGGACGCTGCCTCGGGACACCACCGCATTCACCGGCCGCCGCACTGAGACGGAGCACTTGCTGGCCAGCGCGTCCTCGGCGCAGAGTCAGGGCATCCACATCGTCAGTGGCATGCCCGGCGTAGGAAAGACCGCCTTGGCGGTGCATGTCGCCCATCTCCTCGTGACCTCCTACCCGTGCGGTCAGCTATTCGTCCGGCTGCACGCCCACACTCCTGGTCGGCAACCCGCTGACCCCGCCGAAGCGCTGGGATCACTGCTGGTCGGTCTGGGTGTGGATCCCCGGCACCTTCCCCACAGCCTGGATGCCCGGTCGCGCCTGTGGAGAGACCGCCTTGCCGGGCGACGCATACTGATCGTTCTCGACGATGCCGCCTCGCGCACACAAGTGGAACCGCTCCTGCCCGGAGATCCCAACTGCCTGGTCATGATCACCAGCAGGCGCCGTCTGGCCTTTCCCGAAGGCGCCGCGTCACTCGCCCTTGGCGTGCTCCCGCCGACAGATGCGAGCCTGCTTTTTACACGGCTGGCCGGCCGGGAGGTCCGATCCGCCCAGAATGACGCTGTAGCTCGGATCAATGAGCTGTGCGGCCGCCTTCCGCTCGCCATCGCATTGCTGGCGAGCCGCATCGCCCACCGACCCCACTGGGATCTGGCCACCTTTGCCAGCGAGCTGGCCTGCGCCCAGGACCGCCTGGAGGAACTTGCCACAGGAGATCTCGCCACTGCGGCAGCCTTCACCATGTCCTACCGCGCTCTGCCGTCCGGTCGGAAGCGTCTCTTTCGTCTGCTGGGCCTGCACCCCGGGCCCGACATCGACGCCTACGCCGCGTCTGCACTGACCGGCACACCGTTGCCCGCCGTGCGGCGTGAACTCGAGGCCCTCTACGACGACCACCTCGTCGACTCGGAGAGGCCCGGCCGATACCACCTCCACGACCTGCTGCGCATGTACGCACGGGACGCGGCCAACGCCGATCCCGCACAAGAACACACAGAAGCCATTGACCGGCTGACGGACTACTACAGGCAGGCCGCTGCAGCAGCCTGCCGGCACGGTACGGCCGAGGTTCACGCTCCACTGCCCCCTTCAGGACCGGCCCTTGCTCTACCAGAACACGCCACACACCAGGACGCTGTGGAGTGGATGAGGGCAGAGCATGCCAATCTCACTGCTTGCGCTCTGCACGCGGCGGAATCCGGCAGGCACACTCAGACCTTCCGCCTGGCCGCCACCCTGGCCGATTTCCTCCATCACAGCGCTCACTGGGGTGAAGCTGCCCGGCTACATGAGGCTGCCGTGCGCGCAGCCCTCGGCGCCCGCGACCAGCGGGCCACAGCGACGGCGCTGTACAACCTGGGCCGTGTCCACTCCGCGACAGGCAATTTCGAGCGCGCCGCAGCACTGCTGCGCGCCGCAGCCCGGCTTGCTGCTGCCGAGAACCTTCCGGCACAGGCCCACGCCCTGTGCGCCCTGGGCCAGGTGCGTTTCGCCACGGGCGCCTACCCCGAAGCAGGCCGTCATCTGCACCAGGCACTGAACCTGCACCGCGCGGGTGTCAATCGCCTCGGCGAGGCGGACGCCCTGTGGGAGCTGGGCCGCGTGCACGACATCACCAGTGATTTCCCGCAGGCGGCAGTACTGGCCCGACAGGCACTGGACCTCTACACATCGGCGGAACATGAACCTGGTCAGGCCAAGACCCTGTGGCTGCTGAGCCGGATCCGCCACATGACAGGGCACTACGCCGAGGCCGACCAGCTTGCCGGGCGGGCGCTGATCATCTATCGCAGACTGCGAGAACGTACCGGTGAAGCAAACGCCCTGTGGGAACTAGGCCGAGTGGCATGCGGGAGAGGAGACCAACTGACGGCAGGCCGCTTCGGCCAGCAAGCACTCACCCTCTACCAGACCCTGGGGGACCGGCTGGGGGAAGCCAGCGCTCTGTGGCTGCTGAGCCGGATTCTGCTCGCTGCACACGAAGCGGCCGCGGCTGAAGACCTGGCGCAACAAGCCCACGACCTGTACCGCAGACTCGGCAACCAACACGGCGAAGCCAATGCACTGCTAGAACTCGGCAAGGCCAAGACCATGTCACAGCATCACGCGCAGGCCACCGTGCTGCTGACTCGCTCTCGCGAACTGTTCAGGGCAGCAGAGGACATCCAAGGAGAGGCAGAAGCTCTCAACAGCAGCGGCGACCTGCTGGCGGTCACAGACGCCCCCCGCGCGCTGGCCACATACGAGCAGGCCCTTCACCTCGCGCGGCAGGCCAGTAGCCCCAAGGACCAAGCCCACGCCCTCGAAGGCGCAGCGTCCTGCCATCAGCGCTGCGGACGATGGCGCGCTGCACTCACCTGTTGGGCGCAGGCTCTGAGCTTGCATGAGTGGATGGGCACCCGGCCCGCACTGGCCACGTGCTCCGTCCTCGCCCCAATCTAGTGTCTCGTGATCCTGATTGTGTTACTTCGAGTTAGTATTGAAGATTTTCTTCGTATTGGCCTGGACGAGTCAGACCTTGGCAAGGATCTCGCCCATGGACGGCCTTGTCAGTGACGGCTGTCAGAATCTGCAGCCATGGGCAAGCGGCGAAGTACTACCGAGATGGCTGCAGTTCGGGCCCGGCTGAAGGCCGAGTTCGTGTCCAACCTGTCCAGCCCGGGCACGGTGCTGGAAGACATGCCGCTGTCCTCCACAGACCGGTGCCAGTGGCGCTGCTCGGCAAAAGGATGCGGTCACCAGTGGCCCGCCCGGCTGCAGTTCCGCACCCGTCCCGTCAAACCCTCGGGGTGCCCTGAGTGCTGGCAGCGCCGCAACCGGGCTCCCGGCCCGGGAGAATCACTGGCCGATCTGAATCCTGCTCTGGCACGGCAGTTCCGCCGCAACCTCAGCCGTCCCGACCGCGGTCCGGACACCCTGCGCCCGCAGTCCCATGACCTGTGCGAGTGGGAGTGCGCTCAAGGGCATTTCTGGTCGGCGGCGCTCGCCAACCGCACCAATGGCCGCCGGTGCCCGGACTGCACCGGCCACGGGCGGTCCCCGTTCGAGTGCAACGTTGCCATGCTCGTCGAGGCCGCCTCCGGGCTCAGCGTGGAACTGGACCACCGCCTCCGCCTGCCCGGGCGCCGTCAGGACCGCTTCGACCTGTACCTGTCCGAGCCGGCCCCGGGCCTGCTCATCGACCTGGACCCGGAATGGACCCACGGCAGGCCAGGAAGCCTGGAGCGTGACACCGCGAAGACGGTGGCAGCACTCGCCGCCGGACTCGACGTGGAACGCATCCGAAGCCGCGGGCTCCCGCCCGTTCCGGTACATGGCCTCGCCCACCATGAGGCCGGGCCGGGGGTGAACCCCGAAGACTGGACGGACGCGGTGGGTGTCGTACTGCGACGCCGCGGCCTTTCCTGGCGACAGCTCACACCGGCCGAGGTCACCGCGGCCCTCACGAAGGGGGCGCAGCTGTGGGAGACGGCCACCGCCGGCCCCGAGGTGTTGGCGGCGGACGTGGCGCCGCACCTTGAGGAGGAGTTCGTCGCGAACCTCACCAACCCGGGCAAGACCCCCGCTCGGATGCCTCCCGGCTGCAATGACGTGTGTCTTTGGCGGTGCCGGAAGCCGGACTGCGGCTACGAATGGAAGACCGTACTGAACAGCCGGGCACTTGCCGGCCGCGGCTGCCGCCAGTGCGGTCACGCACAGGTGGGCGCGGCAAACAGCAGGCCGGGCCCCGGTGCATCACTCGCCGAGGCCAATCCGACGATGGCCGAAGAACTCATCGATGTCGTCGGCCACCCCGGCTGGACCGCGTACGACCTGCTCCCCACGTCGAACAAAACCTGCCGGTGGAGGTGCCCCGAACCGCACTGCCGCTTCGAGTACCCCGCCCCTCCAAACCGCCGCACAGGCCAGTCGAGCGGATGCCCCCGGTGCGCTCGCCGACGCACCGTTGCCGCCAGGGTGCGCCCCAAGCCCGGCAAATCCCTGCAGGACGTGCACCCGGCCATCGCCAGCGAGCTTGCCGAAGTGATCGACGAACCGAACATGACCGCGAAGGAACTCGGGCCGAGCTCCACCAAACTGTGCCGGTGGGCCTGTTCGAAGCCCGGCTGTCCGGGACGCTGGGACGCTACGCCCGATCAGCGCTCCCGCCGCGACGGCACCGGCAAACGCTGCCCGGTGTGCCACCCACCGCGAAAAAGCCGCACCCCGCCGTGATCCCGGCCCCCGCCTCGCGCCTTCTCACCGCGTCACGTCGCCGCTCGCCTCCGACGGGCCGCGTGTGCGCCTCCACCAGCGCTACTTGTGCTGCTCTCGCCAGCCGTGCAGCCGGTTGTCCACCGAGATGGCTGTTCTCGCCGGTGTGGCGCGCCTAGTCCGGTATGACGACTTCCTGCAGTTCATCCACACGCCGTCCCTGAAGGAGCTGGGGCCACCGAGGAACTCGTCAGACGCCTGGCAGCCGACGACCTTCCCACCCTCACGCTGCTGGACTCCATACTGCAACGACCACCGGGACGCGCTGACCCGGAATCCGGCGCCCTTGCCCCGGACGAAGACCGCGAGGAAAACGTTAACAATGTAAACAGTTCCTCTCGTCCCGTCGGCAACAGCAAGGGGCGTGCCCTGCGCCAGCTCAGAGAGCAACGTCCGGATCTGCTGGCCCGTGTGGAGCCGGGAGACCTCCCCTCCCTTTCACGCGCCCATGGTCGAAGCGGGCCTGCGCGACAGAACACTGAGCGCGCCGGTAGGGGAGGACCTCGAGAAGCTTGCCCGCAGTCTCCGCAAGAACCTCACCCCAGACGCCCTGCAGACACTCATTGTCCTGCTGTCATCCGAGCAGCGTTGACAGCGCGTGTGAAATGTAGCTTCTGGTAGCCAAGGGGTAGGGCAGCGGGGGCCACGGTGGTCCGTCATGGACCTGTCCGTCGTCACCGCAGTGCCAATGGTGCGAGAGAGCGGCGAAGTCTTTAAGGGGCGTTCATTTCAGCGTCCCGGCCGTCCGGGCGACGCCGTTCGGCCATCATCATGCCGATCGGGATCGCATCCCCACCGACGGCGACCCGCTCACCCCTGGGGGCAAGTGCCCGTGGGTGTCGGCGTAGTCCCCCGTGGCTGTCAGCAGCAGGGCATGCCCACGGGAACGCGGATTCCACACGATCCCCTTCTCTGCCTGGCAGTGCATGGGGCCCGGACGCACCCGGGCCCGTCACTGGTTGACAGCCGACGGTGGTGATCGTCGTCCCGGCCCGCCCGATGAGTACGTCGTGTGTCCTGCAGGCCGCCCCGGCAGTTGCATGGTGCTCCATAGCGGCCGGGAATGGCCGTGCCGGGACGCGAAAATCTTGCAGGCCTTTTGCATCTGCACGTGCAGAATTGAGGAGCGAGACATTCCGGTGAGGTCCTGGGTCCCGCATGCGCCGTACATTCGATCGAATGTGATGAAAAGTCAAAGTCCCCATCCCTCCGCCTGTCGGCGCCACTTGAAACATTCCGTAACCAGTTGAGTCGAAAATCAGACCGACGTTGATTCATGGTGATCAATGATCAGTCCGAAATGATCAATGGAGTGAGAGGTGGTGTCGGCGTGTGTTTCGATGAGCCTCAACGCGGTTCCGCGGCAATCCCGTTGCATGGCCTCAACGTGTGGCGGGCACCGTGAGGGGCCGCTAATGTGACCGCGTCGAATCGGTGGCAGCGTTGAGTGAATGCCGCCGCAACACGCAAAAGCCCCGGGGTGAAGCAACACCCTGGGGCTCGCGCGATCAACGGAGGAGCAAAAATCCGCATGACTGATCGATTAAACCGGGAACGGGTTGAGACACCCCCGGTCATCAGCGAAATTAGCATTCCGCGTCAGTGGGGTCTACCGACTCGGCAGATGCGCATCTGGAGTGTGGAGCTCTGTCTCGGGCTGTTCCTCGCGGCCGGAGTCCTGGTCTGGCTCGCTGCCGGGGACGCCGAAGGGGCTGTCCTGGGCGTAGCGGGCGGCGTCCTGGGGGTCGCGTTGAGGAACCGGTCCGCCATCCGCTACCTGCGTATCCGCAGCGACTGACACGCCGCGGCTTCGCCCCGCGTGATGACCGCGCAGGGCGAAGCCGCGTCCCCCGTCCGCGGACACGCAACCCGGCATGCCGCGCCGGTGTGTTCACGACGGCGGCCTGCCGGACCCCGCGCCGGGCGCTGATGCCCACGGTGTGGGCTCGGCCATCCGATAGTGCGGAGCCGGCCGGCCGCAACCGGACGAGTCTTGTGCACCGCCCTCGGCCCCGCTGGCCGTCTCCGGAGTCTCCAACTGCCCGGGGCGCCGCACACTGCTTCAGCCCCAGCCGGCTTCGCTGTCTTCCGGTGCCTGGAGTACCCCTGCTCCGTGCGCCGCGTGCACGTCTGCACCGGTGAGGCGGGCACGGTCGAAGCCCTTGTCGAGCACCTGATCGCAGTCTGGCCACAGCGCTCTCCATCTCCATCCTCGGTCCAGCAGCCGCCACCTGCCGTCTGCTGCGCTCGGCGCTGGCTGGCCGGACATGCGGCTGCCGTACATCCCCGGCCAGGCAGGTCCGTCACGTACTGCCACCCCCTCGGCGGACTCCCTCGCCCTGCACCACCCCCTGGGGCTTCTTCCCCGTGAAGCGGCGGACCTCATGGGCGTACAGCCCCCGTCATGGGGGGCCTGCTCGCATCCGCCGAACACGCCGTCCCGCCCTGCCCGCTCACCCACGTGAACAGGCTCCCGCGCACGCCGGAGCGCGGTACCCCATCCCTCGCGCTCGCGCACCGCGACTCCGCGCCCCGCGTGACACGTGGTGACGCCCTTTACGCCCCACACCTTGCGCCGCATCGCCCGTTCGTGGCCTGTGCCCCGCGTGAACTGCGCCTCTACGATGAGCAGTTCACGTAGTGCAGCTGCACTCGGTGCCGCATCGGGGAGGATCATCCATGGGCCAGCACACGCCGTCGGACCGCGAGATCGACGTCATGACACCGAGCGTGGCCCGCATGTACGACTGGCTGCTGGGCGGCACCGACAACTACGCCAGTGACCGGGAAGCCTGCGAAAGTCTCCTGAAGATCGCTCCGAGCAGCAAAGACCTTGCCCTGACCAACCGTGCTTTCCTGCGTCGCGTCGTGCATTTCCTGGCCCAGGAACGCGGCATCCGGCAGTTCCTCGACCACGGATCAGGCCTGCCCACCCGTGACAACGTCCACCAAGTCGCCCAGCGAGTCCATCCCGACACCCGTGTCGTCTATGTCGACAACGACCCCATCGTCCTGGCCCACGGCCGCACCATGCTCGAGGAGAACGCGCAGACTGCCGTCCTGTGTGCCGACATGCGCCGTACCGATGACATCTTCAACCACCCGGAGACCGGGCGGCTGATCAGAAAGAACGAGCCCACCGCTGCCCTGTTCGTCTCTGTCCTGCACTGTCTGCCGGACCACGACGACCCGGGCGCGCTCCTGCGCCGGGTGGCGAAGCAGCTCGCCCCCGGAAGTTACCTGGTGGTCTGCCAAATTGTCAGCGACGACGAAGGCGTCCGCCGGGGCGTCACGGAGATGATGGCGGCCGCCACCGGAGGCCACTGGGGGAGGGTCCGCTCCAAGGAAGAGGTGACGGCGTTCGTCAAGGGTTGGGAGCTGCTCGACCCAGGACTGGTCGAAGTCAGCACCTGGCGGCCCGACTCCGATTTGACGGTATGGAACTCCGGCAACGAATGGGAGGAATGGGGCGGCGTGGTGGCCCTCTAGCTGTATTGCCCACGAGCGTTGTTGACAGTGGGATGCGAATGCAACGAGCAGGCGACGCCGAGGGGTTCGGCAACGCGAGCGATGGTCAGCCACTGGACGACGATCGCTTCCAGGGCCCACCTCAGCCCGCGCCGAGACAGCTTCGCCCTGGGCTCGGCGGCGAGGGTGGTGTCTTGACGCCACACGTGGCCGCATCCGGTGCAGCGGCAGCGGCACATCGTGACCATTGGCTCGTGGGCTAACTTGCGTGTCACGGCGTCTCGTGGGGCGCCCTCGCAGCCGCAACGACGGCACCGCCGGTCTGGCTCGACGACTCGGCGCGCGAGTACGGAACGGTCGGTCGGCTTCGAGCCGTTGACCGGTGGCTTCGAGGCCGAGTTCGTCGAGCCGGGTGAACGTGGTCAGGTCGGGATCGGCGAGAGGAGTCAGACAAGTCGGATGCGCTTGGTTGGCTGCGACCTTCGAGTCACCCGCCGCCAGCTGAACCGAGTCTGGATCGCGCACGAGTGGTCGGACGCGGTGGCCACGCTGAGCGGCCTGTTCGAGGACGTGTACACCGGTGCGGCCGCTGCCGACAAGGATGAGCAGATCAGTCACGGGGGTTACCCCGCGGTCGGTTCGGGGTTCAGGCGGCGGTCGTGCCGTTGGCGATCGCGGCGGCGAGCTCGCGGGCACGGTGGTGGGCGCTGGCCATGGACGCCTCGTGCTTCGGCAGCAGGGCGGCCAGGGCCGGGGCGTGGGGCACCATCGTCAGTTCGGGAATGACAGTGGTGATGTCGAGGCCGAGCATGTCCTCGCGGCCGAGCATGGCCTCGAGGGTGGGCACGACGTAGTCCAGGCCGTGCTTGGGTGCGCCGGGACCGTAGCCGCCGCCGCGCGCCGAAATCACCACGGCTGGACGACCGGCGGCCGGCGAGGGAGCCTCGAAGTCCATGGTGCGGCCGAAGACCATGATCTGGTCCAGCCACGCCTTGAACACCGACGGCATCGTCAGGTTGTACATCGGGACCGTGAAGAGATAGGCGCTTGCGCCGAGGAACTCTTCGATCAACGCGTCCTGTATCGCGGCCGCCTCGGCTTCCTCGGGCGTGTACTGAGCGGGGGCGGTGGCGCGGGCGTTGATGCCGGCCGCGGATAGATGAGGCACGGGCGAAGCAGCCAGGTCGCGGTGAACGACGTCGCCGCTCCAGCCGTCGAGGAGGGACTGCGCGACCTGGCGCGAGACCGAGGCCCTGCCGAGCGAGGAGGAGTCGATGTGAAGCAGGTACGACATGGGTTGGGTCCTTTGGGAGTGGGTGTGAGCGCGCTCCAGTGATCCGAGAGCGGGCCCGCACGAGGGGCTGTTGTCGTGGATTGGTGTGTGATCGCCCCGAGGGCGTTACATACTGGTAGTGCGGTTGCACACCGGATGAGAGGTTGTTGAGATGGCGTCAGCGCGACAGATCGCAGGTCCGTGCCAGACATGGCCGGAGGACAGCGCGTTCATCCGCGAGGTGCTCGACCGCATCGGCGACAAGTGGACCGTGCTGATCATCAGCACCCTGAACGCCGGTCCGTTGCGCTACTCCGACTTGCAGGCGAGCATCCCGGGGATCTCCCAGCGGATGCTGACCCAGACGCTCAAGCACCTCGAGCGTGATGGGCTGATCACCCGGACTGCGTACCCCGAGGTCCCTCCCAGGGTGGAGTACGAGCTCACCAAGCTGGGCCGGTCGCTGATGGGAGCGGTCATGGCGATGGCGGGCTGGGCCGCTGCCCACCACCGTGAGATCGCCGCCAACCGGGCGGTCAGCGAGCTGACCGGAGTCGGCCGAGGCAAGGCCGCGGTCAGCGCGTAGACGAACCGCCGTGGTGGTGCCTCACCGCTCCGCAGCGCCGGGCGTGTCGTGCGCGGCTGTCTCGTTGAGAGCCTCACCGCCGCTCGTCTCGTCGGTGGGGTCGATGTGGCAGACCCCGGTGTCGGGCTCGCACCACCCGCCGGCAGGGGCCGCGACGATCTGGAGGCCACCCTTCGGCCCGCTCATGACACACGCTTGCTCGACACGGGCCCGGCCACCTGCTCCAGCAGCTGGCCGTAGACCGGAACCTTCTGGGCCCCCGGGGCAGCGACCCGCCGATCGAGGACGACGAACGGCACGCCGGTCGCGCCCAGCTCCACACCTTCGGCCCGGTCGGCACGTACGCGGTCGGCGAACTCACCGCTTGCGAGGATCGCGTGCACTCGCCGGCTGTCCAGCCCGACCGACTCGGCGACCCCGGCCAGGGAGTCAGGGGCGTAAGGGTTGAGGGCGCCGACGAAGAAGCCGTCCTGGACAGCCGAGAACAACTCGAACCCCAGCCCCTCGTCGTTGGCGTACTGCACCACGCGGTGCAGGTCGAAGGTGTTGGCACTGAGACGATCCAGCGTGAACTCGAGGCCCTCCTTGCGGGCGATCGCCTGGATCCGGCGCTCTGCCGCCATGAAGTGGGCGGCGGTTCCGCCGTGGGTACGAATGAAGGCTTCCTCGACCATCTCCGGCTGCTTTGGCGCGGCAGGGTTCAGCTCGAAGGACCGCATTACGACCTTGAACCGATCCGCGTCCGGGCGCTGCTCGATCGCGGTCCGGAGCCGGTGCTTGGCGACGTAGCACCACGGGCAACCCAGGTCGGACCACATCTCGATGACGACCTGCGCCCCCTCGGGGTGCGTTACCTGCTCAACCATCTTCCTTCCTCACCTCACTGCTAGTGCGTAACACCATCATGAGTGAGTAAGGGAGAGCTTACAAAAGGCACTTTCAAGTGCGTGGACACCGCGCGACAGGCACTGCACGCTCATCTGCGAAGAGCCCTCATCGCTGGCCGCCGTAGGAAGGCATGCGGCAGGGGAGGCCGGCCCCGTACGTGCTGAAGCTGTGCAATGCGGCTTCAGCACGTAACGCTGCAGGTCAATACATCAGCCAGTCACCTCTGCCGGTAGCTGGCGATCGCCTCACGCAGCAGTTCTTCTGTGCGGCCCCGGGGCGCCGCCTGCTCCATCAGCCGGTTCAACACCAGCCGGTACGTCTCGGTTTCGGCGGGGCGCGTGAGGTAGATGGCGCTGTCGATGCTCTCCACGTAGACGACCTCCGGCGGCCCGCCATCCCGCAGCCGCAGATGCGTGATCGGGTAGGGCGGAGACACATCACCGCTGTTGACGAACTCGACGATGCGGATGTTGATACCTGGGATTTTGCCTATCTCCAGCAGCTGCTCCAGCTGGCGGCGCATTACCTCTGCTCCGCCGCGGGGCCGTCGGAGCACGCCTTCGTCCAGCAGAGCGGTGACGTGGGGCCGGTCCTCCTGGTGCAGAATGCGCTGGCGTTCCATCCGCAGAGTGACACGCCGGTCGTTGGCGGCGTCCAGAGGGAGCGCAGCCGACACCACAGCGTGTGCGTACTCGCGTGTCTGCAGCAGGCCAGGGACGACGAGCGCCTCGTACATGATGATGCGTTCGGCGCCTTGCTCAAGACTGATCAGCCGACGCAGGAAGCCCGGGGTCACATCGCTGTACTGGGTGTACCAGGCGCCATTCTGGGACAGAGACAGAAGGTATTCGATCTCTGCCGTTTCTTCGCGGCTCGCCCCGTAGAAGACCGCCAGATCCCGCACATCACGCACTTTGGCCGGACTGACCGCTCGCTCCAGGCGGCTGACCTTCGCAGCCGACCCCCGGATCACCTCGGCTGCCTCGCCGAGAGTCAACCGGCGATCGAGACGCAGCCGACGAAGACGCTCTCCCAGCAGACGGGCCGCGGTCTCCGGCGGTTGCCGCGGCAGCGCCGTCACCGGTACCGCGCGGGCCTGGGGCCCATCTGATCTGTCGCGCACATACACTCCTTCGCGAGACCAACGCTTGTCCGAGTCTTCCAGAGTTGAGCGGCATGCGGGTCCGGACAAGCGCTGGCTTACGCCGAGTTACGCAGTCATTCCGTCGAACTCGCCGTTGCGGGCGCCGGCTACGAAGGCCGCGAGTTCCTCGCGCGTGTACACCAGCGCGGGGCCGCCGGGATGGCGGGAATTGCGCAGAGCGACGCGCCCGTCGGGAAGGCAGGCGACTTCTACGCAGTTGCCGGCCCCCTGACTGGCTGTGCTCTTCACCCAGGTGACGTCCTGGATCTGGTCGGCGGCCACGCCGTTGTCGTACTGCATGCCGGTCTCCTCGTGAGTGATGAGATCCGCCGCGATTTCTCATATGCAATTGCACGGCGGGTATGTCATGCAAAGGTAGGGGTGGCCGGACGGCCTGAAAATCCCTCAAAAGGGTTCCTCTGACCCCGCGGTGCACACGGCGTCGGCTCCGCGGTATGCACACCGTCCGGTTCCCTCTGGTGTGCGCATCTGTCTCTCTGGGGGCGGCTCGGCCCGGCGCTGCTGCCGACACCGGCAGCAGGGGATCCAGGCAGGGCGATCCGCGGCAGAATCCCGGCGTCGGAAGGTGGCCTTCTCCCGCCGTGCCGGAGCCGGGCGCGGCGGCAGTGGCCCCCTCTCGTGGGTGCCTGGTGCCGCTCAAGTGGCGCACTGTCTTTGGCATCCGACCCTGCGGCCAGATGGTGCCCATCCCGTCACTCGTGCGGATCACGGGCGCCGGATGCGTCGTCGTCATCGGCGTATGCCCGCTCGGTGAGCAGGGCTGTGGCTCCGCTTCTGCCGCCACTGCGATGATCGCCCTGTCCGTGAAACGGAAACTGAGCTGTGCCCGGTACGGACCTGCGCCGTGCCCACGTCCGATGTCTGAGACGGCATCCGCTGGGCGGCAGGCTGCGGTCGTCCAGCCGGCTGCGTGAGACGGGCGGTGCGGTCGGCGAGGGGACTTGTTGTCGGTGCCTGCTGGGACACTCAAAGGGCGGAGCACGTTCAGCAAGGGAGATACCTCATGGCTCGCAACAGCGGATTCAAGATCAACAAGAAAGGCATCCGGGAGATGATGGGAGAGATCCAACGGGAGGTGGACAAGCACCCGGTCACCGC
This sequence comes from Streptomyces sp. NBC_00258, assembly GCF_036182465.1. Taxonomy (NCBI): domain Bacteria; kingdom Bacillati; phylum Actinomycetota; class Actinomycetes; order Kitasatosporales; family Streptomycetaceae; genus Streptomyces; species Streptomyces sp. NBC_00258. The sequence continues at coordinate 11,882,684 of NZ_CP108081.1, forward strand.
CCGGGTGCAGGCCGATCCCGAGGTGTCCTTCGGTGACACGAACGTCTTCAACGGGCCGGTCATCCACGGCGACGTCCGCGGCTCTCAACTGGCGTGGGGCAACAGCTCCGTGAGCCAGAGCCAGGACCAGAGCAAGCCCATCGCCCCGGGCTTCGAGGCCGTCACCGAGGCCGTGGTGGACACACTCCGGCAACTGCCCACGCTCGGTGTGTCTGACGAGGAGCTTGAAGACGCCTCGGCGGTGGGGGAGGAGATCCTCAACCAGGTCGTTCAGCCCGAGCCTGACCGCGGCGTGATCCGGCGTGCTGTGGCCGCCCTGAAGGGCTACCTTGCGCCGATCGCCACGGGAGCGGTCACGGCTGGGGCTGTCACGGGTGGCGAGGAGACGGCACGGGTTTTGATCGAACGTCTCAGCACGGCTCTGTAGGACCCGGCTCAAGGCCTGGTGGATGACGGATGCCTCTGCTGTGCAACCCACCCGGGTGGGTTGCACAGCAGAGGCATCCGTACGGTCCGGACGCGTTCGCTGATCCGATCCCTGCAGCACCGACCCGAGGTCCACGGCTGGCCAGCAGGAGGGAAACCGGCCCGTGCGGCAGGCTGCTGGCGGGCCCGGCCGGCAGGCCAAGCGCTGCTGCCGCCCCACTGCCTAACGTGACGGTACCCCTGGCTGCAGGACGGCACCGTGGGCAGGAGGAGGCGCGCCGGGCTACCGCCTGTTCCTCGGCGGTGGCAGCAGTGCTGTATCGCAGCGGAGACACGTTGTAACTCAGCGACGCACCACCGGTGTGCAGGACATCGGCTGGCTTGTAGTTCGGCAGGTAGGAGGAGTTGTCCCAGCGCAGGCCGAAGGAGGAAAACTTCCACTCCGCCAGCGGGTTCGTTTCGACCCAGGGCGCTGGCCACTGCGGTTCGAACTTCATGTTCCAGATGGCCCCCTGCCCCGGTTCTGCCCTCCTGGACACCATGAAGTGAGGGTCGGCCTTGATCTGGGCGACACTACGGGGGCCTGGGTCCAACCCGCCCTGAGTCAAGGCGATATTGTCCGGAACGGTCACATAGTTTGGGTCTGTGCCGACCAGCGTCGCGTCGATGGCGTTCGTGCCAGCCGCGTAGAAGTCGGAGAAGTAGTAGTCGAAATAGATCTCGCGCGAGTCAGCCGCCGGCACCGTCGCGATGGCCGACACGGTCATCTGCGTGAATCCGACGACCTTGCCGTTGACGATCCATTCGGCAGCGAACCAGCGGGACTCGCACATCGCGAAGCGCGAGGCGATCCACATGCTGGCGTCATTGGCGGTGTGTGCCTTGCACTCCGCAAGCGGCATGGTGCGCTGTGGGTCATCGACAACCCGCGGTGCGAGGCCGGCAGACGGGACGGGTTCCCCGACAGTGACGTTGTGCTGCACGCCACGGACTCCCTCGGGGCCGGTGCGATGCACTGCCGAGGTTGCGCCCTTGCATCAACGGCACCGACGTTGCTGCGGGCTGGGAATAGGAGACCGCGATGGGAGTCCTCGGCGACAGCGCAGATGGTGCAGCGGAAGAGTATGGCGCTTGCCCCGTCGCCGAGGTGGGTCACGAAGTGCTCCAGCTGGGTTGCCTCGTGCCCGCCGCCCATGCGCACGTCGAGCCGGAGCTGGACGAGAGCTTCGGGGTGCGCCGCCAACTCGGTGTGTCCGACTTCGCCGATGAAGACGGTCGCGTTCTGGCAGTGGACGAGCCAGCGCGGATCCCGCCAGACGTGGAAGCCGGGTGTGCGGCGGGTGACCTCTCGTAAGGTCTCCTCGGTGATGCCGTCGAGCACTTCCGGTCGCAGAAGTAGCGGCGAACCCGGAGAGAGACCGCGACCCGCCGCGAGCCCAACGGCGGCTCACCCAAGCTGCGTTGATACGAGCTGTGCGCCCGTCTCGCCTGCTTGCGAGCGACCCGGCCGGTGGACACTGCCTCCACCACCAGGACGCCGGAGGAGTCGCTGACCCGCTCCACTTGCACGGCGATTCCGGGAAACAGCACATCCTCAACCGTCTTGCTCGTCACGGCAGGAACACGCTGCCGAAACGTCCCCCGTTCTGGCCCCGGACCTGGGGATTCATCAAACTGCGGACAGAGCCAATCCCAGGGAGCGTCACCTGCTTCCTGCGTGCGACGCCCGCTGACCACGGGAGGCAGAACCAGCAGAACCAGCGGAGGCGTACGCAGGTTTCGCGGTCACCCGGAGTCCGGCCGGAGTACCAAGCGGACCAGCCGAGAGCAGCCCGACGCCGAAGCCGCCCTGCATCAGGGGGCGGCGAACGGCTCTCGTGCGGGCCATGCGAAACTTTTCACATGAATCTTAGTCGCGTCTCTCCTGCCGCCTTGTTGGTTGCCGCGGGGGCGTTAACCCTAGGCGCCTGCGGCAATGGTGAGACCGGGAGCGGTGACCAACCGGACTATGCAGCCAGTTCTGACGGCATCTCCACCGTCGCCAAGGCCGAGCGGCAGCCGACGAACGATGTCAAAGGCGAAACCCTCGAGGGGAAGCAGCTGGATGTCGCCGATTTCAAAGGCAAGATTATCGTGATTAACGTGTGGGGTTCATGGTGTCCGCCCTGCCGTGCCGAGACCCCAAATTTCGTGAAGGTTGCCAAGGAGACCAAGGCGAAAGGAGTGGAATTTTTGGGTATCAATACTCGTGACGCCAACCGGCGGCAAGCCATCGCCTTCGAAACTGACTACAGTGTGCGATACCCGAGCTTGTACGATCCAACGGGGAAGGTGGTCTTGCATGGATTCCCCAAGGGAACCCTGAATCCGCAGACCGTCCCTTCCACGATCGTTCTCGACCGTGACGGGAAAATCGCAGCCCGTTCGCTGCGTCCGCTTTCCGAGGAAAACCTACGGAAGATGATCAGCCCACTGCTCGCGGAGAAGTGATCCGGTGGAATTCCTTGCCGAAGCCCCTGCCCTGAACACAACTGTTCTTGATGGCGCTATTCTCGTCGCCCTACCCATCTGCGTGCTTGCCGGCCTTGTGTCTTTCTTCTCGCCATGCGTTCTTCCGCTCGTGCCGGGCTATCTCTCGTATGTCACTGGAATCTCCGGAACTGATTTGGCAGCAGCCCGCCGCGGTCGAATGGTGGCCGGTGCTTCCCTCTTTGTCCTTGGGTTCACCGTCGTATTCGTGTCAGGAGGTGCGCTCTTCGGCTTCTTCGGCTCCACACTCCAGGAGTACCGGGGCCTTCTGTCGAAGATCCTCGGTGTATTGATGATTTTTATGGGTGTGTTCTTCATGGGATTGATGCCATGGCTGACACAGCGTGAATTCCGCTTTCACAAGCGGCCGGTGTCTGGGCTCATGGGCGCCCCACTGCTGGGAGCTCTGTTCGGTGTCGGCTGGACACCGTGTCTTGGCCCCACGCTCTCCTCGGTGACGATTCTCGCGGCCAGCCAGGGAAGCGCCGGTCGCGGGGCGCTTCTGACCGTCGCATACTGCATCGGGCTCGGGCTGCCGTTCGTCCTGGCGGCCGTTGCCTTCCGTAAGTCGCTCGGCGCCTTCGCCTGGATCAAGAAGCGGTACGTGTGGGTTATGCGGATCGGAGGGATCATGATGATCGCGACCGGCCTGCTGCTGCTGACGGGAATCTGGGACAGCATGATCCAGTCGATGCAGGGCTGGTCAAATGGCTTCACCGTGGGGATCTGAGCGACAGCGCTTTCCCTGTGGGCGCGGGGCATAGACAGCGGGCCGATCCCCTGGCGGCCGAAAGACTCCAGCAAGGCGGCGCCCGGGCCAGAGCAGCGTGTTTGCATGGTTCCGTGCAGGTCGGCCGTGCACAGCGCGGGCTGACGTGCCCGCATGCGCAGTTGGCCTTCGGCATCCACTGCTCGGTGGCGATCGCGCGCGACCGGGTAGATCCATGACCAGGCGGACCCAGTCGCCTCCGCGTCACTGATCACGACGACATCTCAAAGGCTGCGAACATCACTGACCTCAAGATCCTCGCAGGTCGACGTATGGACTTGGTCGCCGACCGCACCGGTATGGTCAATCGCCTCAAAACACGCAGCTCACCGATGTCATCCCCGGTCCGGAGCGGGCGTTGGATCTGACCAGTACAGGCCCGCTCGCTTTGCTGATCGTCTGTCAGCCCCCGTCGCGCTGCGCCAGATCGACAGCGGCCGGCTGGTGACCTGGTTGCGCACCGCTACGTCGTCCGCGCCGACCGGTTGGCCGAGATGATTGTCCATGCCGTCGAACATCAACACACCGGCCTGTCGGAGGAGCAACGGGCCGCCCGGCTGGTGCACACCCTGGCGTAGGAGCTGCTGGCCCTCAAACAGGAGGCTGCCGAGCTTGATAAAGCCATCGGCGTCCGGGTTCGCGACCACCGGCCGTTGAAGTGATTACCAGCATGCCGGGCCTGGAGATCATCCTCGGCACGGAGTCTGTGGCCGCCGTCGGCGGCGGCATGGCGATCTCCGGCGCCACCGTCGCCGGTTTCGCACCAGTGCCTCGTGACTCCGGGACGATCAGCGGCAACCCTCGGCGTCCTCAGCAGTACAACCGTCGCCCGTGGAGAGCTCCCTGCAGCTCTGCACTGCTTCAGGATCCGGCACTGCGAGGAGAATCGCGCCGGCTCTACAACGACAAAAACGCCGAGACCAGGCGCCACACCCAGGCCGTGCTTGCTCCGGCCTGCCGTCGCGTCAACGTTCTCTGGCCTACGGCGTAAACGGACGACGCCACGAACTCACGCTGCCTGCCGCTCTCACGGCTGTCGAGAGGCGACATCAAGGAGACAGTTTTCTCCGCCAGCGTCTCTGCGCTGTTTCAACGGGAATTCCTGATGGAAGGATGCAGCAACTTTTCGTGGTGAGCGCCCCGATGCAATCGGGGCGCTCACCACGATGAAAGGCGGATTTTACATCAGCGCGAATGTGCAGGATTCATGGCTACGACGTGACGCTATACGTGTTAGAGCAAGTCAGCCCGGAACTGTTGTTGCCGATGCAGACCCAGAACGTATAGGGCCTGTTCTCAGTCAGGTTTCCGCCCACGGTCTTCGTGTACGGAGCGCTGTGCCCCAGTGTGTCCGCTACGCGAACGGGACTCGTGCTCAAGTAGGCACTGATGCCGTAGCCGTCGCCGTAAACATCGACTGCCTCGAGCTCGTCCCCGGTCGCCCTCCAGTACGCCGATCCGACCGCTCTGCCATTGTGGTAGATAACCGCTGAGCGCGACCCGTCACTCTGCTGTGCACTGACAGAGAAATCGACGTTCGACGGACCAGCAGCGGCAGTTCCTGCGCCCACGGTCAGGACTAGGCCGATGGTGACGCCGGCAGTCGTCAGCAGCTTTGCGGCACGCTTTCCTATGGAGATGCTCATTCCCACCCGTTCGTTGCACGAAATGAAGGTCGCCCAAGAACTTAATCGAACTCACAACCAAATGCTAGGCATATATTAAGCCTCGACGAAATCTCGCCAATGATCAAATCGGGAAGAATGCCCAGCTTATGGGTGGAATAGCTAATTCCCCTCTGTAGTGCCCCGCACAGTGTGATTCGCCGTGGCATGCCGAAAGTTGCGGTGCGATGGTGTTCACGCTCAAGGGCCGTGGGAGAGAGTGGTGGTTTGCCCGTGTGAGTGGAGTCCTGCGATCACTTGGACGATGTCACTCATGTGTTTGCGATGGCCAAGGTGGCGGGCGAAAGCTGGCCATTTCTTCAGGCACGCGGCGCCGGCTCGACATGGATACGCTGTGAGTGCTCCTTGCCAACGTCGACCCCGGCCCAGATCTTTAACATGGCCGCCTCCGCCAGCTGGTTGTTATGCAGGGCTTCGGCGTAGTCGGCGGGCGTCCGTTTCGTGATCACTTGAGGCCGAGCAGGGCGAGCGGGCGGTCCGGGTTGCGGGCGTTGTGTCGCAGAGCTGCGGCGATGTTGGTCGCGCCGGCGAGCCGCAGGGCGCCGATGGCGAGGTTGCGCCAAGTGGCCATCGCCCGGGGCGCGTTGCCGGTTCGCAGCTGTGAGGCGTCTTCGGCGAACGTGGTGTCTCTGACGTGGTGCAGGGCCTCGATCTGCCAGTGATCACGGATCAGGGTCGCCAGCTGGGCGGGGTTGGCTTGCTCGGCGGTGAGGCTGGTGACGGCGTAAACGGTCTTGATGGTGGTCCTGCCGGTCTTGCGGTCGGTGCGACGGCGCTTGATCTGCACGGCCTGCCGGGCTCCGGGGAAGAGCAGGCTGTTGACCGTGACCACCTTGGTCCGTCGGATCTCCGAGCGTCCGTGGCCGATGCCCCGCACGCGGCCCTGCAGCGGGATCTCTGCCCACGGAAGGGATCTGAGCTGCTTGCGGAGCTTCTTCTGGTTGCGCTTGACGATCACGATGTAGTGGGCTTCACGGCCGAGAAGCTAGTCGGCATGCTCGCGTTGGGCGTGCATGGCGTCGCTGGTGACGACCACCCCGGCCAGGTCGGCCATGGTCTCCAGCAGCGGCTTGAAGCAGGTGATCTCGTTCGTCTTCTCGCCGACGTCCAGCTGGGCCAGGACCAGGCCGGTGGTGTGCTCCAGGGCTGCGAGCAGGTGGATCTTGCGGCCCTTCGCTTTGGCCGCTCCGCGAAGGCTCTTGCCGTCGACCGCCAGGCCGCGCAGCCGGCCCTGGGTTCGGTTTTGGCGGTCGGCGAGCCAGCGGCCGACTGCGAGGTCCAGTGCGTCGCCGTCGATCCGGGCCAGCAGTCGTCGGACCGTCGTTTCCGCAGGCAAGGACCGTTTGGGGAACAGAGGGTCGAGTCGCACGCCGACGTGTTCCAGTACGTGGGGTGGAGCGTCGGTGATCCATTCGCCGACCGCCAGCAGCGACGTTGCCCCCGCCAGCACCGCGCACGCGGCCAGGGCAAGGACGCCCACCAGAGCGTGGCGCACTCCACGGGGATCACGCGGATCGGGCACCTGGGCGAGGCGGCCCAGTAGTCCGGGCACTTCTTCCGGCTCGGCCTCTGGATGCTCGCGGAGTTGGTCAAGGGCAGGCGGGATCAGCGATGATGCTTCGGCAGGCACGGTCTTCCAGGCAGGTCACGGGGCGTCGAGAACTCCATGATCTTGGAAGCCGTGCCTGTTCCGCTCTCCTTGGCGGACCGTCATGAACCGGATACCCGGCGACTACGCCGAAGCCCTGGCTTGCCAGGCCCGGACCGACGCGTCACCATGAGGAACAGCGACTCGTGGGCGACCAGGTCACAGCGCTGCAACTGCCAGTGCACTATTCGTGGTCAGGGTTGAACTCGCCGAACTGTCGCAGGAATTCATCCGCCGCTTCGACAATCACCTCTACGGGGTCCGCGACACGGCGAAAGTCAAACCACTCACCATTGATCCGCCTCTGGTCGAACCTGTCATGCAGGTGGCGTTCCAGAAGAAATCCCCCACGGGCACTCCAACGCAGGACAAGGGGAGATGCGGATCCCGCCTGCAGCGACTTCATCCGGCCCTCGATCTCCGTGGCCACGCCGATCTTCACGGCCTTCGGGTTGTCCTCCGACGACACGACGTACACCCAACGGCTATCAAGTGCAGGTTGCTTGGGAATGCGACGACGCACGCTCATCACAGCCTCCACGCTCTTCATGCGGTCCTCCAGATCCTCGTACTCGCGCGCCTTCTCCTCGATGATCTTCGTCGCTACTGTGTTGAGAACGGCACGAGCCTCCTGGGCAGTGGCAGCACCAGATTCGATCAGATCCAAGATCTCGATGACAGCAGGGATCTCAATATCTGTGCCATAACTGGGCGCCTCCCGGCGTACTTCACTTCCTTGGAACAACCTCCAATTCAGCGAGACGCCTCGGATTGGGCAGTCCGCAATTTTCAGATGCACGGTGAAGGTCTGACCCACGAAAAAAGCCCTGTCGTTGACGTGTACAGCTGAGGACCACTGAAGTCTGTCAGGGGCCACTGACACTGAGACTGCGTCAGGAGAGCGCTGCCGCGTGCTGCCGCTGCCGTGGCCCGCATAGAGCATGGGCGACGCGTCTCCTTCGCTGCCTTTGCCCCGGCCCGAAACGGGCCTCGGCTGTCGCTACGGGCTGCAGTACACGGTGAAGACTCCCTTGGTCAGGGCCCTGGTATATGTGCGTGTCTGCGAGGAGATGCCGCTGCTCGCTGCCGCATACGGATGCAGACAGGCCGGGCTGGGCGATGACGGTGTTGATGTGGGGCTCAACTGGAGCGCGCCTACACGGATGCGGTACAGCATCCTCGATGCTGCCGATCAGGCAGGGCTCTGGCCGGGATGGCGGGCGGCCCACTGGACGATGCGGTTGCAGAGAGGAGTGGAGGGCCGGACAAAGGGCCTGCCCGGGGATGACTGCGCGTGGATCTACGGAAGATTGCAGAGGCATGCGCGGTGGGTGCTATTTTGTCCCGCAGGGGGAGTGGCGAGCTCGATCTCGCGAGGTAGGTCAACTTCCCGAAGTCGTGTTCTCCGCCAGCCGGTTGACCGGGCACGGTGGTAGGACTTGCGCTGCTCAGGCAGGCTCGATCAGTAGTGGGGAACGTGGCGCAAGCAGGGTCGCATTCGGCGGCAGGGCAGATGACTGGGTACCTCTACCAGTGCGAACTGGCCCTTTTGGAGCTGGCCCGGCACAGCTGGCAGGACGCCACCGTGGAAGTCCGTATGGAGCTCCTCGACGACATCGAGTTCCTGGACCCGCAGGACAACACACCGCGGGAGCTCCTGCAGTCCAAACACCGTGAAGCAGCCGGCCCGCTGAGCGAGACCGGAAAGGACTTCTGGCGCTCCGTCGCCTCATGGATCGACGCTCTGAAGGCCCTCTCCGACCGCTCAGAAACGTCGATGCCTCTCCTGCGCCTGGTCTCGACCCAGATCGCCATCGAGAACACGTTCCTGCACCAACTGCGCCCCGGAGCCGGCAGAGATGCGAGCAAAGCGCTGGCACGGATGGAGGAGGTCGCCAAGGACGAGGACGGGCCCGACGGCACCGCAAAGGACCGCGCCCTGTTCATGGGGCTGACCCCCGCCCAGCGCCATCAGCTCGTCAGTGCCATCACCGTCAACGACGGCGCCCCCGTGATGTCAGACCTCGACTCTAGTCTGGCCAAAGAACTGGGGATCACGCCAAGCGGCCACGCTCAGGCCGCCCTCGACGAGATCAAAGGGTGGTGGTACGGAATGGCTGTCCGGCTACTGGAGCGCAAGAACCGAGACCGCATGCTCCCCTCCGTCAAGGCCGAGCAGCTCATGTGCCGTCGGGACGAGATCATCGGCCGGTATGCCGGCAAGAGCCTCCCGATCACGCAGAAACTGAACGACCTCACCCAGGCCGAGATCTCCGGCTATGCGGACCGTCTGGTCGTGACCCAGATGCGCTGGATCGGGCTGCCCGACGACGAAGTTGCCATGCATCTGCGTGACTACCACTACGCACGAGCACAGCGCTCCGAATGGCTGCGGACCTTCAAGGTCACCCCGGAAAGACTCGAGGAGTACGAAGGCGAACTCCACTACGAGTGGGAGACCGCCTTTCGCCGCCGCACCCGCCGCATCCGCGACGACATGAGTGAGGCAGACCGCCAGTGCACCGGCCAGGAAATCCTGGACGACACCATGGACAGAGTCGCGGACACGCCGCTCAACCCGGGCAGCGTCACCGCTCCGTGGATCGGCAAGGGAAGCATCCACGGCCTGTCCGACCAGGCCGACACCGCGGACGCGGACCGGGCCGTGGGCTGGCACCCCGACTACGGCCAACTGTGCAAGCGCCGCAATGAAACGCAGGAACAGTGACGACGGACCTCCACCGCAATGTGCCCGAGGCGCAGGCGCTGTTCAACCCGGCCTTCGGCGCCTACCTCCTCGCCAGCGGCATCAACGCCGCCGTGAAGAAGGCGGAAAGGCCGCTGCCCTGGCCCAGCGCCTTCCTGATCCTGCCCTTCGTGCTGCCCACAGACACCCGCGGCTCCCTGCCCGCCAAGTCCACCGTCACACTGACGGCCTGGGCGCACGACCACCCGCGCCTACGCGCTGCCTTCGCAGAACGCGCCGCCGTCCTGACCGATTACACGCGCGCCAGCCTGCGCACAGCCATGCGCCACCACGCCATAGACGTCACCTCCTCCGGGCTGATCTGCCCCCGGACTCCCAAGCCGGCCTCCGCCGCACCCGGTGAAGAAGTCGCCGACTGCGTCCGGGCAGCGGCACTCATCGGCCGCTGGCTCGCAGTGACCGACCCGCCCCGGGCGTTCACCGTCCTCGGTATCCGACCCTGACCCGTCCCCGTACAAGGAGTCCCAGAACCGCCATGCAACTGCTCGCCCTGGCCCTCTACCACCGAGACGGCAGGAAAACCCCCAGGGTCCTGCGGTTCCGCCCCGGGGCGCTCAACATCCTCACCGGCGAGTCGGAGACCGGTAAGTCCGAGGTCCTCAGCATCGTCGACTACTGCCTCGGACGCCGGGCTCCCAACCTGCCTGACGACGTGATCGACCAGACCGTCGGCTGGTACGCCCTCCTGATCGCCTTCGCCGAAGGCGCTCGCATGGTTTTGGCCCGGCCCCGGCCGACGGGTGCCTCCACCCTGCACGCCTTCACCCGCACCGGCGACACCAGCCTGGACATTCCCCAGGCCCACGAACTCGTCCACAACTCCAACGTCGCGGCCCTGCGTAGCGAACTCAGCGCCCGCCTCGGCATCGAGGACTTCCACTTCCAGCCCCCCACCGGCGCAGGACGCAGGCCCTTCGACGTCTCCATCGCTCAAGCGGCCCTGCTCTGTTTCCAGAACCAGAACGAGATCGCCGACCAGACAGCACTGTTCCACCGCCAGACCGAGTCCGGCATGGCCCAGACGCTCAAGGACACCCTGCCGTACTTCCTCGGCGCCGCAGGCCCCGAACAGGCCTTGCGCCGCCACCGCCTTGGCGAAGCCCAGCGGGCGCAACGCGCGGCCCAACGCAAACTCGACGACGTCCTGCGCCACCAGCAGGCCATGGACGCCAACGGCATCGCCCTCGTCCGCCTGGCGGAGAGCGAGGGACTCCTCGCCGACGCACCCGCGGCCCCCGACACCGCCCAGGTCCTCGACCTCCTTCACCAGGCACTGGCTGCCGTACCCGAGACCGCAACACCGCTGGAGCTGCGCGGGCGGCGCCAGGGACTCAACGACGAACGCCGTGCCCTGCGCGAACAACTGCAGGAATACGACGACGCCCTGGCCGCAGTCGGCCGCTGGCAACAGCAGGGCCGTGCCTTCACGGGCGAACTCCACCTCCAGCTCGACCGCCTCAAGACACTCGACCTCCTCGGCCCCGAGCGTCAGCACGACACCAACGTATGCCCCATGTGCACGCAGACCCTGGAACAGCCAGACCCTTCGGCGCAGGACATCTCCGAGCTGACCGACCATCTCGCGCAGGAACTCGCCCAGGCACAGACACTTCAGCCCGTCCGCGAAGAACACCGACGCGCTCTGCGAGACGACCGCGACCGCGTCACCGAACGCCTCAGGCTGAACGGCGCTCAGCTCAGAGAACTACTGGAGCACGACGAACACCTGCGCAACCTGCAGGAGCAGCACCTGCGCGTTGCGCACATCCAGGGCAGGATCGCCGAAGCACTCACCCGGACCGGAACCGACAGCGACCTCACCCGGCTGCGCGACGACCTTGCACTGGCCCAGGAGCACGTCGCCACGCTGGAACAGCTCGTCGACGAGGACGACGTCACCGCCGAGACCGAACGCCGGCTCGCCGACATCGCCGTCGGCATGACCGCATGGGCGAAGCGGCTCAACCTCGGGGGAGCAGCCGACGCCACCGAAGTAGGGATCAGCCTCAAACTGCTCAACGTTGTCCTGAGGCGGCCTGCCGGGCGCCTTCCGCTGACACGGATCGGCAGCGCCAAGAACCACATTGGCTACCACCTCGTTGCCCATCTCGCCCTCCACACCTACTTGCGACGCAACAACCGGCCGGTCCCCGGCTTCCTCATGCTTGACCAGCCCACCCAGGCGTTCTTTCCCGAAAGGCCACGCGACGCCTCAACCGTCCAGGACGCCGACTGGACCACTGTCACCGCCTACTTCAAGCTCCTCAACGACGTGGTACAGCTCAACAACGGAGGCTTGCAGATCATCGTCTGCGACCACGCGAACCTGACAGAGGGCTGGTTCCAGGACGCTGTGATCGGCAACTGGCGCCCCGACAGCGAAGGCAACCGCAACGCCCTCATTCCTCTGGACTGGCTTGCCTGACGACACCACCGGGTACGGCTGCCGAACCGTACCCGGCGCCCCTCCTTCTGCGCTTCCCAGATGTGGCGACCGCAGTACCGGCGCCCGTCCTGCTTTCACCCCGGGGGCGGGCTGCTGCGAACCCTGTGACGAAGAGAACCGTCGTCCTTCTCGAGGACGTCGAAGCGGACGGGCGGCGGACTCGTGTCCTGAGACCAGCGGCAATGACTGGCGCGTCCGGACTGCTGATGAGCGACGAAGGCCGGTGCCGGCACGTGCAGTCGGAGTGCAGGGGCATGGGCGCCGCTCCTCGAAGCGGTATTCCCCCGCCTGTAGGAGAGGATCACGAGACCGGTCAGGCGGATCCGGCCTGGAACGACGTGCACGATCCTCGGTCAGCGGCGCTTACCAAGAGTCGGAAGCCCGCCGTGAAAGGTCGCCACGTAGCCGGGGCTCCTCGGCCTTCCTGCGCACCCGGGCGAGCGCTTTGTTCTCCAGCATTGCAGGCAGACGATTCGACTGTGGGCCACATCATTTGAGCGCTTCTGGGAGCCGGAAGACATGCGCTGGGCCACTGGAGCCCGGAGACCGCAGACAACCGCGCCAACCGTGCCGAGAGTCGCTCTGGGCCCCGCCCTCCGGAACCGGGACAAGGTCACATGCCGCCAGTATCCAGGCCACCTCATCGTGCTCTCTTTGCCGACGCGAATATGTAGGCGCTGACCGCGGTCGTGAACCGGACTGATGCTGGAGTGTGGGGCAAGCGCTTCCTGTTGGCGCACACACGGTTCATGCAGAGGGTGCCCCTCTCACGTCCGAGCCGAACGGCTTCGGCGCCCGGCGCGCCCTGGCCGATCTGAACAATGCGGCGCCTCGGGGTGCTGACGGCGCCCTGATGCTGGAAGCAGCCGAGGGGGAAGGCCCGGCGGCTCGAACGGAGCCCGGACTGAGGGCACGTGGCGGGCCGCCTTTCGATACGTGCGCAGACCGGGGAGCGGTCGCATGGCGAAACCACCGGAGGGCGACGAGCCCGCGCCCGCCCCGCCCGGGCGTGGGGCCCCGAGCAGACAGGACCGCTTGGTGTCGGACGGGGGCCGGCGCCGGGGCGCCTTCGCCATGCGCCGGGCGGGTCGGACTACACATCGCGGAACCTTCCCCGGCCCGCCCGGTAATCCAACGGAACCGACTAGCCACAGGCGAGTGGGTCGAGATGGAGGTAGAAGCGCAGGCGGTCGTGTCGAGGGCGATGCCGTACATCTCGGCGAACGCCCCGTCCGCGGCCCGCGCCCGCTCCTCGTTCGTCCATGTCTCCCGCGCGTTGGCGAGCAGCAGCGGCCAGGTCGGTGTAGCGGTCGGCCAGCCCGAGGTGGCCCAGGTCGATGAACCCCGACACCTTCAAGGTCTGCGGGTCGAGGACGATGTTGGGCAGGCAAAGGCACCCGCGGCAGACGACGGTGTCGGCGGTCTCCTGGTCCCCTCGCCGCGCGACCTGCGGGGCGAGGCGGGCCAGCAGCTCCGCAGGTCGCGTGTGCTGCTGCTCAAGGGGGGAAGGACCTCCGGGGTCACCGCCTCGCGGGTCACGACGTCGCGCGCCACGGCGACCATCGCGTCCAGTCTCGGCGGAACGGGCACTGCCACACGGGTACGTCGTGCAGCCGGCGGCCCGCGTCCGCGATGCGTTCCCAGAAGACTCGCAGGTCCGCGGCGGACACCTGGTCAGCGGGTACGCCGGAGACGGCACTGGCCACCAGGCAGGCACCCGCGTCACCGGAGTGCCAGTCGAGGACCCGGGGTCCCGCTATGCCCTGGTCGCCCAGCCACGCGACCCGGTCGCGCTCGGCCTTCAGGCTGGCCGCGTACGCACTTGACGTACCGGGCGACGTCCATAGTGCAAAAGACGGCAGCTCTCGACTCTCCGGCGGTGACGGGCAGCCAGTCGCCGTCGGCTCCATCTGCGCCGAGCAGCACCGGCGACACGGTCTGAGGTCCGGGACGGTCGCTCATGGCGGCCACTCCAGACGGCCAGCCCGGCACCCCCCGGCTCGGTCCGTAGGAACCCCCGCCGGTGCCACGTACCCGGTCCGCGGCAGGGCGTGATCCAAACGAAGAACCCCCGTACCCGGAAAGGCCGGAGGGGCGGGGACAGCGAATGCTGTCCCCGCCCCTCCGGCCTTTCCGGGTACGGCTACCGGCGGCCCTTGCCCTTCTTCGGGCGCTTGGGCTTCTTCCCCGGCCGATTCACCGGAGGCCTCGTCGCCGGAGCGTTATCGGCGTTCGCCCGGTGGCCGGTCTCCTTGACCGCGAAGAGGAAGACGATCACGACGAAGGCCACACCCGCGGCCACCCCGGCGGAGATCATGCAGCCCGTCGGGCCCAGCCCCACCCAGAAGGCCAGGGCACCTATGCCGGCAGCGCATACCAGCATCGCCGTCAGGACGAGCAGCGAAACCGCTCCGGCGCCGAGGTGCGAGTCGCGGTGCATCGCCGTCAGGAGCCGAAGGCCCTTCCGGCTCACCGTGAGGTCCATCTTCTCCATGTCCAGGATCGGCTCGGCGCGCAGGCCGGGCTCCTCGTTCGAGAGGTCAGTGTGCTTGCGGCGTGCCATCGGCGGCCCTTTCGGTTGATTTCCACCGCCCCGCGTGCGCGGAGGCGATCCGATATCCCAACGCGATGCTATCAGTCGTGCGCGCGATATCAGCGTGAGTGATGTACCGAAAGTGATTGTTAGTCAGTCGAAAGGTTCCCATATGTGCTCGTGCAATCATGCTGAAAGGGGCTTTATGCCATGAACCTGACATGCTTGCCGGATCGGTGGGTGTACTGAGAGGCGGTCGCGAGAGCCGCTCAATCCTCCCTGGGGCTGCACTCTTCCGGACCCTTGTGGTGATCGCTTGCAATGATCACTTGTGGTGATCACTGTGTGGCGCTTGCTGTGGTGGCCGACTGCAGCTACTCTCGGCTGCATACTTCAAAAAGAGAGGCATCCGGCTTGACTTAGCCGCCTGAAAAGCACACTCTGTATGTACAAAGTCTGCATCAGAGTGGCATGGTGATGCGGATCCTGGGGAAGAAGTACTGAGGGAAGGAAGCGACCATGTCCAGAACTGCTGGCACCACGATTGGCGGAGGGCGTCCAGCTACTTCGGGACGAGGGGCCAGCCCTCTGGAGCGGGTCACCGTCAACCTGACGGCCAGGGCCTCCAGGGCGCTTGAGACCACGGTGGGGCTTACCGGAGACAGCAAGACCGACAGCATCAATCGAGCTTTGACCGTGTACGCCTACATCGAGCAGGTGCTCCAGCAGGGCGGTTCCATCGCTGTCCAGGAAACACCGGACGCATCCCCGCAGAAGCTGGTCATCTTCTAGCCCAAAGCAGCAGCTTGACCTTGACGAGTCGCTGACGGCTTCAGTGCGCGATTTCCACTGCCCCCGGTATCCCAGCCTCGGCAGGCCTCCGCCCCCGAAGCCCACCCTCCTTGAGGAAGCAATCCCCTGTTCCGTTGGGGGAGGCTGCAGCCGGCAGAAGACCATGGCGCAATCGATGGGCGGGGCAGAGCGCCACGAAGCCTGTTCCGCCCATTGCATTGCCACCCGGCCTGGGCGCAGGGACGCGACCGCACAGACAAGCGCAACAATCCCCCTGCTCCCGGCTTGCCACCACCGCCTCTTGGGCTCATGCACCGGACAGACTGCGGCGTATCCGCGCCGAACTCGATTACAGGAGGGGGCAAGAGCCCGGCGCAGCGGTAAGACCAGACCGACTTCCCCTGTTGCACGGCGGTGTCGGGGTCCCCGAAAAGCCTGTGCATCACGGTGGCTTGACGGGGAGCATGGACTGCGTGAACGTCAGGAACACTGCCCCCGGACGCGGTGATCTGGAGAAGATCGCCGAGTTGGCGGCGCAGGCCGATGACCAAGTAGTCAAGCAGCACACCGTCTCGCGGGCGCTGCTGCGCGAATTCGCTGCTCCCGCCAACCGGGGCTGCGGCTGGCACGTTCAGCCGTACGACCTGAACCACCCCGAGCGCCGACTGAAGACCCGGACACCCCGCGGCGTGGGCCGCATTGAGAACTTCGTGTCCTACGCCTCGGCTTCGCTGGAAGCACTGTGGGGTGAGGTCGAACAGGACCTCCCGGACGTCTTCACGGCAGCCAAACGAGGCGAGGCACTGGAGGACCCGCACCCGCGCAGGGTGCTGCAGGACCTGATCGCACTGCACTATGTGCGCTCCCAGCACTACCGTGAAGTGTTCCACCGTGTCTTCGCCGAGACCTACCAGGAACAGCTCAGTTGGCTGCTGACGGAAGGCCGGCCGCTGCTGGAGAGGGCCTCTGTGGAGCGCACGGGACTGCACACCGCGGGCCCTCAGGGGCTGCAGCTGCGGGCCGACGAAGTGCTCGGCCTTACCGTCGGGGCGTACCGGAACGGGGCGCTGCTGCGTGTGCGGATCGAGGATTCCTTCGCCAAGACTCGGCAGTTCGTTGCACGGATGGGCCTGGAGATCCTCGAGGCGCAGGAGAGCGAGTTCCTGATCGGGGACAATCCGGCGCTGACCGTGCGCTACGAGGGCAATCAGCTTCGCTACAGCATGGCGCTGGGAGATGCCCACAGCGCGGTGCTCCCCATCGGCCCCCGGCACATGATTGCCCTGGCCGCCACCGATGCGTACGGCCGCATCCCCGCAGCCCTGGTGGACCGGATGAATGTTCTCCAGATCAAGGCGGCCCGCCAGTACGTGTACACACGGCCGCACAGCCCGCTGGCAGCGCTGATCAGCGAGGTAGCCCCGCAGTGGATCAAGGAGCACCCGCAGCCGTAACCCGCAGCCAGGCACAGCGCCGGAACGGGGACGGCTGTCGCGCGAAGACGGGCGGACCGGTCCGGCACCGAGCGCCGTGGATCGCCAGAGTGCGCGCACTCAGGTGCCTTTGGTCACCATTTTCTCGCGTGGTCGGTTCGCCACTCGGCAAGGGCGCTGTGCCATCGTCGCGTGGCCGGGCAGAGCACGGTGTTGCGGGCACAGCGAGGGCGAAGGCCGCGCGGCGTGAATCACGCGACCCCGCTCTGCCCGGGGCTGTCAGTTGGCGGGGATTCCGGAGGGATGGCAGCGGCGCGCCTTGCGGCCGGAACCACAGGGGCAGGACGCGTTCTTGGCGACGTTGCGGCCGGGCCCCTCCGGCGGGCGCGGCGTAGGACGGCGGACCATGCTCTCTCCGCGGGTGCGCCAGCGCTGCAGAGGCACGGGAAAGCTGCCGGCGCGCTCGAGCACCCAGGGGCCGATGACGCTGTACGCCTCGTCCCGCGAGCCCGCGGAGAACTCACGGATCTCTTGTTCGGTGCCCTTCAGCAGCAGCCCGGCGACTGCCGGGTATTGCTTGCCCTCAAAAGCACCGAGGCCCTGCACCTTGAAGATGTCCTTGGCGAAGGCGGCGCCCGCGGCCAGCGCCGCGCCGGTGACCACGTCCCCCTCGTCTTCGTCATCAAGCCGGTTGAAGAGCCGGACGAGAACGCCTTCCGCGTCGCTGACGGGCAGGTCCTTCTCGCGCGCCAGGACGTCGGCGTATCGTTCCCGGATCTCGTCAGGCGTGCGGTAGGAGAACTCGTCCGCCTGGCTGCAGTGTTCGAAGTGCAGCGTGTAGGTGCCGGGCTGCAGTCCTGACTCGTGGGCGGTCACCGCGCTGGTGGATTCGAAGCCCACGAACCGCACCACGGGGTATCGCACCGTTCCCTTGCGGGCCTCGTCCCCCAGGCGCGAGTTGGGGGAGAACAGGTACGGGCACACCTGCGCCGCGTACAGCGCGCACACTTCGTGGACCGGAGCCTCCCCGCTGATGACGCCGTTCGGCAACGGCCCTTCCTGGAACACCGTCTGCCAGCGCAGCTCGTCGGCGAAGGGCAGACCGCACACGGCACACCAGTCGAACGCGGCCAGTGCCAGCTTCCGCCGCTCGTTGATGGAACCGAAGTTCACTTCCTCGGGGCTGCGTTCCACCGTCGCGATCACCGGGTAGCCGCGGCGGTCGACCGCCAGATGCGCCATCCTGCGGGGCAAAGCGACCGTGCCCTGCGGTGCATGCCTCAAATCCAACCCCCTGCAACCGGCCCGATCCTCGATCGGGCGCCCCCACGAACAGGACATCATCATGCACGGTGCTCGGGGAAACGTCACACGAAAGCATGATCTGCGCACCGTGGGTGCAACAGCGCGCACAAGGCGCCTTCGCCCCGCCCGTCAGAATGGACAGGCCTGGGCTTGGCCGGGGACGTGTCTGTCATCCTGGGGGCACTCTCTGCGCTGTGTCAGACCTTGACGCTACTGTCCTCAGATATGACTGCATCCCGCCGTCCGGCGAGCGAACTGCCTGCTGACCCGGCCCGGTTGCGCCTGGTCTACACCCATGACCAGTCCGCCGAGCTCTATGACCTTGAGGACACCCTGGAGTGGTGGCACGTCTCGGTACGTGCCTTGCACGAGGAGGGCCAGGAGTGCCCCCAGGGGTGCAGCGCGGCATGCGAGGGGGGCACGCAGATCGGTTATTTGAGCCTGTGCCGGCTGCGTGACTACACCGGGGACAACCGGTGGGTCGCCGCCGACGCAGAATCGGCTGATCTGGAGTCCATTGCCTCCACTGTTCTCGATCCCCGGACGGGGCAGTACACGGACGCCTTCGATGAGGCCATCGAATGCCCGGTCGGCGACCTGCTGATCCTCGACCGGGTCTTCCTGGACAAGCCATGGCGCGGTTTCGGGCTCGGACCCGTCTTCGCGGCCGAGGCGATCCGCCGTCTGTCCGGCGGCTGCTGCGCGGTGGCCGCCGAACCCAACATGGCCGAGTGGCCCGGCGACCGGGAGGACGTGTCCGAGTCCTACCGGCAACAAGCCCGCCGCAAGATCGGTGCCCTGTGGGAGAGTATTGGGTTCACACCCTTCCAGCGTGGGGTGCACCTGCTGGACACTGCTTTGCGGGAACCCGCAGACCGGCTGGCCCAGCGGCGGCAGGAACTGCATCAGCTCTCGCAGGCCTACCGTCCGGCAGCCGCCTCACCCTCGGCCGTTTCGCAGCCGGAGGCTGCTCCACCGCGGAAAGCGCCCGCGACGGAGCAGCAACGGGGCTCCACGGAGGGATGGTTGGAGACCATCGGGAGCCTGCGGGCCGATGACACGCTGCCGTACCTGCGGGGCCGCTGTGCACGGGCCGGGTGGGACAGCCGTGACAAGGCAACAGCGCTCGCTCTCGCGGCCAACGTGACCAGCCAGACAGATCTGCGTGAGCTGGGCGCACAGATCCCCGACGTCCACCACGGACTGCAGAAGGCCTTTGCCGACGCGGTCGCCTTCTCGGCAGAGTCCTTCGGTGTCGGCCCTTTCCGCGAGGACCCCAGCCTGCTCGGGCCGTTGGCGACGGTGTGGGTCTACGGATCGAACCTGCACGGCAAGCACACCGGCCGCTCCCACGGGGTCGGTGACGCCTGCCAGCACGCACGGTCGCTGAGCCCGCGCCTGGAGCGGATCTCCCTCGCGCAGTTGCTGACTCTGGAAGACTTCTGGCAATGGAACGGCCCCATGTGCTCGTTCTGCATCGGCTGGTCGGGACAGCGCCTGACCGAGGAGCAGTACGTTCACTACCTCGGCGTCACGGCCGACAGCCCGCGAACGGCCGCTCCTTGAGGACCAGCTTCGGCATGACCGCAGAGGGACGGCGGCAGACGAAACGGCAGTGTCCTTGAGGAGTGCGGGGCTGGACAGCAGCCCCGGCCGCTCGCCCCGAAACGGCTGGCGGGAAGCGGTCAGGCAGACGCTCAGCGCGGTGTGCCGATGTCCTGCTGCGGGGGCCGCCGCTGTCTGCTCCCTGCGTCAGCACGTAGAGGAAGACCTGTCTCCTGGCCCGATGGGAGGGGCGGGAAGAGGAGACCGTGGCGTTGAACCCGTTGAACCCGTTGAGCCCTTGGTGAGCGTGCGCCACGGGCGGAGTGGCTCTGGGGCTCACCGGGATGCGGCGGGTTTGACGGTCGGGCTGTAGTACCTGTGCCACATCCCGCTGGTGATGGATGCCACGACAGCTCGACCAGTTCCGGTAGCCGGTACCGCTGGATGCGGCGCGTCTAGGCCTGGTCACGGCCGCCACGGTGAGCGGATTCGAGGAGGCTGCTGTAGGAGACGGTCATCGTGCACCGCCGGGCGGGTTCGGGCGGCGAAGCGTCCCCGGCTCCCCGCACCCACCCATGAATGCAGATGCAGACGCCAGCCTCGGCCATCCACTTCGTACCACACGGCGTGAGTGCTGAGGTGTACCCGCCGATGTATCGGTTCAGAGGCGCTTGAGGAAGTCTTCGAGGACGTTGGCGAAGTCCTGGGGGGACTCGAAGAAGGCGAAGTGGGCGCCGCCCTCGCCCCGGGTCAGGACGCGCAGTTCGGCGTTCGGGATGTGCGCGGCGGTCCAGGCCTGCGAGGCGGGCGCGACGTGGCTGGCCTCCCCGCCGATGACCAGGGTCGGCACGGCGATCCGGGGAAGTACGTCACGCCAGTCTTGCATGATGTGGTCCAGGAGCAGGCGTGCTCCCCAGGGCATGGGGAGGAGGAGGTTCTCTTGGTAGAGCCAGTCCAAGTCCTGCGGGGGGATGTCCTTGGTAAGCATGGAGGTCAGGAAGTCCAGCCGAGTTGCCTCGGAGTCCTGCGACAGCATCGCCCGGGCGAAGGCGGCGGCGCCGTTGTAGTCGAGGATGGCGCCGAACCGTGCCGCCTCGGAGGCTTCCAGCCACGGCAGGATGGTGCAGGCGGTGGGCTGGTCGACGATCACCAGGGAGCGGATCTGCTCGCTGCCGAAGAGCTCGAAATAGGACCAGAGCACGGACGCGCCCATGGAGTGACCCAGGAGATGGGCCCGGTCGACGTCGAGGTGGGCCAGGAGCTGGTGGAGGTCAGCGGCGAGCGTAGCAACGCGGGCGCCGTTGTCGGTGCGGCCGGAAGTGCCGTGGTTGCGCATGTCGTAGGTGATGACGCGCTGGTGGACGGGCAGCAGCGGCAGCAACCGGTCGTACATGGCCTGGGACTGCGACCATCCGTGCAGCAGCACTAAAGGTATGCCTTCGCCGCCGGTGTCCCGGTAGGTCAGTGTGCATCCGTCCCGTGTGCTGACGGTTGCCGTGTCAGTGTCCATCTACATGTCCTTTCGTGCTGCGGACGCGAATGAGTTCCTTTTGGCGGTGCGGTTCGTCCATGAGCGTCATCATCGTGATCCCGAGGTGCAGTGCCAGGCGGGTAGAACCGTCGCTCAGGTCGAGACCGGTCAACTCGATGATCTTACTCAGTCGGTAGTAGAGCGTTGTCCGGTGGATGTGCAGGTCATCGGCTGCGGCAGGACCCGAACCCGCATGCGCGAGGTAGGAAGTGACGGTCTGTAGGAGAGTCCCGTCCGGGTCGGCGGCACGCAGCAGTTGCAGCTCCTGGGGCAGGAGGGCGGGCACGAGTTGATCGGCGGGAATCATGAGAAGCGGGCCGAGCGCGCCTAGGTCGCTCCAGGCAGCAACCGGGCCGGGCGCGACGGCTTGGGCTCGGCAGGCCAGCCGGGCCTGGGCGGCGCTATCGGCTGCATGGATCAGTCCCGGCACGGTGGAGCCGATGCCGGCGACACAGCTGAAACGTCCTGCTGCCAGGTCGGCGCTGCGTTGGAGCATCGACGCTGCGTGGTCCTTGAGGGTGGGAATGTCCGGGATGCTCTGGGAACCGAGGAGCAGGAGTCCCATGTCGCCGCAGACGGCGCTGAGGACGGCGGCACGGCGCAGCCGGGGTTCGGTGGCGACGGCGTTGCGCAGGGCGACTTCGACGTGCTTGGCGCCGGCGTTGTCGGTGGCCTTGGTGCAGGTGAGTTCGATGGCGGTGACGTAGGTGAAGCGTTGGGCGCGGTCCCCGGCGCTGAGCTCGGCGGTCGCCCGGCGTCGTGCCACGGGGTCGGAGCTGATCAGGTCCAGAACGGTGAGTTCCTGGACAGCGGGATCAGTGGTCTGCCGGTCGCGCCGGGCCACCAGGAGGACCGCGACGGTGTCGGCGACTTCCTTGATCTCAGCCTTTTCACCGGCGTTCAGTGAGCCGTCGGCGTCGATGACGACGAGCAGCCCCACCGGCTCGCCGCGCCAGCACACCGGTTGGCAGTATCTGGCGCGCATGCCCAGTTCCGGGTTGGCGGGCACTACGCCGGCTGTGGTCCAGGTGGCGGTGCCGCTGGCGAGCATGTAGCCGACCGCCCTGCTGTCGGCCTGCCGTCGTAGTACGGCGGTCACCCGGACCGCGTCCTCGTCGCCGAAGTGGGCGCTGTAGTACAGCAGCCGTACGGCTGGATCGTTGACCGCGACGGAACGGCGCAGCCGACGCGCCAGCCGGTCCACCATCCCTTGAACGTCCTCGTCTGCCACCATCTTGGCACTCTACAGAAGTAGGAAGATCACCCGTCAGAACTCGTCTGCCGATGGATGCACCGAGGGTTCCCTTGCTGGAAGAGTGGCCAGTGCCAGCAAGGACCGTGCGATCGCCCGGTTCCCACGTTCATCTTCTGTCGAACCGGATGTGACGCGCTGGCAGCCATCAGAGCAACTCTGAACACCAGGAGAACCGGAATGCCTTACATCACCAGCGTTGACGGCACTCAGATCTACTACAAGGACTGGGGCACGGGCCGGCCGGTCGTCCTGAGCCACGGATGGCCGCTGAACTCCGACTCGTGGGAGGCACAGATGCTCTTCCTGGCCGAGAGCGGATTCCGCGTCATCGCCCACGACCGCAGGGGACACGGCCGCTCCACCCAGACCTGGGGCGGCAACGAGATGGACACGTACGCCGACGACCTGGCGGCACTGATCGACGCCCTGGACCTGAACGGCGTCAGCCTGGTCGGCTTCTCCACCGGCGGCGGCGAGGTGGCCCGCTACATCGGCCGACACGGCACGGCGAAGGTCGCCAAGGCAGTGCTGGTCTCCTCGGTGCCGCCGTTCATGCTCAAGACGCCCGACAACCCGGGCGGAGTAGACGTCGAGGTCTTCGACGGCCTGCGCGCCGGTTCGCTGGCCGACCGGTCCCAGCTCTACAAGGACCTGGCCGCAGGACCCTTCTTCGGCAACAACCGCGACGGGCAGGAAGCCTCCCAGGGCATGCAGGACGCCTTCTGGCGCCAGGGCATGCAGGCCGGACACCGCAACGCTTACGAGAGCATCGCCGCATTCTCGGCCACTGACTTCCGCTCCGACCTGGCCACGTTCGACGTGCCCACCCTGGTGATCCACGGCGACGACGACCAGGTAGTCCCCTTCGAGGTCGGCGGCAAGGCCTCCGCTGCCCTGATCCCTGGCGCCCAGCTCAAGGTCTATCCCGGCGCCCCCCACGGCATCACCGACACCCACAAGGACCAGCTCAACGTCGACCTGCTGGAGTTCCTCAAGAGCTGACAGCCAGCCGGTTGCGGCGATTCGCCACCGGGCTGGTCCCGCCGCCCACGCTTGGATGGGCGGAACCAGCCCGGCCACCGCTCGGCCCTCACATCCGAACCGCGGAGACGACGGAGGAACTCGACCGCTAGTGGGGGCGGCGCATCATGCTGCTCCTTGCGTCCGGACCGCCGTTCGGCCCCGGACAGGTCGGAGCGAGCCGGAGCACGAAAACACCCGGCGGTCACCGCCGCGACCAGCGCACGGGCTGCGAACTGACGCTCCCCCAACAGAGCGTCGACCGGGCGCTGTCGAGAGCGCGGGCACCGGTCGCAGGCGGAGTCGCTCGCCTGAAGCCCCCCGGATCTTCTGCAGAGCGCGGTGCAGCCCGAATCGAATGACGTCAATCGCAGCAGCCGTCCTCACCCTCGAGCGGCAGCGCTGAAAGACCTCACTGGCTCGATACCTTCGGGATCTCTCCTGGATTTACCTGAAATGCCGGTACTAGATGGCACAGGATGAGGGGCATTGTTGCTGGCCCCATGGCTGGGGGCTTGCCAGGCGCAAGGGGGGACTGTGGCGGAGCTCGTCATGATGACGGTGGACGGTAATGGCGAAGGCACTGCCGTCTTCGAGGTCGACAGCGCCTTGGCGGGCTCGGACCTGGAACTTGCGGCGGGCGATGGCGTCGTAGCCCGAGCCGAAACCTCTCTCCGTGAAGCCCTGGACCGTGTGAGGCCAGCTCTGTCGCAGGTCTCCGAAACGGTCCGAGAACTCAAGCCGGATGAGATGGAGATCCAGTTCGGGCTGAAGATTGGTGGCGAGAGCGGCGTGATCATCGCCAAGGGGACGGCAGAGGTGAATTTCGCCGTCCGGGTGGTCTGGAAGCGTGCCTGATCCGCATGCACGCTCGGCGGGAAGGGTTCATCGTAAAGATCCGGTCAGCGGCCTCGGGCGTTCCTATCGGCCTTGGCTTCGTGGTCGGAGACCGGCACATCGTCACCTGTGCACATGTCGTCAATGCGGCGCTCGGGCGCGACAAGCACCACCGTGAGCTTCCCCAAGACGACGCACGCATTCAGGTGGAGTTCGTATTGCTCGGCGACGTCGACGGCGCACCGCTGCGTGTCTGTCGGGTGGCGGCGTGGGATCCGCCCGCGGGACCGGGCGGCGCTGGACGTGACGTGGCCGGCCTGGTCGTTGTAGGTGCAGACACGCTGCCCGTTGGAGCCGGGCCGGCGCGGTTGGTCGATGCGCGTATCGGCCTGACCCCTGATGCGCAGGTGGCGGTGTTCGGCTATCCAAGTGCCCCCGACCGTAAGGACAAGGGAGCTTGGACCAGTTGCTCCATACGGGGAGCAGTCGGTGGTGGTTTGATCCAGCTCGATGCCCGCGCCGAGGCAGCCTTGCGAGCTCAGCCCGGTTACAGCGGCGCGCCGGTTGTGGCAACGGATCGCTGGGGCGATGCGGCGGTGGGGATGCTCGCAATCGCCAGCAAAGGAGGCGCGGCGCAAGATGCGTATGCGGTGCCCCTGTCGGAAGTAGCGGCCGTATGGCCCGAAGTCCTGGGCCGGCTGGTACTTCCTCCCTGTCCGTACCGAGGGCTGCAGGCGTTCACGGCCGCAGATGCGCAAGCGGGCGTGTTCGTGGGGCGCGAGCGCGAGGTCAAACGGCTCCGGGAGATGGTGAGGGCGCAGCCGCTCGTTGTCGTCACCGGCCCTTCCGGAGTCGGCAAGTCGTCGCTTGTTGCGGCTGGTCTGCAGCCTGCCCTCGCCGCCGACGGATGGACCGTGGCTTCCTTCCGTCCGGGTGTAGCCCCCTATGAGTCAGTCGCTCGGGCCCTGCTTGATCTTGAGCGTCCCGGAGCAAGCCACTCCCTTGAACAGCTGGACCATCGAGCGCAGGCGCTGCGCGAGGACGGATTTTGGCCCGTAGCTTCGCGGGTTGCGCTGCTGACCGGCAGACGGCTGGCCCTCATTGGCGATCAGTTCGAGGAGGTGCTCAGCGGGAGCCCGGACACGGAGAAGGCACTGGAGTTCCTGCAGCATCTGCTGCCGCCCTCAGACCTGGTGCAAGACGCAAACGTACGGCTGGTCTGCACACTGCGCGCCGACTTTCTTCCCGACTTGCTGGAACTACCCGATATCGGTTCCCGTCTACAGGACCGGCAGTTGAACGTATCCCCGCTGGACGAGGCAGCACTGACACGGGTGATCGTGGAACCCGCACAGCTAGCTGGCGTGGCCTTCAGCCCGGGACTGGCGGAGCAGATCGCGGGTGAGGCCAGCAGAGCGGCAGGCAGTCTGCCGCTCCTGGAATTCACCCTGACCGAACTGTGGCCCCTGCAGCGTGAACGCCAGATCAGTTTTGACAGTTATTACGGCCTGGGAGGCGTCGCTGGAGCTCTGAACCAGCATGCGGAGAAGGCCTACTACTGGCTACACGACCAACTCCGCCTGGATGAGCAACGCATCCGCCGCGCACTGCTTTCCATGATCCGTGCCCGCGGCGGGGCAGCCAGCGCCGTCCGCGTCACCGCCGACCGTGCCCATCTCGGCAGTGACTGGTACATCGCCCAGCTGCTCGCCGAACCGGACCGCCGCCTGGTCATCCTGGGATCAGACGGACCCCAGACGGCCGAGATCGCACACGAGGCCCTGATCCGGGAATGGGACAGACTCTCCGCCTGGGTCGAAGAGGACGCCGATTTCCAGCAGTGGCTGACCGTCATGGAAGAACGAGCCCGAGACGAAGACCTGCTCTCCGCCACCCGAGTGGCGGAGGCGCAGCGCTGGCTGGGGGAACGCCGAACCGACATCCCTCAAAAAGTTGCCAATCTCATCCAGCTCAGCAGCGAAGCAATCCTCGAACAACAGCAAACTCAGCAGCTGTTAAGCCAATCTCAGCAGATAGCAGCACAATTGCGGCATCAGACCGTGGAGTTGGAGGAACGGCAGAGCACCCTTCAGGCATCCAATGCTCAACTGGAGCAGAGGGCCTCGCTGTTGGCCCAGCGAAACCGCGACATCGAAGACAAGAACGCCGAGATCGAGGACGCCCGGCAGGTCCTGGAGGAGCGCGCCGAGCAACTCGCAGTCTCCATGCGCTACAAGACCGAGTTCCTGGCGAACATGTCGCACGAGCTGCGCACACCGCTCAACTCGCTGCTGATCCTGGCCAAGCTGCTTGCCGACAACGATGAAAAGAACCTCTCGCAGAGGCAGGTCGAGTTCGCCGAGACCATCCACGGCGCCGGCTCCGACCTGCTCCAGCTGATCAATGACATCCTCGACCTGTCGACGGTTGAGGCGGGCAAGATGGACGTCTCCGCCACCCCTGCCACGCTCGTACAGCTCGCCGACTATTTGAGGGCCGTCTTCAGTCCACTGGTAGCGGAAAAGGGCCTCAACTTCTCCGTACGGGTGTCCCCAGATCTGCCTCCCACGCTACTCACCGACGAACAGCGACTGCTGCAAGTGCTGCGCAACCTGTTGTCCAACGCGATCAAGTTCACCGATTCCGGAGAAGTCGAGCTGGCCATTCACCCGGCCGGCATGGAGATGCCGTCCGCCATCCGGCTGCAGCTCCTTGAGGCCGGGTCGCTGTCGGGCCCAGATGCTGATCTCATCGCATTCGCCGTGACCGACACCGGGATCGGTATCGCGGCCAGTGAGATGGAGGTCATCTTCGAGGCGTTCCGGCAAGTGGAAAGGATCACCAGCCGCAAGTACGGCGGTACGGGCCTCGGACTCAGCATTTCGCGAGAAATCGCGCGGCTGCTCGGCGGCGAGATCCATGTGCGGAGTGAACCAGGGCACGGCTCGACGTTCACGCTGTACTTGCCCCTGCATCCGAGCGAGCCATCGCAGGACGACGAGAGAGTGGCAATGGCACAGAACGAACTCGCTGCGCTCTTCAGACGCCGTCACGGAGCGGGCTTGCCTCAGCAGGAGGACGCCCTGCCTGACGCCCAGGCGCCGTCTGCGCGCTCGGGCCCGCGCCAGGCATTGGGGGAATCAGCACGAGGCATCCGCTTTGACGGTGAGAAAGTATTGATCGTCGATGACGACGTACGCGGCATCTTCGAGCTCACCAACATCTTGGAACGGCACGGTCTGGACGTGCATTACGCCGAGAGCAGTGACGAGGCCATCAACGCTCTGGAGCAGCACGATGACATCAAGGTGCTCGTGATCGACATCACGCTGCCGGAGGCGGACGGCCCCACCGCAATCGCGAAGATTCGCCGGGCGCCCAAGTGCAGTGGGATTCCCATCATCGCACTGGCGCCGGACGGTGCACTCGGCAGTCAGGAGCTGGCTGTCGAGGCAGGCGCCTCCAGTTGCGTGGCCAAGCCCGTCGACCTCGATGTCCTACTGCCCCAGCTGCGCCGGTGGATGGAAGAATCCGCCGACGCCCCTGAGGCTGCCCCAAGATAGAGGCGCATGACGTGGCCAAAGAGTCTTGTGGAGAGATAGCCATGGAGAGTTGGTGACGACTGCGCGGCCAGAACGCCGCTTCACAGTTGCGGGAACGCTCGCAATGAAGGATGGCAGACTGGCGAACGGAGACGGCTTTAACCGCTCCAGCTTCGGAGGGGAAGAAGCCGAAGCACACACCGAGCACCACGGTGGAGCACCCGAGCGCAACACTGAGTCAGCAGGACCCCTCCGTATCCGCATCCCCGGGATCATGCGCTGTTCCCTGGAGGGCATCTGACCGGCGCCCCGGCGGGTCTGGCGGTCACCTTGACGGTCTGGCTGGACGCGCTCCTCGACGCCCGGGGATCGACTCGGCCGCCCTCGGCGGGCACCCGTACGGAGATTGGACCGCACCTCACTGCGGCCTGCACGCACCTGCCCGCGTACGCGACGCACGGCTGCGCTTCCTGTCGTTGTGATCACGAAGTCGCCCAGACCGTCGGCGTACGGGAGAGGGGTGCGCAGCCTCTGCCCGTCGGCTGTTGTTTGTGGGAGCTACGGTCACTGGTCACGATCGTGGATGCTGCCCCGTGACCTCCGAGGAGGGCATTCGTTCCTGTGTGGAGGCGGCCCGCCGCGGGCCGGGACTGCGCACCTGCGGAAGGTCGTCGCGGTTCTCATCGCCGGCGAGGGCGTCCTGTGCCATCAGACGGTAGCGGTGCAGCAGCAGGGCCAACTGTTCCGGCTGTGTATCGACGCTGGCCACCAGCGCTGCCAACAGCTCGGCGCGTGAGGTGCGTTCACCGGCGGCTGTGGCGGCTCGGACCAGGACGTTCAGCCGACGGTCGACGTCCTCCGGCCACTGCACTGAGGTCGTGCGGCGCTGTTGCTGCAGATGCAGCAACTCCATGGCTCCCCCTCGGTGACAGCAGACCAATAACGAATATATATTGCGTGCATGGTAACGCTGCTGCAAGACCGTCAGACGTCCGCGGGCCTGGGGGCCGCGCTGGGAAGGGTGCGGGTGGCGGGCCGGGAGCTGCGGCCGACGCCGGTGTTCGACACCTACTGGCGGTTCGCGTCGGCCAGGCAGGCCGTGTACGAGGCGCGCCTGGCGGGGCGGCCCCAGCCGTGGAGCGAGGACCCGATCCTGTCCAGGCACCGGTTCACCAACTGCTACCGGGCTGCCGACCGGGTCAGTCAGGCTGTGGTCTCGGACGTGATCTACTGCGGCCCGCAGCAGTGGGAGGAGGTGTTCTTCCGCACCCTGCTGTTCAAGATCTTCAACAAGGAGTCGACCTGGCGGCTGCTCAACCGGGAGCTGGGGGAGGTGCGTTGGGAAGGCTACGACTTCCGGGCCTACGACCGCGTCCTGTCAGAGGCCTTCGCGCGGGAAGAGCGCCTGTACTCGGCTGCCTATATCGTGCCGCCGCCGCAGCTGGGGGAGGAGCGCAAGCACCGCAATCATCTGCGGTTGCTGGAGATGATGATGACGTCCGGCGCCCCGGAACGTGTTCTGGACGCTGCGACGATGCGTGAGGTCTACGAGGTACTGCTCGGCTATCCCGCGCTCGGTCCGTTCCTGGCGTACCAGTTCGCCATCGACCTCAACTACGCTCCGCAGCTGCCGTTTTCGGAGATGGACTTCGTAGTGCCCGGGCCGGGCGCCCGGGACGGCATCCGCAAGTGTTTCGGTCCGGCGGCCGACGGCATCGAAGCCGAGGTCATCCGTTACATGGCAGTCTCCCAGGGCGAGCACTTCGCCCGCCTGGGTCTGACCTTCGCCGGACTGAAGGGGAGGCCCCTGCAGCTGATCGACTGCCAGAACCTGTTCTGTGAGGTCGACAAGTATGCGCGCGTCGCCCACCCGGACATCGCCGGCATCAGCGGCCGCAGCCGCATCAAGCAGGCCTACCGCCTCGACGGTGCGCCGCTGCGGGCGTGGTTCCCGCCCAAGTGGGGCCTGAACGGCTGAGATGTGCCGCCGCCGCACCGGTGGCCGGCCTGTCGTCCCGGGCGGTGTGTTCAGCTGCCGAGGCCGAACAGCGGGGTGGTCAGGGCGTCCTGGAGGGTGCCGAGTTCGGATTTGGTGCAGTCCAGGCGGGCGCAGCCGGCCATGACGGTCACCGTGCCGGGGGTGAGTCCGGCGTGCCGGGCGACCCAGGCGCACAGACGGCCCAGGGCGAGGTAGTTGCCGTAGGCGCGGTCGAACATGTAGTGGCTGCGGTAGTAGGCGGCCAGATGCACGGTGTTGTTCGCACTGTCGAGCTGGAACGAGCAGTGGCTCAGGCAGGGGAAGTCCAGCGGCTGCGTGTCCAGTGCCGCGGCCCTGACCACGGCCTCGGTCCCGTCGGTGGGCTGCGCCGGTACGTCCTCCCAGGCGGTGTCGTCGGCCTCGACATGGGCGGTTCCGGCTTCGTAGACCGCGTTCCATTTCGCTGAGGTGCGCAGCTTGTCCAGGCGCTGGATGACGCGGGCGAGCTGGTCGACCGGTTCCGGTTTTCCTGGGGTGCCGGGGTAGGCGACGAGCCGGCCGAAGTAGGTGCCGTGGGCGTTGCGCCGGACCTCTTGCAGCCGGGGGTAGAGGGCGCGGTAGCGGGCGGCGAGTTGGTCGTGGGTGGTGCAGGTGGCGGCGAGCTGCGCGGGGAAGAGCGTGTTGACGACGGTGTCGATGGGGTAGAGCGGCTGCTTGGTGCGTGCGGCGCGCACCCGGTCGAGTTCGGTGCGCAGGTGGGTGTCCTCCTGCAGGGGGCGGGTGATGCGGACCACGGTGTGGAAGGCCTTCTTGCCAGGGATCTCGGACAGGCGGGTGCAGGCTTCCACCCAGGCGCGTGAGATGTCCGGGGCGTCGACGGTGAACGTGTGCATCGGCTCGCTCCTGGTTCGGCAGGTCGGCGGGGTGCCGTGGGCGGATGGGGCGTTCAGTGCCAGAAGGCGTCGGAGCCGTCACGGCTGGGTGTGCGCTGCAGCGTCACCCGGAACAGCGGCGCGTCCGGGGCCGTGATCGTGGCGGTCATGGTGGTGTCGCCCTCGAGGTCC
The DNA here is from genome assembly GCF_036182465.1 of Streptomyces sp. NBC_00258. Lineage (NCBI taxonomy): Bacteria > Bacillati > Actinomycetota > Actinomycetes > Kitasatosporales > Streptomycetaceae > Streptomyces > Streptomyces sp. NBC_00258. The sequence continues at coordinate 11,913,789 of NZ_CP108081.1, forward strand.
TCGTTCACCCACACGGCGCGGGGCCCTTCCGCAGCGTCCGGCAGTTCCAGGAAGGACATCTGGCTGCCGCTGCCGGGCGGGGTGCGGCTCAGGCCGGCCGGCAGGTTGTCGTAGAAGGCTGCGGGGATGCCCAGCAGCACGCAGTCACCGGCAGTGACCCGCAGGGTGGCGCCGTGTGCGGCGGGCAGCAGTACGTGGGCGTGGGCCTGCGTCCCGAGCGGCAGCCCGCCGGTCAGGTCCGCCTTCAGGGAGGCCGGGGAGTGTTTGAGCCACATTGCCTCGGTGGACCGGTCGATCAACTTCAGCCGTACAAGGTGGCGCACCGTCGTGGCGTACGGCGTGCCCAGCCAGCGGGCCATCCGGTAGGCGTCCAGAGGCGACCCGGGGCGTCTCAGGCCGCACCGCGACAGCGCGGCGCGGGCGGCCGACAGGGGCATCAGAAACCAGGAGGCAAAGGCCTCGGCCTCCCGCTCGTGCTGGGGCCACCCCTCGCCCCACCGCCCCGAGGACTGCTCCTCGTGATCGATGCTGGTGCCGTGACCCAGGCGGTGATGGCCCAGTTCGTGAGCGGCGGTGTGCCGCATGCTCACCTCTTCGAGCCCTGTGTTCACCAGGCACGCCGGCCCCCCGGCAAAGCGGTCCACATACAGGCCCAGCAGTGCGCCCAGCCTCCGTCCGACCACCTCCACGCCTGCCTGACGCAGCGCGCCGAAGACGTCGACGTACCCGTCGGCAGGAGGGCCCAGCTCCTTGTGGGCCTGCGCGGCCGCGATCATCGCGACGCCGTGGGCGCTGTTCCAGCTCACGCACCGCCCTCCCCGGCTCTCTGCGGGACGCCTGGCCCTTCCTCCTCGGCCTGCCGGCGGGACTGCAGGTACTCGATGAACTTCGCCACCTCGATCCGGTCACCCTCGTTCAACGGCCGTGCGGTGCGCGGAAGTCCGGCCAGCGCGTGCTCACCGGCATCGGCAGACTCCTCCTCATCCAGGAAGTACGAGGCCGGAAGCCGGTAGAGACGGGCAAGCTTCTGCAGCTCCATCACCTCCACCCTGCGCACTCCGCGCTCGATGTCGCTGACCGCCGAGCGCACGATGCCGGTCCGCTCGGCGACCTGCTGCTGCGACAGCCCCAGGTACTCACGGGTGGCCTTCAGCCGCTGGCCCAGCCGGGCCCGCTGGTCGGCATCCTCCGTGTGGGATGGTGTGTTGCCGTTCATCGTTGGTGCTCCTTCGCCTGCATGGTGTCGTACACAGTCTCAGCGAACGCCCACACCGAACGCAGAGAGCGCCCGGCCTCGGCGTCGGCGGGGACGGAAATGCCGAAGTGTTCCTCGACGCGCGCCAGTATCTCCATGACCAGCACCGAGTCGACCGGTAAGTCCTGTCCGCGGGCGGCCAGTTCCTCGTACACCTCCTCGAGAGGTCTGTCCTGGTACTCGGCCAGAAACTCGATCACGATGTCCACGATCTCCTGGACGCTCTGTAACGGCATGCTCTGCTGTCGCTCCTTTCACTCAACTCCCGGACAGGCGGCCCGGCGTGACCTACTGTAGAGCGATGTCGGAATATCCGACAGCCTTGTTGGAAGATCCTTCATGGGAGTATGCGTGCACCTCGCCCGCTATCAGCAAGCAGCCCTCAAGACCCTCCAGCCCGCCTCCGACGGGACCGACCCGGTCCTCATGCCGCTGCTCGGCCTCGTCGGCGAGACCGGATCCGTGGCCAGCGCCTACAAGAAGCGCCTGCGCGACGGCGCCGACGCAGGCCCCTCCAAACAGCAGCTACGCGAGGAACTCGGTGACGTCCTGTGGTACACCGCCGCCCTCGCACACTTGCTCGGCCTGGACCTGGAGGACATCGCCGCCGCCAGCCTGGAGAAGACCAAGGACCGCTGGCGTGCCACCCCCGACGACCAGCGCCCCCGCTTCGACGCCGACTACCCGCCCCATGAACAACTGCCCCGCCGTACCACCGTCACCTTCACCCCCACCCTCCAGCCCGACGGCCGCACCGTCATCGTCCTCACCCGCGAGGACGGCAGCCCGGCCGGGGACCCCCTGACCAGCGCCAGCCACATCGAGGACGACTACCGCTTCCACGACGCCTTCCACCTTGCCCACGCCGCCGTCCTGGGCTGGTCACCCGTCAGCCGTTTCCTCCTCGGCTGCAAACGCCGCAGCCGCCCCGGCATCGACGAAGCCGAAGACGGCGGCCGCGCCATCGCCATCGAGGAAGGCATCAGCGCGCTCATATTCGCCTACGCCAGCCGCCACCACTACTTCGAGGACCTCCGCCACGTCGACCACGAACTGCTCATCACCGTCGACCACATGACCGCCCACCTTGAAGTGAGCGTGCTGCGCGCCGCTGACTGGGAGAAAGCCATCATGACCGGGTACACCGCCTGGCGGCAGCTACGCAAACACGGCGGCGGCCATCTCCGACTCGACCTGGACGCCCAGTCCTTGACCTTCATAGAGCCCTGACCACCCGCCGGCCTCGGGATGCTGTGGCCCCCGCATCGTCCGGGCGAGCCTGCGCCGCGTCCGGGGCAGAGCCTGCCCCCCGTTGCCGGCCGTGCCGCCACGCACCGCCCGCACGGCCCTCGGCGCCGACCCGCACCCTCGACCTGCGACGGTGCGCCACTCGTGAGCGTCGGCGGCGAGCGCAAGCAGCAGGAAACGAGGTCGAGCAAACGTGTGAGGGCACGCGTCCGGGCGGGAAACGGGTACGAGGCGCGCCGCGAGCCGGACTGTCCAAGATTCCAAGATCTCTCTACGGTTGGTGTCCGATGCCCTGAGGGGCACGCGATATGTGAAGGGGGCTGTGTGGAAGCCGAGTTGGCGGCGCTTGCGGCGTCCGGGGCGACGACGCTGGTCGGCCTGATGGTTTCGGAGTCGTGGGAGCGGGCGAAGAGCGGCCTGGCCCGGTTCTTCGGACGACGGACCGCGGGCGAGGCCTTCGAGGAAGAGCTCCAGGCGGCCAGCGATGAGTTGGACAGTGCCCGGGCGGCAGGTGACGAAGGTGCCCTGGCAGAGGTCCATGCCCGGTGGCGGCAGCGGCTGGAAACAATATTCCGGGAGGATCCCGGCGCCGCGGAGGAACTGGGACGGCTGTTGTCCGAGCTGGCGCCGGACGCGTCGCGCACCTTCGTCAGCCTGGTCGCCGGAGGGGTGAACTACGGCCCCGCCTTCCAGGGGTCGCACATTCACGGTGGCATCACCTTCCACGTCCAGTCGCCGCCGTCGTCTGCGGCCGGCCTGACGTCCAGGCCGGATCAAGTACCGCCCGTGACCATTCCGTTCAGTAACCGGACGGTCGAACTTGCTGCTCTGGACGGCGTGCTCGGTGCGAGAGCGGGCGGTGCCAGATCCGTCGATGTGGGGGTGCTGGACGGACTTCCTGGGGTCGGCAAGACAACCACGGCCTGGCAGTGGGCGGACAGGGCGCGAGGGCGCTTCCCGGACGGGCAGCTGTACGTGGATTTCGCGGCCCTGCGCGATCAGTCCGCACCGGCGGCCGCCGGTGCGGACGTCTCCGAAGCCCTGGCGATGTGCCTGAGGTCGCTGGTGGGAAGCGATGACGGCATTCCGAGTTCGCTCGCGGAGCGCACCAACCTGTTCCGGTCGCGCTCGGCCGGCCTGCGTATCCTGCTCGTCCTTGACGACGTGAGCCAGCCCGCCCAGGTGCGTGCGCTGATCCCCAAGGGCCCGGGCAGCGCGGTACTGGTCACCAGTCAGGCCAGGCTCGGCGAACTGTCCCTGGACGGAGCCCGGTTGATCTCCCTCAAGCCACTGGACGCCCACGGCGGGCTGGCGTTGCTGAAGGACCGGTGCGGGCAGGAGGCGGTCGAGGCCGAACAGGAGGCGGCGCAACGCCTGGTGGAGCTGTGCAGCGGCCTGCCGGTGGCCCTGCAGATCGTGGCGGCGCGTCTGGTCACCGATGACGCTCTGAGCATGACGGCACTGGCTGGGGAACTCGACGACGAGGCCGGCAGGCTGGCCGGGATGGCACTGCAAGGAGAGGAGTACTCGGTGTCCGCTGTTCTGGGTCCCTCCTACCGACTGCTGCCGCCCCCCACCGCCCGGCTCTACCGCCTCCTCGGATGGCTGCCGGTCGGCACGTTCGACGCCGGGGTGGCCGCAGTCGCCGCAGACATCGACACGCCCAGCACCAAACGCCTGCTGGGCGCCCTGGCCAAAGCGAGCCTCGTGGAGACCATGGGCGATGGCAGGTACCGCATGCACGATCTGGTGCGCCTGCACGCCCGGGAGCGCGCGACGGAGGAAGAACCGCAGACCGAGCAGGCGGCGCTCGTCGAGCGGGTAGGCACGCACTACCTCGTCCTCGCCGCGCTCGCCGACCGGGCCCTGCGCAGGGACCGGCTGCGGATCGCCCAGCTGTCCGCCCTGCTGCGAGATACCCCCACCCCCTTCGCGGCCGACAGCGGCCCGCCTCCACTGGAATGGCTGGACACCGAACGCCCCGCCATCCTGGCGGTACTGCGCACGGCCGCCCGGCACGGGCTGCACACCCTGGTCTGGCAACTGGCCGAGGCGTTCACGGCCCTGTTCCTGTACCGCCGCTACCTCGCGGCCTGGAAGGAATCGCTGGAACTGGGCGCCGAGGCGGCTGCCGCAGCAGCGGCGTCGGCAAACACGGTGGGCGAGATCGCGCAGGCCATGGCGGCCGAAGCACGGCTGCGCAGCCTGCTCTCACGCCCCTTGCTGGACCTCGGCGAGAACGACCGGGCACGAGCGGAACTCGAGACGGCCGTCGCCCGCGCCGAGGCATCGGGCCACCTCGTCCTGCGTGCCTCCGTACAGGAATTCCTCGGACGGTACCGGGACCGCTTCGATCCATCCCGCGCCGCCGAGGCGTACCAGCACTCCCTTGAACTCAACACGCGCGCCGGGGAATCCCGCGGAGCGGCCATCGCCGCCTACTTCCTCGGGTGTGCCCAGGACGCCCAAGGCGAACACACGGAAGCCATGATCACGCTGCGCCGGGCGCAGCGCGGCCTGGCGGACGGTGAGGAGCCTGATCTGCGGATGGCGGCCCGGGTGACCGCCGCCATCGGAGTCGTACACGACCACCTCGACGACCCCGAGGAAGCGATCCGCACACTGCGCGGCGCGGCCCGGGCTCTGCGGGAGCAGCAGGCGACCCACTACGAGGCACAGGCCCTGGTGCAACTCGCCGACATCGCGCAGCGGACAGGAGACCGCGAGGACCTGGTACGCACCTGCCTGAGCCGGGCCGTTGAGATCCATGACGCGGCCGGCAGCCGCTTGGCGGAGAGTCTGCGGCGGCGGCTGGAGGACCTTGAGCGCTGACGACTGCTGCCTCGGCCGGGCACCGGCTCCCGGGCCGCTACCTGACCGGCGGGGCGGGACGAAGACGCAGGACCACATCCTCGTCCCGCCTGCCACCGATCCGCAGGAGCACCCGGGTGTCGTTGAGGGGATGTCCCGCGCGCAGACAGGCGTAGACGACCGCGGCGGACAGGCCCGGGTCCATTGCCGGGCCCGTAGCCGTCGCCTCGACGACCCGGCCGTCTCGGAGCCCGACCAGGCAGCCGCTGCCGCGCACGGCCGAAGCCGCCAGGAGGCTTCCAGGCAACTGCGCGAGTGTGTCCTGGATCCATCGCAGTGCCCCGACCACCGTGGACGCACAGTGGCGTTGGACGAGTACCGAGGCGCTCTCGGCCAGTCGGCGGTCGCGCTCGTCGTCCGCACACGCCAGATAGGCAAAGGACGCGGGCGCGTCCGCGCGCGCCTCGCCGTACGCGGAGACGGCCGCCGGAAAGCGGCACACGGCCACCGTCAGGTCGCCGCCGTCCTCGGTGACGCTGGTCGTCACCTGCCACGAGGTGACCGACGAGGCAGGCGGATCCGGAACCGGCAACACCAGGGCAGACGGCGGTGCGGAGGACGGCTCCGGGAGCTTCAGCAGACCGTAGAGGGCGGTGCGAAGCCGGGCGAGGGCATGTCCCGGTTCAGCGAAGGCATGCTCCGCGACTGCGGCGTACCGCTGGAGTGTGTGCCCGCGTACGACATCCTCCACCTGCTGGAGCAGGCCCGCGCGCGGATCGAGCAGGGGCGCGGCAGCAGCCATCCTGTGGACGGCCGTCCCAGGCACCGCGTCGCCGCCGAACGAAGCAAGCAGCAGCGGTATACCGGCGGACGCACCGTACAGCGTCACCGAGCCGTGGTCACCGACAAGCACGTCCGCCGCGACGAGCGCGGGCCGCCAGGCATGGACCGCCGGCATCAGCAACAGCCCCGCCTCCAGGGAAGCGGCCAGCAGAGTATGGATCTGCCACGCCCCGTGAGCCGACCACACATTGGGGTGGATGACCGCACCGACCCGGTACTCGTCGCAGGGAAGCTGCGCGAGCAGACGCGGAAGAAGGTCCGAAAGACTGCCCAGGAGCGAGGTGGGCCCCCAGGTGGAACTCACCATGACCAGACGCTGATGCTCCGCGACCCCCAGCGCCTCCCGGTATGCCTTCCTGCGCGGCCGACTGCCGACAAGCTCGTCGAAGCAGGGATCACCGACCAGCAGGGTGCGCCCGGCGGCCTTCGGGTGCGTGGCGAGCAGCTGTTCCTCCTGCGCCGGGTGCGAGACCGCCAGCCACACCCGTCCCGTCTCCAGCAGGGAGTCCGGTACGACCCCGGAGACCCTGTCGCCCGAACTCCGTGAATCCGGCACGAACTTCTGGAAACCCACCCCGTGCGGCAGCACCAGAACCGGGCAGTCGCCCTCCGGCACCTCGATGTTCTCGCTGGCGGAGAGGATGAGGTCAGGGGTGATGTGCCCCAACTGCTCCCAGGGCATGACCCGACACCCGGCACCGTTGAGAAGGTCGACGACACCGGCGTTGAAGGCGGACGTCGGGTCGTAGGCGAAGACGACCCTCACACGACCGTCGCCACGCAGAAGAGCCGGCAGCGATTCGAGAACGCGCACGGTCGAGGTGACCGTACGGGCGGCGACGACCAGGGTTCGCTCGCCGTGGAAGGTGCTCCACCGATGGGCATCGCGCCCTACCGGCACACGGAGAGGCTGACTACCGAACACGGCAGCCATCCCTAATAACAACACAGCCTCCTGCGCCGGTCAGCGGCTCGCGGCTCGCGGCTCGCGGCTCGCGGCTCGCGGCTCGCGGCTCGCGGCTCGCGGCTCGCGGCTCGCGGCTCGCGGCTCGCGGCTCGCGGCTCGCGGCTCGCGGCTCGCGGCTCGCGGCTCGCGGCTCGCGGCGATGGTGCGCTTATCGCATCTCAAGCGGATTGGCAATCTCTTCTAGCAGTGTTGCGGCGGGTGGGCAGCAGGATGACCCGTACACGGTAACGAACTATGTCGATCGCACGGTACGTGCCGGTTGGCAAGACCAGGCGCATGCAGAGGTTGACGCGCAGTCATCGCCAGGCAGACGTTCCATTGCTGCCCGCCGCTGCGATGCCCGAACAGGATGGGTGAGAGCTGCTGCAGATTTTCTAGTCATTCATAGTCATCTCTGGTCGTGTGTCTTGCGTACTTTGGTCTCGTGAAGCTTGCGGAGTGGGCCCGTGAGCAGGGGGTGAGTTACCAGACCGCCTGGCGGTGGGTGAAGGACGGGAAGATGCCCGTCCCGGTCCGCCAGGCGCCGTCCGGGACGTGGCTGGTCGACCAGGTCGCCGTCCAGCCGTCCGGGCGGGTGGTGGCGTACTGCCGCGTGTCGTCCCCTGACCAGAAGGCCGACCTTGAGCGGCAGGCCGCCCGGGTCGTGTCCGGTGCGAACGGGCTGGGCCTGGCTGTCGCCGAGGTCGTCGCCGAGGTCGGCTCCGGGTTGAACGGCCGGCGCCGCAAGCTGCACCGGGTGCTGTCCGACCCGCAGGCGGCGGTGATCGTGGTCGAGCACCGTGACCGGCTGGCCCGGTGCGGTGTCGAGCACCTCGAAGCCGTGCTGTCGGCGTCCGGGCGGCGCCTGGTCGTTCTCGAGCCGACCGAGACGGCTGACGACCTGGTGCGGGACATCACCGAGGTGCTCACGTCGATGTGCGCGCGCCTGTACGGGCGGCGGGCGGCGAAGAACCGCGTCGCCCGCGCGGTGGCCGTGGCGACCGGCGAGGACCAGTGAAGAAGTTCCAGCCTCAGCCCGGGTTCGTGGTGCAGGCGTTCCGGTTCGCCCTGGACCCGAACGCCGCCCAGGAGAGCGCGCTGCGTTCGCACTGCGGTGCCGCGCGTGCCGCCTACAACTGGGCTGTCGGCTGGGTCGAGGCGTCGTGGTGGCAGCGCAAGGCCGAGGAGACGTACGGCGTTTTCGAGGCGGAGCTGACCGAGTGGCGGCCGTGGTCGCTGCCGTCGCTGCGGAAGGCGTTCAACGCCGCCAAGCACACCGATGCGAGGTTCGCCGCCTGGTGGGAGGAGAACTCCAAGGAGGCGTACTCCACCGGGCTGGCCAACGCCGCTGCCGCGTTCGACAACTACAGCAAGTCCAAGCGCGGGCAGCGCAAGGGCAAGCGGGTAGGTGCGCCCCGGTTCAAGTCGAAGCGCAAGACGCGCCTTGCCTGCCGGTTCACCACCGGCACGATCCGTGTCGAGTCCGGCGGCCGGCACGTAACGCTGCCCCGACTAGGCACGATCCGCACCCACGAGCCCACCGTCAAACTCCTGGCCCGCGTCAAGGACGGGACGGCCCGCATCCTGTCCGCGACCGTCCGCCACGAGCGGGGACGCTGGTTCGTCTCCTTCCAAGCGGAGGTCAAGCGCGACCTCGAACGCGTGGCGCGCCCGGACACAGCGGTCGGTATCGACCTCGGCGTGAAGACCCTCGCGGTGACGGCCGACAGCACGGGCGAGATCCGAACCGTCGCGAATCCCGGGCACTACGACGCCGCGCGCAAGCAGTTGCGCCGCGCCTCCCGGACCGTGTCCCGCCGTCAGGGCCCGGACCGGCGCACCGGACGCAAGCCGTCGAAGCAGCGGGAGAAAGCCAACGCTGCACGCAACCGCGTGCACCACCGGGTGGCGAACCTCCGCGAAGACGCCCTGCACAACTCACCACGAGCGTTGCCGCCGAGTACGGCACCGTCGTGGTCGAGGACCTCAACGCCGCCGGGATGCTCCGCAACCGGCGGCTGGCCCGCCGGATTACCGACGCCGGATTCGGGGAGATCCGCCGCCAGCTCGACTACAAGACCCGCCAGCGCCACGCCACCCGCCTCGTAGTCGCCGACCGTTGGTACCCCTCCTCCAAGACCTGTTCCGGGTGCGGCGCGGTGAAAGCCAAGCTGCCGCTGCACATCCGGACCTACGCATGCGACGCCTGCGGCCTGGTCATCGACCGGGACGACAACGCCGCGCTCAACCTCGCCGCTCTCGCGGCGGCATGCTCGACCGGTACCGCAGTGGCCGGAGACCGGGGCACCCCCAAGCGGGTGTCGAAGCCTCGCGGAGCCGACCGTAAGACCCGCGCCACCTGCCCCCGTCGTATGACGGAGGCGGGGCGGGCAGGTGGCGCAACCCTGCCGCAGCAGCGGCAGACAGAAACTAGAGACCGTACTCAAACCGAAGCCCTCACGCTCTGGTGACGAGGCGGACCTTCCGGGCAGAAATGCCCGGAATACTGAGACCTGACTACGGTCTGGGCAACGGGTAACGGAACGCTGTCCCTGTGGCGCCCGAATGCTCGACAATCACACGAAGCAGCGATGATATGGGCACATCCACTGCTCTTCATCACGCTCCGTCGTTGACAGCACGTGGAGAGATGCCCGTCGGCCGTACGGGTCGGCGATCTCCCGGGCAGCAAGGGGCCTGTCATGGGGCGGACGAAGAACCGGAAGAACAAGGCGCGCCTCTGGCGCCAACGGCAGCACCTCAACGCGGCCGTGCCGGTACCGACGGCGATCAGCTGGACCCCGCTGAAGCAGACCTGCGGCTGCGTCGTCGACTGGGGATGGTCGCGCGACACCGCCAATCTCTTGGCGTTCCGCGACTGGTACATCAGTCAGCTCGGCACACCGTGTACCTGGCACACCAGCCCGGAGGAAGGTGCTGGCGGCGGTGGCCTGCCCGATGTGCTGATGATGTGTACTGAGCCTCAAGTCCTGCTGCATGCCCGCAGGGCCACAGGCGATTGGTGCCGAACTCGCGGCCCGCCGGGCAGCCGTCCTGGACAAATCACAGCAGGACACCATGCTGCTCGACGACGACCCGGCGGGATTCCGCAGCTGGCTGATCGCTGAGACACCCGACCCGGCCCAGGCCTGGCTCGAGCACGAGCTGACCGGACATTGTTCTCAACCAGGGCTGCTCCGCCCTGCCGCGGGATCTGCTTGAACACTTCCCTGAACGGCTGCTTGCCCCGCTGGCCGGCCCTCAGCCGGAGAGCGCGCTGCAACGTGTGCTTCTTTTCCGCTGCCCGCGGGCGGGTTGCTGTGTGCGGACATGACTGGTCGTGCCATCCCGGAAAAGTCGCGGACGGCGAGCGGTGCTCGCACTGCGCCTGCCCGTCCATGCAGCACGTCTGAACCCTCCCGCTCCCGAGTAAGGAACGCCTACCGTGAACAGCGCTGCAGAACTCTGCCCGCTCCCGGCACCGCCCAGTACCTCCACCCACTTCTCCGTCTGGGATCTCGTCGAGGAATGCTCTCGTACCCCGGCTCACCGATGCTGCGATTCTGTGGCCTATCACTCCGTCATCCTGGGAACCTCGGTCGCCCGCACCGGCGTCCTGGCCTTCGCTAACCTGGTGGTAGCCCCTTATGTGCAGCTTGAGCGGCGCAACCTTGCGGTCGAGGCCGCCAGCTTGGACGGCGTCGTGATCAGCGACGGCAGGCGGCGCTTCCAGCTCCTGCCGAAATTCTGGGCAGGCGCACACCGGCTCTGCGACCAGCCCTGGTGTCCCGAGAAGCCCGCCTGCTACCGGACGCTGTGCGAGGCGCACACGACGGAGGGTGGTAGCGAGACCGTCCGCGAGCAGACCAGTCTGTTCGCCGAGCGTTACCGCCAAGAGCGGGACTGGATGATCCACGTCCAACACGACCTCATGAGGGAGCTCATGGAGGTCGCGGTCGCGGTGGGTCTGCCCGCCGCCGAGCACGCCCAGTACTTCGCTGAGCGACTCCACCTCGCCGACGCCGACCAAACCGATGACTGGGACTATGAAGAGCGCGAGCCGGCGATCAACGAAGACCAGGAACGTCTCCTGCACTCCGTGATCCCCCGGCAGAACACCGTGCCGATCAGTGAGCAGCGGGGCGTTCCCCGGCAGATCGGCCCTCTCGACCCACTGCAACTGCCCGGCTCCCCACGGGATTTGAGGCTGGAGTTCTCCTATAAGCCGGAACGCTTGGCGCCCTGCAGCCAGGACACCGTCCAGTGGTGGAGCGTGAGCGTGAACCACCGGCCATCGGATTCCGACCCTGAGCCTCCTCTGGGCCACATCGGCCGGCTGGCACTGGCGCGGCTGAGCTGGGGGCAAGAGGAATACACATTGGGTAGCGTGCGCGGCGAGCAGTACAGCTTCGGCCGCCTGGCATCGACCGTCTTCGATGCCTGGCAGGACCCGGACAACAAGATCCATCAACTCGGCCTGGAAGCCCACGGCGACCTGCTGGTCCTCCTCGATGTCCAACTGGACCAGGCTTGGAAGGGATTCGGCCTCGGCGCCTTCCTGGCCGTAGAGGCCCTGGACTTCCTTGGTGCGGGCTGCCGTCTGGCCGCTGCGGACATCGATGATGAGGACTCACCCCAGGGCCGCCTGGTGCGGGCGGCGGGATTCCATCTGCTCGACGGCGGCCTGGCTATCCGCAACTGCGTGGGCTCGCGCAACGACGGGCATCGGCGTCAACTGGCTCTGCAACACGACCAGGTGGCCCGGTTCGCGGAGCCGGAGCGCGGCGTCCACGCCGAACCCCCTTTCTGAACAGGGGAATTCTCCACGCTGGCGGTCTTGCTGGTGCGTGGGCCTTGGTGGTTGGGGCAGGATGCGCGCGCATCCTGCCCCAACCACCAAGACACCCCGTCGTGACTGCTGTCTGTCAGGGTGACTGCAGGGGCGACGCATGCGTCGCCCCTGGTTTGGGGGTGATCCGTACGCAGCCGCACCGATCAGGATCCAGCGGGGCCAGGTCGGACGGTGTCGCCGGGCCATTGCCGCAGGTGACCGTGTAGTGCTCGGTGAGGACCTGCAGCAGTGTTTCGGCGTCGCGGACGCCGTCCTTGAGCGTTTTCCAACCTCAGGTTGACGCGTGGTGAAGGACGAGGACGGCCTTCACCATGTCGGTGATCCGGACAGATGTAGAGGTTCGCATCCGCGAGACCGACCTGGCCGATCCGACCTGCGGACTGCGCGCCGGACTGGTCGACGTCGCTCTGACCCGTGGGCCGTTCGACGAGACAGGTCCGACAGTGCACGAGCTGCGCGTCGACCCAGTCGGCGCGATGCTGCGCGACGATGATCCACTGGCCCGCCGCGACCGCCTGAAGGTGGCCGACCTGGCAGACAGGGGCTGGTTCCAGTTCCCGGACGGCACGGATCCGATCTGGCATTCGTACTGGAACGGCGGGGAGCCGCGCGAGGGTCCGGTGGTACGCGCTGTCCAGGAGTGCCTGCAGGCCGCGCTCTGGAACGGAACAGTCGGCATTGCCCCGTTCGGGCACGACCTGCCCAGGGAGCTGGCTGTGGTGCCGCTGATCGACATTGCGCCGAGCCGTGTGGTAGCGGCGTGGAATGAGGGTGACCCGAATCCGCTGGTCCGGTCGTTCGCTCAGATCGCCACAGTCGCTTACCGGGCTGAGCGTTCCGTGGCCGGCGAAGGCATGGCATGTCCGCGTGCGTACCGTGAGTGGGGGCGACAGCGCTCGGCGGGTACATCAACACCGACTCGTCGTCCTGCACCGTAAACCACACGTCCCGGGCCTAGGCCGGCGCTCTAAGGGGTCCTTGCAGAATGATCCTCTTGTGGCACGGTGGAGGTGCATGTGATTCCGTGTTTTGTGGGGTGCGACCATGGCGCGGCGGAAGCCGTGGGAGGTCAGTGACGAGTTGTGGGCGGTGATCGAGCCGCTGTTGCCGAAGCATGAGCGGCGGTTCCGGCATCCGGGGCGCAAGCGGATCGATGACCGCAAGACGCTGCAGGGTGTGCTGTTCGTTCTCTACACCGGTATCCAGTGGGAGTACCTGCCGCAGGAGTTGGGGTTCGGTTCCGGTCCTACCTGTTGGCGGCGGCTGGCCGAGTGGCAGGAGGCGGGGGTGTGGGAGGAACTTCAGCGGGTGCTGCTGGACCGGCTTCGGGCGGCGGACCGCCTGGACTTCGACCGTGTCACCGTCGATGCCTCGCATGTGCAGGCCAAGCGGGGGCGAAGCAGCCCAAAAGTCGGCCCGAGTCCGGTTGACCGTGCACGGCCGGGCTCGAAGCACCACGTGCTGACCGAGGCGCACGGCATCCCGCTGCGGGTGTCGCTGACCGGCGGTCATCGCAACGACGTCACCCAGCTCCTGCCCCTGGTCGACAGCCTTGGGCCAGTGAGGGGCAAGCGGGGCCGGCCCCGGCGCAAGCCCCGCACGTTATACGCCGACCGCGGCTACGACCACGACAGCTACCGTCGCCGTCTGCGTGAGCGCGGCATCACGCCGAAGATCGCCAGGCGCGGTGAGCCGCACGGTTCGGGCCTGGGCCGCGTCCGGCGGGTCGCCGAGTCCGCTATCGCCTGGCTCCACGGACCCCGCCGCCTACGGACCCGCTGGGAAACCCGAGACGACATGCACGACGCCTTCCTCCAGCTCGCCCACTGCATGACCCTCGCCCGCAAGAACCCGGCTTTCTGAAAGCACCCCTAAATGGACGAGTCAGGCGCCCGGGCAGGGTCGTCCCAGGGGGCTGGGGGCCTGGAGGTACGCAATTGCCTCCATAGCGGTACGGCGCTCGTTCCCGGTGGGGCATCGAGACCTGGGGGGCGGGCTGGCCGTTGGTGATGATGTTCTGCTCGAATCCGGCCGGGGTGAGCATGTTGTAGACACGGCCGACTTCGGATTCGACGCGGAAGCCGTGGCGGACCTTGGGCGGCAGGTAGATGTAGCTGCCGGGTCCGGCCGGGATCTCCTCGTCTCCGATGGTGAACACGAAATCACCTTCGAGGATGAAGAACGCCTCTTCCTCCTTGTCGTGGACGTGCGGTGGGGCGACGAGTCCTTGGGGACACAGTTCCTCGAACGTGCAGGACCGGCCGTCGGTCTGGCTGCCGTCGGCGAGCACTCTCCAGTACGTGCCGACGTTCCAGTAGGCCGGGGACTGGTCCGGCGCCCAGACATAGGGGCGGGCGGTGCCGGCGCTGTGGGGGAAGCTGGTCATGACGGTCCCTTTGGTCTTTAGTGCATGGGGGAATGGATGACGGAGTCGACGGTGATGGTCAGCAGGAGCCGGGTCTGGCCCGGGCCGCCGTACGAGGCGTAGGGGTGGCCTGTGTACTTCTGGGCGAGTTGTTCGATGCTCTCGGCGGCGCCGTCGGTCGTGGTGCTGGTGACGCGTCCCCGTACGGAGAAGTAGCGGGAGGTGTCATCCGGGTCGGCGATGCTGACGGCCACACGGGGGTCGCGTTGAACGTTTTTGGTTTTGCGGTAGCCCTCGACGGTGTTGATGAGGATGTGTTCACCATCGGTGTCGACCCAGGTCTGGGTGAGCTGGGGCGAGCCATCCGGCATGGTGGTGGCGATGAAGCAGGGGCTGGGCCGGTTCAGCAGTTTGAGGAGTTCGCCGGGCAGGGGTGTCATGAGGTATCGCCCTTCCTGGGGGGAAGCTGTCGGTAGGAGGTGCCGATGCCGGCGGTGCGCTCAGCGCAAGGAACGGAAGGTGGTCCGGACTTCGTCAACGAAGAGTGCCGGTTGTTCCAGGGCCGCGAAGTGCCCGCCCACCTCAAGCTCGTTGAAGTGGACGACGTTGCTGTAGCGGCGTTCCACCCAGCGCTGGGACTTCCGGACGTGCTCCTGCGGGAACATGCTGAATCCGGTAGGCAGTGTGATCGGTGCGGCGGCGTTGGGCGCGGAGGGCCGTGCCGACCGTGCCATTTCCCAGTAGGTCCGCGCAGAGGACGTCCCGGTGTTGGGAAGCCAATAGAGCATGATGTCGTCGAGCAGCTCGTCCAGGGTGAAAGATGCTTCCGCGTCCCCCGGCGTGCCGCAGGTGTCCTGGAACATCGCGTAGATCCAGGCAGCCAGGCCGATGGGGGACTCCGCGAGGGAGTAGCCAATGGTCTGAGGGCGGGTTGCCTGCTCCTTGGCGTAGCCCGAGAGGTTCTCCCAGAAGTAGGCGGCGCTGTCGAGCATTGCCTGCTCATGCTCGGTGGCGTCCCGGATCTCGTCGGGCGTTGGCGGGAACATGGCGAAGTTGAGGTGCAGCCCGACGCATCCGTCGGGGGCCTTGCGGCCGATCTCGTCGGTGACCGCGCATCCGAGGTCGCCGCCCTGGGCGCCCCATCGCCGGTAGCCGAGCCGGTCCATCAGCGTGATCCAGGCATCGGCGACCCGGGGGAATCCCCAGCCGGGTTCCGTAGGCCGGTCGGAGAACCCGAATCCCGGCAGCGACGGCACCACGAGATGGAAGGCGTCCCGCGGGTCACCGCCGTGGGCCACGGGATCGGTCAGTGGGCCGATGACCTTGTGGAAATCGAGGACGGAGCTGGGCCATCCGTGGGTCATGACCAGCGGGAGGGCGTCCGGCTCAGGCGAGCGCACATGGAGGAAGTGAATGCCCAGATCATCGATGATGGTGCGTGACTGGCCGAAGCAGTTGAGGGTCTTCTCGCACCGCCGCCAGTCGTAGGTGTTGAGCCAGTAGTCGTGCAGCGCGCGGAGCTTCGCCAGCTGGGGTCCCTGGCTGGTGTCCGGAACGGTCTCTGGATCGGGCCACCGGGTGCGGGAGAGCCGCTCACGCAGGTCGGTCAGCTGTTCCTCCGGTACGGACAGGGTGAAGGGTTCGATGAGTTCGGACATGGGGCGTGATCCTTACCGGGCGATACCGCGCCGACTGCGACGCGGGTGGATTCAAGGGAGGCGGAATCCGGTGATTCAGAGGGTGTCGGGCTGACGGGTCCGTTCATCGGTGACAATCTCGGGCACCGCGTCCAGGACCTCCTGGAGCCAGGCGATCTCGGCGCGCAGCCTGTGCGCACTGTGACTGACCGCTAGTGCCTCGCTCACCGTCAGGTAGCCGCCGTCGATGGCGTTGGCGTTCAGCGTCTCGGTGTCCGAGAGCATGGAGGCGAGTTCATCCAGCCGGGATGCGATCACCGGGTGGAGCTCGTCCAGCTTCTCCGGGTCCAGGCGGGTGAGGGCCAGGTCGAACGGGTCCGGCTTCATCCAGATGTGGCGCAGACTCTCGGACTGGAGTTCCTTGAGACGCAGCCGCCCTTCACCGGTGATGCCGTACACCTGACGCTCGGGCAGATTGCCCTCCTTCTCGGTCCTGAGCTCTTCGAGCAAGCCCTCAGCCAGCAGGCGCTTGATCGCCTGGTACAGGCTGCCCACGGACACGTCCGTCCACAGGTGCAGATGTTCCCGCTCGGCCTGGAGGCGCACCCTGTGCCCGTGCATCTCGCCGTTCCTCGCGAACGTGTCGAGGATGAACAACCTGATCGATGACATGCGACTACTCTTGCATGAGTACTCATCCATAGGCAACCGGTCGATGTGCTGAACATCGGCTCCGGGAGCGACCGCGTCGAGGTCACGAACGGGATTCATCGCCGAGCTCACCGCCGTGACTGAACAGTGAGCGATTTCCAGCATCCCGATGCTGACCGCAAGTTGGACGCCCTGCGCAACGACAAAGCTCCTGGTAGACGGGTTCTCGACCAAGATCACCCGTGCCTGCCAGGAGCTTCGCATGCTTGTCTACTCATCCTCGATCGATCTGTCCAGCCGAACCCTGCGGTTCCTTACCGGTCAACTGGCCGCGCGGCGGGCGAAGATCGGTACACGGTGGCGACGTCTGGCCGTCGGCCGCCAGGCTCTGCTCGCCCTCGCGCACCTGCGGTGCGGTGATACCTACGCCCAGCTCGCTGCCGGATTCGACATCGGGATCGCCACGGTCTGCCGCTATATACGCGAAGCTGTCGAGGCCCTGGCCGCCCTCGCGCCTTCACTCGCCGAGGCGATGCGGACGATACGCGAGAAGGCGTTCGTGATCCGGGACGGCACTCTGCTGCCGATCGACTGGGGGCACCTCCCGGCCGAAGGCTGGGGGAGATCGCTGCGGACTCCCCGTACTACTCCGGGAAACACAAGCGGGACGCGGCGCCGTCCGGACTAGGACCTACCGGGCCGCAGCCCTCTCTACGGATCCGTGCCGATGGGTGTCTACGCCAATTGCCTGTGCGGTACTGCGGTCCGTGAGCAGATAGCCGGTGACTGGCCCGGAGTGCTCAGTGCTCCTTGAGGAGTGGGGCCCGGCGCAGGAAGTCGGTGCGCAGTCCGGCGATGACCCTGTCCGCCTGCTGCGGGGTGGGCGGGGTGACCGGGGTGCGCGGCCAGGGAACCGAAGACCACTCGCGTTGTGCAGCTGCAAGCCGCCCGGCCGGAACGGTCATGGTAGTCGGCAGGTTGCGCCTTACCTGGACGGCGGCGAGCTGGAACGCAGGAGCCAGCCGGTGAAGTTGCAATGGATCGAAGATCAGCAGATGAGGAGCGGCTGCGTAGGGCGTAGCCGCGACGATCCCGACGTGTCCCGCGTAGTCCATGAAGAACAGGCGATTGTGCCTGTTGCCCAGCACCTGCTGCAGTTTCTGCTGCCATGGCTGGGAAAGAAGCCACTTCTCCTTGGCTCTCGTCAGTTCGGTGGTGTCGTCACTGGCGGCCCCGGCACGGAAGGCGGGCAGAAGATCCCAGTATTCCTCTTCCGCCGCGCGGGCAGCCTCCTGCAATTTCGACACGAACGAATCGGCCATCTCGCCGGGCACGGTGAGGATCTTGGGAGATTTCGTGAAGGGACCGGTCCTGATAACGAGGACGCCGGGTGAGGTTCCGATCTCGGTTACGTTCGCCACCGCGATGGCGGGTACCAGGCGGGGATGGGCAGCATTGGCTTTGCGTTTGGCCACGGGGAGGAAGCTCTTTCAAGGATGGGGCGGCAGGACCGCCGTCGGCGAAGAGGGCACCTTGCAGCAGGCGCCTGTCGGCGCCTGTTCGCTGCTGGCAGCGGCTCGTCGGTGACATGGAGTGCAACGAGCGGATGATCTGAGGAGATGCGTGTCAGATCTGCAGAATCGGATCGTCATCGAAGCGTCCCACCAGCTGGTTGTCGAGGAGTTCCTTGGTGATGGCTTCGGTGCCGGTCTCGATGGCTTCCTGGGCTGCCTGGCAGATCAGGTAGGACAGCGGCTTCATGTAGCCGCCGGTGCGTTCGTGCAGATGCGCGGCGAGTTTGAGTAGGTCGCCGGGGCTGTGCCCGTGCAGGCGCAGGTCCTGGTCGAAGAACTTGATGACCTCGTGCCAGATGTCGTAGGTGTCGGGGCTGTAGGGGATGGGGTTGACCGCGAGGGCAGGGATTCCGCCTGCGCCGCCTGCAGGTGCCTCGGCCCGTTTGCCGCGGCGGGCGGCGTTGACGATGTCGCGGGCGCCGGGACCGCAGTAGACGAAGGAGATGCTGAACTCGCTGGCGAGGTAGCCGAAGTAGTCGAAGGCCGTCTTCAGTTCGGAGTTCTCCAGCCGGTCGATGCCGTCGACGAGGACCAGACGGGTGCCGCGGGTCTTCATGACGTGGCAGACGGGGCCGGTCATGTCGGTGCTGCGCTGGCCGCTTTCGGGATCCTTGGTGTGCTGGTGGCCGACGAAGTCGGCGAAGGGGATGGACCAGTCCAGCTTGCTGGTGGGGGACAGCGGCACGTTGATGTGGATGACCGGGATCCGGGTGCGGTCGGCGGGCAGCTGGTCGCCGACGATGCCCTCGAAGGCGCGGCCGATCTGCCGCAGCACGGTCGTCATGCCAGTCTCGCCGGGGCCGTCGATGGCCAGGTGCAGGGGGCCTTCGCTGCGGGGACTGCTGGCCAGCCACAGCCGCCTGGCGAGGACAATCGCCTTCTTCAGGGCGGGAGTCTGCACGGTCCGCATCGTGGCGTGGTAGCGCAGCCGCCCGTCACCCGGGCCGACGGGCGTACCGGCGGGCGGGCAGCCCGCCAGGTCGGGCGGGACGATGACACGGTTGACGTAGGCCTGCCAGCCGGGACGGACGGTGGGCCTGGGAGGCCGGTCGCCATCACCGGCACTGGGGGGAGACACGGTCACCTCGGCACCTTCTCTGGTCTCAGGAGCCGCCGGGCGGGCTCTGCCCGCCCGGCGGGAAAGGGGAAGCGGGCTACGTGGTCTTGCCGTACGGTCCGCCGCCCTGGCCAGCCGGGCCGTGGGCGTCGGGCGGCAGGCACAGGTGCCGCGGATCGATGTCCATGGCGGGCAGGGCCGGGATGCTGCCGAAGACGGGGGCGGGGATGCCCGCGTAGGGATTCTCCAGAGGCGCGGGGCCCACCTGCGGTCCGCGCTCCAGGGGCGCTGGCCGGGGCCCGGTGGTGCGGGCGGGGCCGCGGCCCGCGCGTTCCAGCAGCGAGCGCACGACGCGGGCGATGGCCAGTTCGTTCTTGGTGCTGCCGCCCTCTTCGAGGTGGACGGCGGTGGCCTGGTCCCAGACATGCTCGCTCCACGCGTCGCCGATCAGCCGCTGGTAGACGAAGTCGGCCTCCGCCCAGGTGCCGGTGCGGTGGTCCTGCAGCCACACCTTCTCGGGCTGATGCGGGTGGTAGCGCACCGGCCAGCGCTGTCCCTTGCCCGGCCAGCCGGACGCGGCACCCCGATAGCCGTTCAGTGCCCGGCTGTCATAGGTACGGTTGCGCAGCCGGATCCCCTTCTCAGTGACCTGCACCCACGCGGTGGGCAGCATGCGCAGCCGGTCCTCGGCGCTCAGCCGCACCGGCGCATAGCCGCTGCTGGCCACGTACGCGGCGAACATCTGGTTGGGGGTACGCGGCGGCATCGACGGCAGGAACGGGTTGCGCAGTTCCTCGTGCGGGCGCTGCTGCCAGCCCGTGGCGATCCATTCCTGCAGCAGGTCGTTGAGCTGGTCCAGGCGCCACAGCCGTTCGGATGCGGCCTTCTTGCCGCGGTGGGTGAAGTCCCGGCCGGTGTAGCCGGTGAGGAACTGGCTGAAGAGGCTTTTCACCGCCCCGAAGGTCCGCTCGATGATCGCCTTGTGGGTGGGGGAGTGGTAGCAGGCCGGGCGCACCGAGATGCCGAGGTAGGCGCACGCGTCCATGAAGGCCCGCCCGGCGAACGCCTTTCCGTTGTCCATGACGATCATGTCCGGCACGATCACCGGCCGGGCGGCCGCGTCCTGCATCCGCTCGTCGGCCTGGACCAGCTGCGCATACGGCAGCCCCGAGCCCTTGGCACCCGCCCGCTTAGACCAGCCCGGCCGCATCGGCTGCGGCGTGCACATCTCCGCCAGCAGCAGCAGCGCGTCAACGGCCTTGGTGGCCCGGCCGCCGTGGCGGCGGCTGTTGGGGCCCGTCTTGGTGCCGCTGGACTTCGGGCGGATGACCGCGGCCAGGATCGACCGGGTGGCCACATCGATGGCCGCGGTCAGCTCGACGGAGACGACCTTGCCGGTCTCGTCGATGGCCAGCACGTCGAGCTGGGTGGTGTCGATCTGCACCTGCTCACCCGGTGCGGTCGCCAGGGCGGGCGTGAACGGCGGCTCGGGACGGTTGCTGTCGTCCCCGCGGCACCGCGTGGTGTCCTTGCCGGTGCCGCACTCGATGCCGAGGCGTTCCAGCAGCCGGTAGAACGTCGCCCGTGACGGCAGCAGCCGCCCGGCCTCCTTTTTCTTGAACTTCTTCACGCAGACTCTCCTGAGCAGCTCGAACAGCCGGGACCTGGTCCCGGAGGACTTGTTCTTCAACCGGCCGTGGACCTGACGCAGCAGCCGCACGACCCGCTCATCGACACGGCCATGGCTGCTGGGTCTGCGCAGCCGTCGTTTGTCGACCAGCCCCCACACCCCCTCGGCCAGCCAGGCCAGCCGCTTGCGCTCCACCGTCGCCGCCGACACCTGGTGATGAGCGGCCTGCAGCTCGGCCGCCTTGAGCGCGTAGCGCTCACGCAGC
This sequence comes from Streptomyces sp. NBC_00258, assembly GCF_036182465.1. NCBI lineage: Bacteria > Bacillati > Actinomycetota > Actinomycetes > Kitasatosporales > Streptomycetaceae > Streptomyces > Streptomyces sp. NBC_00258. Next base: position 11,934,923 of record NZ_CP108081.1, read on the forward strand.
GCCGTACGCGACGGGTCGTAGCCGGGGCGCGGCATGGTGCCGGGGACGGCGAAGCCGGGCAGACCGGTGTCCACCTCCAGCACGTGGTCCAGCCAGAACTCGACCTCGTCCCGCGCCTTTTCCGGCAGCCCTTCCAGCAGGGCCACACTCGCCAGGCCCTCCCGCACCGGCGCCGCCCCCTGCCCGCCCGCACCATCGCCGCCGCTGTCGTCGGGGGAGGCGAGCACGGCGAAGCCCGGCGCACCGAGCAGCGCATCCAGCAGGACGACGGCGTCCTCGCCGTCGGCGCGATGGCTGAGCAGATGCACATGGCTGCCCTGAAGGGCCGCGACCAGGTAGGTGCTGCCGCGCCAGCGCACCACATCACCCACCGCCACGGCCCCCGTCGGAGCCGGCGCGAACGCGGGCATCACACCGCCACCTGGGGTGCCGTGGACGACCACACCAGCGACCGGGCCGGCACGAACGGCACGCTCCAGTCGATGAGCAAATCCCGCTTCCAGATCAGGTGATGCGCCTGCGCCACCGCCGAAAGGTCCGGCAGGCCGCTATCGGCCACCCCCTGGACGAGAGACATTGGCGTGGCGAACACGGCATGCAGGAGCCGGGCCGCGTCCGCATCCGCCAGGCGCGGGTGCCGGTAGCGGGACAGACGCCGCTGGTTCTCCGCCGTCACCGCATCCGGCGGGGTGTGCACCTGCAGCTGCCAGCCGGCCTGGCGGCGGGCCGCATCCAGCAGGCGAAGCGTCTGGAGCCAGTCGGCGCCCGCCTGCCCACCCGGTGTGCGTACCACCAGGCGGGCCCGCCCGTTGGTCAGTCGGGCGAAGAAGTCCGGCACACAGGCGCCGTGGCTGTCCGCCCAGCTCAGCTGCACCGGCCACGCGGTGAACGCGGCCACCTCAGGATCGAAGTCCAACGACCGGGCCGCCGACAGTCCCTCCAGCGTGGCGCAGCCTGCATGGCGGGCCGCACCGGCCGGCCGCCACCAGGTCGCGATCGCCCGTTTGCCCCGGTACTGCACCGGCTTCCACACCGGCTCCCGCTCTTCCAGCTCCTCGTGCTGCACCTGGCCCACCGGCCGCCGCACCAGCCGCCCGGCAGAGGAGTGGAACTCGGCCCACACCACATCACTCACAACGCACCTTTCACGAAAACATGGACGTCGCCCGTGTGATCGATCCGGGCGACGTCGAACACAGTGACGGCCCGGCCGGCAGGCGGGAAGGAGATCAGGCTCGAACACTTCGATCGAGCGAGGCGTGAGCGGTGGCGCGCGCCTCGCTCGATCGTGCGAACGAACCGCCCGTCATGGCGGCCCATCCGATGTGCCACACGGCGACAGGCCCGGCGGGCGGAGTCCGGAAGGGGGCGTGAGGCAGCCGCAACCGCGCGCATCGCTCGAACGGGTGGGGGATACCGCGTATCGGTGCAGGTCAGATCGTCACACCCGCGGCAGAACGTTCATGCGGGCCCACGCAACCCGTTCGGGACGGGCAAGCTGCGCTGCCAAGCGCACTGCTTCCCCATTTGCCCGCCCTGACCAGGGAGTTGCCCCACCGTGGACGAACTCTTCCCGCCGGACGCGGTGGTGGCCACCGCCGCGTCGCGCGCCCTGCCCCCACCGGGCGAACGGCACCGCCTGCGACGGCAGTCCAACCTGTCCGTCCACCAGGTGGCCGACGCCTGCTCAGTGACCGAGGCCACCATCCGCGCCTGGGAAAACGGCACCACCACCCCGCGCGGCCACAACGCCGAGGTCTACCGGAACCTGCTGGAGGGACTGAGCGCACGGCTCACCCAGAACCCCGCGCCCCCGCATCCGGCCGCCACCGCGCCGGACTGGCCCGCTCTCGGAGCCCTCCACCGCGAGATCCCCTCCCGGGCCGCCACCGACCTGCCCTGCCGACGCTGCCAGCAGCCCACCGGCCAGCGCGTCGGCGGCAAACCCCAGCATCTGGGCACCCGCTGCCCCACCCCCGCCCCCGGGATGCAGCCAGCGTCACCGCTGCTGGCGTCCGTACCGCTCCAGCAGGCAGTGCTGGCCCCCGCGCAACGTGCGCCGGCCAGCCCTCCGCTCCCTGCTGCCGAGCGGCTGGCCTATCCCACGGCCGGGCGCCGCACCACCGCAGGCCCCCTCGCCGTGGTCGACGACGATCCCGGGCAGGGCCTTGCCGCCCACTTCCCCGACGGCCACCGCCATACCTTTGCGGCCGACCGCTTTGCCGGACTGCTGTCCTGGGCCCTCACCGCCGGCCTGGGAGCACCCAGCCTCAAACCCGGGGCCGGACTGAACGCGGGCCCGCTGCTCGTTCTGACCGAGGCGGCCGCCGCCCGCCTGGCCCTGCCGCTCCACCCACCGACACCGCCGCAACGGCATCCGCGCAGTGACCACCCCCTGCTGCAGCAACTGCGGGCGATCGGCTGGCAGACCGACAGCCAAGGCCTCGGCCCCTGGACCACCCTCCACCCCAGCACCGCAGACCCCGTCCGCGACGCCGTCCATCTGGCCGTCACCGCCTGGGGCGCCCTCTACCGCGACGACTGGCAGCTGCCCGCACACCTCAATGCCGCCCAACTTGCCCGCCTGCTGGGCCAGTACACGAGCCTGCTGCGTACCCCGCTGGGACCGCCCGGAGTCTGCGGTCACCGGCTCATGAGCGACCTGCGCCCGCCTCCGCGCCAGCACGCCGTCACCAGGATCCCGCTGTGTCCGGGCGCACCGGGAGCACTGACCGAGCACGTCGATCCCGCCCCTTGCGAAGCGCCCGCCGGTCACCGGCTCACCGTCGGCCGAGCGGCCGCGGACAGCCTCGCTGTCGAAGACCTCAGCTGGTGGCGCACGCCCACGGACGCCGAGACCGACTGCGAACATGTGGTCTGCCTGGCCGTCAACCTGCCCTATGTCGCCGACTCCAACAACGTCCGCATCGCCAACGGGCCGGCCCACGAGGTCAACCAGCCCGCCTTCGACCGGAAGACCCCCGGAAGCTGGCTCGTCGCCCTTCCCCCTGTCCGCCCCCAACACCCCTATCTGCCGTCCCCCTTCGTCACCGAAGACCTGGCCTGGCATCCCACCCCGGCCGTGGCCTACGCCCAGGACCGGGGCGTCACCATCCGGCCCGTCAAGGGCTGGCTGCGCACCGGCCAGGCCGGCCCCTACCTCTACCCCTGGTACGACCGCCTCCGCCGAGCCCACTTCACCGCGCTGGAGAGCCTCGGTATCACTGCCGGGATGCCCCCGGACGCGTTCGCGGCCGCCCTGCACGATCTGCCCCACGGCGACCCGGCCGGCGTGACCCTCCTGCGCGCCGTTCACGCCTCCGCGGACGGCGGCATCGCCAGGCTCGCCGCGCAGCCCGCCGATCCCGACCACAATCCCGCCCTGCCCTGGCCGAGTCCCGCCGACCCCAGCTGGCGCCCCGACCTGCTGGCCGCACTCACCGCCAACACCCGCGCCCACGTGCACCGCAAGCTGTGCCTGACCGCCCGCACCGGACACTTCCCGCTGGCCGTGCACACAGGGCACATCATCTACGCCACGCGGACCCCCAGCATCCTGGAGATCACCGGCGACGCCGACAGCGGATTCAAGGTCGGTATCTCTGCCGGCCATGTCAGGCCGGTCGCCGTCCGCAGCATGGACTGGTTCCTCGACCACTGCTGTCAGGGGCAGAACCCCGCACAGCGGCTGAAGAACGCCACCACACCATGGTGACCGCCACCACGCCCGCCCGAACGGATGCCCGCGGGCCGTCCGGGCTGCTGCCGCGCCCTTCACGGCAGGCTGGTCACCGGCCCGCCCAGCCGCCAGGGCAGACACGAGGACTCTTCCAGCATGTCGTCTTCGGACAGCGGCCGGTGCGGCTCGAGCGGCTGCATCTGCCCCGACCGGTAGCCCGGCGGCGGAGCTGTCTGCGCCCGCCGCGCCACCACCGGGGTGGTGATGCGATGCCGCACAGTCCAGGTCCGCAGCGCACGGTAGCCGCCATGCTCCATCTGCTCCGGCATCCCCAGCCGCTCACCGACCCACGTGATCCAGCGCCGCGACACCCAGTCCGGCGCACCGTTGTCGAAGTCCCGGCCCCAGCCCCGCTGCCGCTCGTGCACCGCCATCGCCTCGGCCACCGTGACCGCCTCGGGGTAGACCACCAGCGGCAGCGCCCGCGGCTGGCGCACCAGGCCCAGCGCCCGCTCCCGCACCGCCCACACCGTGTCCGAGCCCATCTGCCGACACTGCCACCAATACCCGGTCACCTGCAGGGCATCGGCGAGCAGGGCCCGCGCGTACGGGCCAACCCGCTGCTCCAGCCGCACCCGGCGCCGGTGGGCCTCCACGACCTCCTCCAGCCCCGCAAGACTCATGTGCTGCGCACGGTCGGCGCTCTGCAGCCACTGCCCGTGCCGCACGCACACCTGCCAGGACGCACGCACGGCCAGCCACGCCGGCGGCAATCCGTCGCTGCGGCGGGCCGTACACCCCGCGCACTCCGCCAGCACCGTCCAGCCAGCAGGCCAGGGGCCGATCCGGGCCGGCCGTGCGCGCGGGGCTCCCGGCCCCGAAGCCGCAGTGGGCAGAGCTCGGCGCAGATGTGCCTCGTCCCGGCCGGCGAGTACCGCCAGCATCCCCAGCCCCCGGCCGTTCACCAGCACCTCGCTCGTGCGCGGGTCCAGTCCGTGACGTGCCCGAACGCCCAGATCGTCCAGCACGTCTGCAGCCGGAATGCCATTGACGGCAGCCAGCCGCGCGACGAACGAACTCGTCGCCTCCTCCCGGACCGCCGACAGGTCCACCGCCTTCGCCGACAGCACACCCACCGCCTCCCGCCCCTCACATCCGCTCTCCGGCCGGCCGCGTGTGACCGTGCCCCGCCGCCTGTCCGGACAACGATCACCACCCGGCCGGGGCAACGCGCCCCCGCGTTCCTGCAGGAGGACTGCCGCACCGTGGCCCACCCCAGCACATCGGTCGCCGAAGCCCTGGACGTCGCCGACGCCCGGCACTGGACCCGCCGACCCCCCGTCAGACCCGCCACGCGGCTGCGTCATCTCCTGCGCGACCAGGACGCCGCCGACCTGGCCCCCCGGCTGTTCGCCTACCCGGACGCGGTCACACGCTGGGCCGCAGGAGACACCGTCGGCCTCAACCCCGCCCACAGGACCCTCATCGAACGGGAGATCTACCGCACCTGGCAGCCGGACGCGAGGCGCCGCGCCCACCAGCAGATCCTGCACCACGACGGCTGCGTCACCGTCCAGCTGCACGCCCGCTTCACCTACACCACCAGCTGCGGCGAGTTCCACGACCCCCGGGTGCGTCCCCTGACCGAGGACCTGCCCACCGTGCACGCCCGAGCCCTCTTCGACGCCCGCCACCGCGACGCGGACGAGGACGAACTGCGCTGCATCCTGGCCGACGGCATAGGCGAGGCCTACTTCTTCCACGCCCTGCCCGCCGACCAGCAGCAGGCAGCCGTCGCCATCAGCGACCTGCACTTCGTCCAGTTCCACTACTGAGCAACGCCCCCAACAGCAGAGCCCGCTGCACCAAGCCCGCCCTCCGCTCGGCGCCGAGCGCCACCAGCGCATCAAGGCGCCGACTACCGCCTCCACGATCCGCAACGGCCGCCGCACCGTCCGAAAGAGACAACACCCATGACCCTCATCTACGCCTTCCAGGACACCGCCGGGCACTGGCACGGCGACCTCGACACCCCCCTCCTCGACGCAGAACCCGAACACGGCACCCTCACCTACCTGCCCGTACCCGGCACCCCCGAGGCGGCCAGCCCCTTCGCAGGGCAGACCCTCAACGTCCTGTTCGCCGTCACCGACCTGGACCCCGGCCCCGTCACCTACCAGCTCGACAGCGGCGGCACCTTCCCCGCCTCCTGGCACGTGCACACCCTCCTGGCCACCCCCATGGGCAGCCAGACCATCCCGGACCCGCCCGACTGCGACAACACCCCCGAACCGTGCCTGGAAGTGACCCTGACCGACCACGGCCGCCGCTACGTCCTGACCGCCGCCCGCCACGACGACGGCCGCCTCACCGCCACCCTCACCGCCAGCACCCCCGCAGGCGACATCGAAGGAGAACTGTGCGGGGACATCGACGTCCCTCATCTCGACGGCCTGGCCCGGCTGCTCGGTGCCGCAGCCCGCGCCGCCCACGCACCACAGGCAGCCCCCGCACCGGCTGCAGCCGCCACCATGCCGCCAGCCGGTTCCGCACCGGCTGCCCCCAGCCCTCCGGCACCCCGGCGCGGTGAACCGTGGACCGACGAGGAGAGCACCCGCCTGGCCGACCGCTACTGCCATGGACGGGACTTCGCCGCTCTGGGCCGGGAGTTCGGCCGCAGCCCCCTGGCCATCCAACACCAGCTCGCCCGCCTCGGCCTCACCCGCCGCCCCGCCCTCCCGCGCCCCGTCGCCCCGCCCACGCCGGCGCCGAAGCAGACCCAGGGCCCCACCCTCGAAGAACGCCGCCAGACCCACAGCCGCTCCCACGAGAAGTGGGAGACGGCGGAAAAGGAACAGCTCGCCCAGCGCTGCGCCCAGGGCGCCACGGCCGAGGAGATGAGCCGGGAGTTCGGCCGCAGCAAGACAGCCATCGAAAGCCGCCTGAAGGCGATCGGCGCACAGGGCCCTGCCGCCGACAAGGCCCGCATGGCCGACTTCTGACCCCCGGGCCGACAGCCGGCGTCGACCAGGACACACCATCCACGGCATCATGCCAAATCAAATATCTGATCAGGCTTGCATGCCAGTGGGGTGCCCCGGTACTGTCCGAGCACGGCAGGCGATTGGACCCCGAGGAGGCAGGAAGTGCTGCTGACCACGGGACAGGCGGCCGAGGAACTGGGCTGCGCCGTCACCACCTTCCGACGTCTCATCACCGCGGGCGTCCTGCCCGGCCTGTCCCGCCGCGGCGTCCGCGTCATGACCCCGCTGCCCGTCGTCCAAGCCCTGCAAGAACGTGCCCACGCCCCCCTGCACCGCCTGGGCGTCACCGAACTCGGCGTGCTGCGCATCGACGCGGCACGCCAGGTCGACGACGACCGCCAGTGGATCGGCTACGCACCCCGCCTCGGCCCCGACCGCCTCCTCAACAGCCTGAAGGGCTGGTGGCGCTGCGACGCACCGACCATCGCCGCCGCAGACGTACTGCCCGTCACCCTGTCCGGGTACGTGGTCGCCGTCCTGACCGGCCTGCACCCCTTCGAACGCAACACCGAAGGCCGCTACGCCTTCTCCGCCGCACGGCTGGCCGGCTACGTCACCGACCTGGCCGCCCCCGCCACCGAACTGACCTCCCGCGTGAAGAGCGACCACGCTTTCGCCGAACTACTGCTGGGCACCCGCCTGGCATCGCACTCCGGCGGAGCGATCGCCTATGTCACCGCCAACACCACAAAGCCGACCCCCCCCCACGGCTGCACGAGGGATCATGATGGACGCACAGAGCTACAACACCGGCCTGGCCGAGCTGCGCACCCTGCGCGACCAGATCAAAAAGACCACAGCAGCCCTGGCCAGACTTGAGACGGAACGCTCCAAAGCCATCACCGCACTGGCCGACTACGACAAGGCCAAGGCCGACCGGATCGCACCGGCCGCCGGGATCAGCGTGGCCGAGACCGTGGCCATCGCCCCCCAACTCGCCCCCGACAGCCTCGCCGACAGTCCTGCCGCCGCCCCCACCGACCCCCCTCCCGGGCCAAGCACTGACGCCGCGGCACACGACGCTGCGCCGGCGGCGCAGCAGGCGCCCGCCCCTCCGCCGGGCGCCGGGCAGGATCCCCCCGCCGCCGTCGGCGTCCCCCGCGCCCTGCCTTCTCTGCCCGAAGACACCGAAACGGGCCGCTGGTTCACCCACACCCCCGGCCTGATCTCCCAGCGCCCGAACTTCATGCAACGGCCCCGCTCCACGGTTTTCCTGGACACCGCCACAGGCGTCCTGGTCCACCGCGACCACACCACCCGCCTCGACCTCGGCGACCAGTCGGCCGCCGCCATCCTCACGGCCGTGTTCCACACCGTCCCCGACAGCGTGGAGCGGATCTACATCACCGCCGGTGACCCCTGGCACCACGACGCCGACCGATACCCCTACCTGCGCGACGCCGTCGCCGCCTGGCTGAACGCACCTGTGCCCGGCTGGCGCACCGACACCGGCCAGGGCAAGGACCGCCTGGCCGGACACTTCGTCCACGTCCGCAACCCCGTCGGCCGCTACCAGCGCGACGACGGCAAGCACCGCGTCGAAATCCGCTCCGCGGGGGAGTGGTTCGACCTGGAAGACGGCGACGACCCCGCCATCGTCCGCGACACGTTCCTCCTCCTGTGGCAGGAACTGCGCCGCCACTGGCCCGACGCCGTGATCATGGGCTCGCCCTCCCAGACCGGCCGCGACCTGTGGACCCGCACCATCCCCGAGCGAGGCAAGTACGCCGACGGCTACCCCGTCCTGTCCGAGGAACTGCGCGGTCTGCTGCACGCCACCGCCGGCCAGGGCCGCAACGAACTGATCACCCCGCCCCGCATCCCCGCCCAGCTGCCGGGGCTCCTCGAATACGACCGCACCTTCGCCTACGCCAAGCACACCTGGAAATCCCCCGTCGGCACCCCCCGCCGCATCACCCCCCGCACCTTCGCCTCCTGGACGGCACAGGAGCAGACCAACGCCCTCTACGGCTGCGGCCACTGGCACGTCCGCGTCACCGTCCCCGACGGCTGGAACCATGTCGGGATCCTGCCCGCGCCCGCCCCCGGCGAACGCGCCTGGCACTACCCCCACACGCCGGGCACCACCTTCACCACCTGGGCCGGAGGACCCGAGGTCCACGCCGCGCTGAACAACCCGATCCAGCCCTGGAAGGTCGAAATCCTCGACGGAATCCTCTGGGAAGCCGGCAAGCCCCTCACCGACTGGGCCAGGAAACTCAAGGACACCTGGGCCAACCTCGCCGCCCAGGAACACTTCCAGGGCGACGAACGCAACAAGCGACCCGCCCACCTGGCCTCCCGTGCTGTACGCGCCATCCTGCTGTACGGCATCGGCTCCTTCGCCCAGCGCCCCCGCATGGTCACCGGCACCACCCCCCGGAGCATGGAGCGCGACGTCCCGGCAGACGCCGAGATCATCGGCTTCGACGACAACGTGATCACCTGGCAGCAGCCCACCGGCTTCGCCTGGGATCCCAACGCCCACCCCGAATGGGCCGCCACCATCTGGTCCGGCGCCCGCGCCGCCCTACTCACCCAATACCACCGCGACGAAGACACCTACGCCGGCGCCCTGCACGCCGCCCCCGGCAGCGTCGCCGCCTTCCGCACCGACGCCGTGTACCTCACCAGCGCGCAGAACTGGCCCCACCGTCAGCAGCCCGGCGACTACCTCCTCAAGGGCCACCTCACCGGACCCCTGACCGCCCCGGACAGCGAGGAAAACCTCCTCGCCCTGCGCGACGCCGGACGCATCGCCCTGGCCGCCAGCCGCAAGGAGACGTGATGCCGCCCGGACGCCGACGCAGCCGACCTGCCGCGCCGCGGCAGCTGAACGAGGCCGCCCGGCTCGCCGACCAGCTGCAGGCAGCCGGCTACACCAAACGCGACATCGCCCGCATCATCAACCGCGACCCCTCCCTGGTCTCCCAGTTCTACACAAAGAACAAAGGAGCCGCCTTCGTCCCCGCCCTCCAACAGGTCCTGGCCGCCGTCCAGATGGGCGGCATCACCGACCCGCCTGAACTCGCCGCCATCGCAAGCCAACACATCACCCGCCGCACCACCGCCTCCGGCGCCGCGGCCCGCGTGCGCAGCAAAGCCGTCCTCATCACCCCCACCGGCTCCGGCACCGGCCGCGTCGGCGCCCAGGCCATCGCCTCCGGCTCCTCCCGCCTGCGCCCCCTGATCGCCGAAGCCGCCCGCCGCGGCCTGCGCCTGGCCTTCACCGTCCGCCTCGCCAAAACCGCCTACGTACACCCCTCCGGCAGCCGCACCGACTCACCCGGCATCCGCCGCGACGTCATCCAGCGCGCCGACCACAGCGAGGAACGCTCCTACGGCTCCGCCCAGACCGGCGGCCACGACGCCGCCACTTTCGCCCGCCGGGTGGACGCCGCCAGCGGCGACGTCACCGCGGCCGTGCACCAGTGGCTGGTGGAAACCGGCCGCATCCGCCCGGACGCCCACATCATCCACCTGGAGATCCGCACCTGGCGCCCGCGCACAGGATGACTCCCGAGCCCGAGGCGGGATGCGGCAGGCGCGCTGCCGTAGCTATGCGCAGGCGGCGCAATCTGGGAGATCCCTACTGCCGGGCCGCTTGCTTCCACCAGGCGGCGGAGGCATCGCGCAGGGTGTTGGTGCCGCAGTGGATCTCGCCCATGCCGAGGTGGTACGTGTACCAGTCGTCGACGTACGACACCTTCAGGCCGACGTGCGTGTACGCGGCAGTGACGGCCTCGGTGAAGATGTCCTTGCCGCCGATGACGGGCCCCCACTGGCGCGGGGCGAGGTAGCGGTCGCGGGAGAGCAGGACGCCGTTGACGGCGCCCGGGACGTAGGCGCTGGTCTCGACGGTCTCAGCAGCCGGTGCGGGGGAGGGGGCGCCCTCGGCGGTCCGGTTGCCGTCGCGGCCAAGGAGTTGCTGCTGGCCGTGCTTCTCGGCGGCCTCCGGGTCTGCACTGCCGCCGAGACGGCGGAGCAGCGGCACGCGGGCGCCGGCGCCCGCGTCATTGGTGCCCCGGGTGTAGAGGGCGGGCACCCGGACGATCTCGTCGTCGGTGACGCCCGTCTCCCGCTTCAGGACCTTCAGGTTGGCCGCGATCTTCTGGGCTGCCATGGTGTTGTCGGACACCAGGCGAGGGGAGGCGAGGGCCTGGTCGACGGTCTCCTTGGGGGCGGCCACACCGTTGAGGCCCGGGACGGAGAACATCTTGGCCGCGCCGTGGCCGTCTTGCTGCGCGTCCTTCAACAGCCGCACACCGGCCTGCGGGTCGGCGACGCCGATCCGCCAGCCCTGAGGGGTGTCGGCTGGCAGGAACTGCACGAACTCGTCGACGTGCCCCACATGCAGCCACGAGGTGTCCAGCAGGAGCGGGTCTTGCAGGCCCTGGGACTTGAGCAGGGTGCGTATCTCCTTGGAGGGGCGTACTCCGCTGCCGTCCTTGCGCTCGCCCATGATGATCCGTCCGGCCGGGAACGAGCGGCCCTGGTGGGTGTAGGGCGGAATGGTCTCCAGGTTCCCGTAGGAGTTCAGGGTCTCCCAGCCCTGCATGTCCCGGCCCGTGGCCTGCACGACGCCGATGTTCGGGCCGCGCAGTTTCTCGTAGAGTTCGCGGCCCGCTTCCCGGTCCTGGGCTGAGCGCAGCATGACACGCATCGTCCGCTGTCGTCCGTCCGGCTCGGTCATGTTGAGGTAGGCCGGCTCGACGAAGTCCTGGGCCCAGATGTCGCCGTACTTCTCGAAGGTCACCAGCGGCTTGGTGATGCCGGCCCGCTGGGCCTCCTTCTCCAGGTTCTTGACGAACGTGCGCTGGTGCTTGGCCCAGGCTTCGTTGCCGCGGACCTTGGTGACCATCAACTGCTGGGTGTCCTGCAGGGCATGGTGGGTGAGCAGCGGGGCGGCGCGCAGGATGACGGTGTCGGCGGCGGTGCCGGAGGAGGCGGTGACCTTCAGCCGGATCGCCGCGCGGCCGTCCCACTTCGCGCTGTTGCGGATCACGTCCTTGCCCTCGACGCCGAACTCGGCGCCGGAGCGCAGTTCGGCCGCCGTCAGCCGGGTCTGCGAAGTGACGGGCTTCCAGGCGCCGTTCTGCTTGACGAAGACTCTGGTCTGCTCGGCACCCGTGGTGACCTTGATGCTGCCCTTGGCGTCGGAGGGCAGGTTCGTCATCGGCACCGAGCGGACCCGGGCCAGGTCTGCGGCGTCGGCCCCGCCGTTGACCCTCTTGTCGGAGGCGTCGTTGCACGCGGCCAGCTGAGTGTCGGAGAGCCGACGGCCGCCCGGGCCGGTCGTCGGGCACCGCTTGCTGTCGTCGTCGATGTTGGGCAGGAAGACCGCACCCCGCCCGACGGACCAGGTGTCCTCACCGGCGGTGTCGGTGCCACCGGTGAGGTCGACCCGTCCGTCGCGGTCGACGTCCGCCCTCAGATCGACACGGAGCGGCTCCTCCGCGTACGCCAGGGCTGGGGGTGCCAGCACCGCTCCCGTTGCGGTGAGGGCGACCAGGGCCTGTCTAGCGTGTCTCGTACGCACATCGTGTCCTTTCGTTCCACGCGGCTGCCCCCGTTGGGGAGGAAGAGGCGGAACGGGTGCTGTGCGTTGGCTGGGTGGAGAGGAAGTTGTCCTGGACGGTCAAGACGCTTTGTTCTCCGGGTGGAGGCTGCCTGCCGGCGGCGGCAACCGGCCATGGCGGGCGCCCCGGGCTCGCGTCCCAGGCAGGCCTGGACGCCCACCGTTCCGTGAACTTGCGGGCGGAGCAGCCCGGTTGCCGGGCGACTGTGAAATCCGGCTGGCCAGCGATCACGGCCTGATCCCGGGCTGTCCTTTGTCCTTTTCCAGGTACGGGTTAAGCGGGCTGCGGAGGTCCTGGCCCGGTCCCCGGAACGAGGCGAGAGAGCGAGCCGCCACCGGGCCGCCGAGGTGCAGGGGTCTCCGAAACCACCCACGCAGGCGGGTGCGCGGGATGCGCCCTGGAACTCCGTCGCTTGCCAGGCGTCGGCGTACTCGTTGTGCAGCGCGAAGCGGGGCGCAGACGCGTGCTGAGCGCGCCGGCTTGTCGAGCTTGTGGTGCCAGACCGTGCGAGACGGCGCCATGTACTCCTACAAGACGCTGGCAGGGAACGGAAAAGACAGCGCCAGATGGGCTGATGCGGCTATGCGCTCCAGAGCGGGCAGTTCATCTCAAGGCGGCGGGGCGGAGCTGCTCCTGGTCCAGTACCAACAGTTCCATGCCACGATCGGCGCACAGCTGGCGGGCATGGTCGACGGTGGAATCGGGGAGAGCGTCGACGGCGGCCATGAGGTGGATGTCAGCGCCGAGACGGGCGCTGAGTTCGATGTCGCGTGCGGTCTGTTCCTCGTGGAACTCGCTGGCCCGTGTCTTGAGTTCGCCTGCCAGGACACGGCCGCCGAACGTGCCGTACAGGTCGACCTCGGCGCGTTCGGACGCGCTGAAGACGAGGTTGGCGCCGGGCAGGAAGTATGAGGCAGGCTGCAGTTGTTGCAGGGCGGCGATCGCCATGAGGTGGGGCAGCACTCCCTGGTCGCTGGCGCGGTCGAGGAAACTGTCGAGCCGATAGTGCAGATCCACACCGGTGTCAGTGGCACGGAACGCTGAGGGGGAGGCGCAGCCCGGGCAGCGTGCTTCTGGGCCGACGCTGGCGAGCGGGATGAAACTTTTGACCCGGCACTGCTGACAGTCGATGGCGATGCCGCGTTCCGCCCACCCCAGGGCGCAGGCCCGCTCAAGGGCGGGCAGCGCGTCCCTGCCGGCCAGGCCCTGTAGCTGGCGGGCGGGGGCGTAGCGGCGCTCCATGCGGCTGCCCCATTCGGTGGCCAGTTCCTCGACGCCGGCGGGCAGCTCGTGGCCCTGATGCTCGAGCTTGGCCAGTGCCTTGAGGAAGTGTTCGGTGCGGCGAGTGGTCAAGGCGACGACCGACTCGTACAGGTGAGGCTCGAGCAGGGCGGCGGGGTCGGTCTGGGCTGAGAGGGCGGCACCGAGTCGTCCCTTGTCCGACAGTTCCCAGGTGACGGTGTCCGTCAGCAGGTGCTCGACTACGGCCGGCAGTTCCGGGATGGTCAGCGTCAGCTGGTAGCGGTTCTGGGCGTGGGTACTGATCTGGATGCTGTCCTGATGCCAGACAGCGTTGCGGACCACCATCTCGGCGCTTCTGGGCCGGCGCGGCAGTCCGTCGAAGGCGGTGCTGGACAGCCGGACCAGGGTCTGTCCCGGCCGGGTGAACCTGACAGGGGAGGAGAATTCGATGCTGGTGGGCCCGGCGTAGAAGTGTGCGTCGACATTCGTCCACTGGCCCCAGGACCGGTCGAAGACCAGCCACAACCGCGGGTCCGCATCGACCGTGTACGTCAGGTCGCGCGATGGATCGCGCTGTGCCCACATCGTGGTCTTGATTTCCTCGGCCGCGCCGGGGGCCAGTTGGAGGGTGACGGCCAGCGCATGCAGCTCGCCGTCAGGAAGGCCCGGGCCATACAGCGCGACATCAGGTGAGCTGTCGGGGTGCTCGCGCAGGTGCCGGGCGACATCGTCGGCGAAGCGGACCCAGTGCTCGACGCCGTGGCGGGGCACAAGGACGACCGAGGTGGGGTTGATGCCAAGAGGCCGCAGGGCGCGCAGCGTCCAGAAGAGCGCCAACTGGCTGACGTCGTCGGGATCCGTCACCACGATCGTCATAGGCCCGCCGACCAGGGCGTGGCCCTCAGCGGAGTGCTCCCGAAACTGTGACCGGCCCTGCTCCAGCAGCGTCCGGCTGTGGAGCTGGGCTGTCGCGACTTCCACATCGCTCAGCGGACGGCTCACCGGCAGGACCTTCTGCAGGTCGTGCAGTGCCGCCGCCGCCACATCGCCGGCTGCCGCAACCTGCCACAACGGTGCGCCCGCCTGCGCGATCAGATAACTCTGGTCCCACTGGACGGGCCCCGCCACGGACGCCGGATGACAGGTGAACCGGCCCGCACCTTCGTCATCGATCCGGCTCAGCGCGACCAGGGGCAGTCCCAGTTGCCGGGCGGCTTCCTCGGCCTCGCACTCGTCAAGGTCAACATTGACCGCCCCTTGAACGTCCGCAGCTTTGATCATTTCTTGCCAGGCCTCGGACACTCCTTCACCCGGCACGGGCACGATCGGCTCGGTGATCCCGGCCCACCGGGTACTGGCCTCGCATACCGCGCGCCGGAAGCCGTCGGCACTGTTCTCACCGATCAGGTAGACCACCCGCGCCGCCAGCACCGAAGCCATCACCGGGTGTTGGCCGTAAGACTCTTTGCGCTCCATCCTTTGATCTTCGCAGGGAGTCCCGGCCTTCAGACCGGGCGCGAAGCGCCGGAGTTCTCTGCCGTCAGGGGGCGTGACAGCCAGGTAGGCCGCTTCTGGTCCTCGATGTAGTCCTTGGCGATGCTCAGCGGTGCACCGCCGCATGACCCGGCGAAGTACGAGGGCGCCCAGAACACGGACCCCGTGCCGATGCGGTTGATCCGCCCGGTGTACTCGGCCCCGGCAGGGGATCCGGTGCCAGGATGGCCACGGGGCCTTGACTGCTGTGACCCACCAGCGGGTCGTGCCGGTAGTCGGTCACCGTCCCCGGGTGGCGCGATGTGCAGTCCGGGAAGGAGGCGCCTGTCGGGCGTTCCCGTCCGTTGTTCCCGCCGGACAGGCCTGCGGGTTCCGCTGCCCGGATGTCCCTGCGTGTGCCGCTCTTCGGGCTTCGGCGCAGCATCAGAAAGGAGCGCAGGCCGTCACCCAAAAAGCTCATTATGTATATCGCTTCTTATCCGGCGAGGGGCGCTGCCGTCGAAGGCGTGCTGTTTCTTGATTTCCTGTGCGGAGTCGGCTAGAAATGTCAGCATTATCAGTGGTGCTGGGCAGTCATGGATGGTCGCATTGAAATACAAAACCATTCCGGTGGGCGATATTCGGGCCGACAGGCCTCTGCGGAATGTATTGGGATCTGTCGATAAGCTGAGGAGTTCCATCAAGCGGAATGGTATGCGTGTCCCACTGCTGGTCAACCCCGCGGATCTCAGTCTGATTAGCGGATACCGGCGTTATGCGGCGTGCCGGGGGTTGCGGAACATTGCTGTACGGGCGGCCCTTCCTGCTGATGTCGCCGAAGCCTGCTTCGAGATGGGGGAGCACGTCCGTCGGCCCGACAGTACGTACGCGCTGCCCATGACGCCTCGGGAGAGGGTCGGCCTGGCGATGAGGCTTGGTGAACTGCCCAAGCCTGTGCAGCCGGGTAAGTTCCGCTACGAGGACTGCATTGCCCCAACTGTCGACATCTCGGCAGCCATTCTCCAGCGCATCCGTACCGTGGTGCGCGCGGCCCAGGAGGATGCGCCCGATCCCGATGCCGCGATGGTAGGCGCCAGGAAGGTTCTCGGCCTCATGCTGCAGGCGGTCGAACGTCCCGTCGACGGCTGGACCACGGGTCAGACCATCCGCCTCCTGCATGCACTCCTCCGGGCCGGTGAGCATCCGGAATCCCTCGAGGACGTGTGCTCCTCCTCCCGTGTGCGGGGACAGCGGGCGGAAGGGCATCCTCTCCCGTCGGCCCAGCAGCCCGCAGGGGTGTCACCCGAACGCGGCGTCCCACGCCAGCACCCGTTCCCGCGAGCCGAAATCAGGCGCGGCATCGACACGATTTCCGGAGCGTGTGCCGGCCTTGAAAGTCTCCCCATCACCGGGATTCCCGTGGAAGAGGCGGGATACCTGGAGCGGGAAATTAAAAAGAACCAGAGAATCCTACGTCGTATCTTGAAGTGCGTGCAGGAGAGCTGAATGATTGACGTACATCCGCACAAGAAAATCGAGATGGTTGCCCCCGAGAACGTGACCACCGATCCACGGGTCAATACCAGGCCGGTGGACCGCAGCTGGGTGGCGCGCAAAATCCGGGAAGGATACGACGTCAAGAGGATCGGCGTGCCCACCGTGTCCGCCCGAGGCGATGGCACGTTCGTGTGGCTCGACGGGCAAAATCGCGGTGCCCTGTGTGTAGCGGCAGGCAGCGGAGCCACGAAGATCAGCATGATGGTCTTCCGGAGCCTGACCCTTGCGGAAGAAGCCGAACTCTTCCTCGGACTCAACGACAACCGCCGCGTAGCACCCATTTACAAGTTCCTGGCCGAAGTGACAGCCGGACGGAAGGAAGCGCTCGAGATCACCCGCATCGCAGGCCAGTTCGGATGGACGGTCTCGGACGCCGGCGGACCCAGCAACATCGCTGCGGTCGCGGCCCTCAACTCGATCTTCCGCTCCACGAAACCGGGTGGAGCGACCCTGCGCGCCACTCTCAAGATCGTAACCCAGGCATGGGGACACACCCCCGACTCCGTCAACGCCCATCTGCTCCTCGGGCTTGCCTCCGTGCTGAACGAAGCCCCACATCTCATCCCGGCTTCCATGATCAAGAAGCTGGCTCATCACGACGGCGGCCCGGCGGGCATTCTCAGGAAGGGACGTGGCTTTCGGTCGGCCACCGGATGCACCGTCACCCAGGGCGTCGACCAAGTCATCCGCGCCATCTACAACAGCGGTCGACGCTCCGGACGTCTGGCCACGTGGGGACCACCCGCCCCCCGCTCTGCCGGGCAGGAACAGATGGCCGCACGGGTGTGACAGCACGCAAGGCTGGGACTGCGTCCAATACCCGCACACCGGGCATGTGGCCGGCGCACTGAGCAACGGCACAGACCGGCGAAGCCGTTGGCGCAGACCACCAGGCCACGCGCACCCCAGTGCAAACCAACAGGCACTGCTGCAGGCCATCGTGACGACAGTGAAACGAGAACTGCTCGGCGGGAGCGCACGCCCGCTGCCCGCACCGAGACGCAGGGATGTACCCCCACACGCGGGTACATGGCACACAGCGCCGAAGCCTGCCGGGAGGCCGGTGCGAAGACCGGCTGAGGGCGGGGCATCGGACGTCAGCGCACGCCGGTTGTGCCCCCGCCTGCCTGCCGCCGACTGCTCTGGTGCGGAGAGGGAGTGGCCGTGCGGTGGCGCTGCCGTCCCGGCGAGCGTATCGGCATTTGATACCGCGGACGGTGCAGCATCCCGCTCGCGGTCCAGATGCCCGAGACGGTCGCGGACCTCTGGGTAGAACTCCGTGTCCTGAGGCTGGTACGGGGCCTCCCCGCCAGCACCGGTGTCATCAGCCGGGCCCCTCCTGCGATCAGCAGCATCGCCAACTGCGCCGTGGACAGCCGAAGCGCCGGGAGCCGGCGTCTCCTCCCTGCCGCAGGCACGCGACAGCAGCCGATCCGCGTCGCCATGCCCCCATGCGGCGGCCTGCGCGAGGTACTCGGCCGCCTTGTGGGCCGCTGCATCCGCGGGAGGCCCGGATCCTGTGGAACTGTGAACGGCACTGGAGCGCAGGGCGACGACCGCCATCCGGAAGGAGGCACCAGGGTGCTCGGCTCGCACAGCGACGGCGAAGGCCGCGCGGGCGGCTTTCATCTCACCGCGCCGCAGCGCCTTCGTGCCCAGCCGGTAGGCGCTGTTGGCGTCGGCGCGCAACTCCTGGTCTGCAGGACAAGACCCGCGCAGGCTCGGATCACCCCAGTCGCCATCAGGCCGGTCCCACCAGTCACCACACCGACTCCGGGCCCTCGACGGCACATGGTCTCCGCCCCCGCTCACGGTGGTGGCCTCCCCGCTGCGGTTGCTCGCTTCGAACCTCTTGTGGTTCACATCAATCACCGTTCCTGGCCTGCTTCCGGTCCACATGCGCCTTTCGCAGACGATCTTTGATCTCTGGAATCTCTCGGATCCTCTGGCGTCCCCGGGCCCACTGCTGATCCACTTGGTTGCGGGAGATACTCAGCCGATTGGCAATCTCGACGGCAGGAACATCCTGGCTGCGCAGGAGCGCCACCTCCCGCATCTGTGAAGGAGGCAGCGCAGCAATGGCCGCGTGCGCAGCGCCGATCAGTTCCTCATCGTCCGAAGGGCCCCACACCTGCGGATCCCTCACCACCACAGCACCCTGATCAGACAGCGGCAGCCGCCGCTCCACTTCCAGCGTGTGATAGCTCTCCACCAAGTCCACGGTGGCGGCTTCGTGAGCCACTTTGAGGGCCAGCCGCGAGGCGATCTTCTTGACGTAGGCGACGGGATTGCCCCGGGGATCGAGCCGGCCGCCGCGCCACGCACGCTCGATGGCTTCATCCGCGATGTCCTCCCGTGTGGCCACGCTCAACTGTGTGAACCTGCCCAGGCTGCTGATGACTTCTCCCCGGGCCCGGCCAAAGCGCGGAGCGCTCAGGGCCCAGAGATCAAACGAGCCTCCAAGACACGGCTCGTTGCCTGCGGCGCCGCTCACCACGGCCCGTGATCCTCCCGCTCGCCGGCTGCCGAAATTGGTGGCGTCGGCCACCACATGGTCAACTGCACCCCACCGGGGACCTGGCAATGCACGGCTGCCCCTATGGGCAGCGCCGTGAGCAGCCGCCCAACCAGCTCAGCTGTATTGCCTCCCGCGGTCTGCTGCGGCTCGACCGGACTCGGGCATGGTCTTTTGCCACGAACCAACCGCTCCCAGAGCCTGAGCACCAGACGGTGCAACCCCAGCATGTGTGCCACGGGGACCAGGCTCACGATAGTCATCACGTACTCGGCCATCGGGGACGTCATCTCGTCGCTCTCTTGCTGCTCGGGAAGATCTGGGCTGGCCTTTCACCTCCTCATAGCGATGCTGCCGACCCGTTCTTAACGAGCGCCGGAAGACTTCACCCGACAGGACGCATCGCCCGGCGGATGTTCACCGGTACGGACCACTGAAGGCGAAGGCGACCGCAGCCTCCCTGCACCAGCTGCGGAGGTACACCCCGAAGAGCCGGAAGGTCGCCAAGCTACTGAACGGGCACATCCGGTCCAATGCGCTGAAGGGGAAAGCCGACTACTCGAGCCGGAGGCCCCGGCCTTTCACACCGGGGAGGAATCACATCCGGTGTTGCGACACCCGGACCAGGGCGCGGAGGGCTCGTAATGCTGTCGGCCTCGCCCAGGTGATGTGAACGCGTGTGCCTGTGATCGCTGGTCGGAGTGGTGGCTGTGGTCCACCGACACGCTCGTCATGCGCTTGCGCAGCACCGCCACCGTCTGCTCATGCCACCAGGCCCACACCTGGCGTAGAACGAGTCGCTGCCCCTGGGGCAGAGCCGCACGCAACTTGCTGCGCACCGCCCGGTCGACGTCATCGATGACGGTCACGGAGTCGATGGCGCGCATCCGGCTGACGAACACCACCTGTTCGGCCATCCCTGATCTTGCGTGGGTATCCCCGGCTTCAGCTGGGGAGGGAAACGCATCCTTGGCTCGTAGGCGTGTAGCGCCGGAGTTCACTGCGTTGTCAGTGGGCTCCGCTAGGTTGCCGTGATCGAAGGGGGGTGGGCTGGATGATCCGTGCGTACAAGTTCCTCATGCGGCCTGCTGTCGGCCAGGCGATCGCGCTCGATGCGATGCTGGCCGATCACTGCTCGCTCTACAACGGGGCGTTGCAGGAACGCCGGGATGCCTATCGGCATGTCTCGAGGACGAGCGTCAGGTACGGGCAGCAGTCGGCGCAGCTCAAGGAGATTCGGGCGTTCGACCCGGAGCGTCAGGGCCGCTGGTCGTTCAGTTCGCAGCAGGCCACCCTGCGCCGTCTGGACAAGGCGTTCCAGGCGTTCTTCCGCCGGGTCAAGGCTGGTGAGGCGCCCGGGTATCCGCGTTTTCGGGGCGTGAACTGGTTCGACACGGTGGATTTCCCCAAGGACGGCGACGGCTGCCGCTGGGACTCCACCCCGCACGACCCCGTGACCCGCGTACGGCTCCAGGGTGTCGGGCACGTCAAGGTCAACCAGCACCGGCCGGTGGTCGGCAGGGTCAAGACCGTGTCCGTCAAGCGCGAGGGCAAGCGCTGGTACGCAGTGCTCACTGCCGAGCAGGCACAGCCCGAGCCGCTGCCCAGGACGGGCAGCGTGGCCGGCGTCGACATGGGCATAGCCAACTTCCTCGCCGATTCCAACGGCGAGTTCGTTCCCAGCCCGCGTCACGGGCGCAAGGCCGCTGCGAAGCTGGAAGCCGCACAGCAAGCCCTCGCCAGGTTCCCGCGAGTCCGGCGCGACAAACGGACCGCCAATCACCGCCGTGCCGTCCAGAAGGTTGCCGACCTGCGCCGCAAGGTCCGCCGTCAGCGGCTCGACCACGCACACAAGACCGCCTTGGGCCTGGTCCGCGAACACGATGTCATCGCGCACGAAGACCTCAAGATCCGCAACATGGTCAAGGCCCCCAAGCCGAAGCCCGACCCCGAACAGCCGGGCGCGTTCCTGCCGAACGGGGCCGCCGCGAAAGCCGGACTCAACCACTCGATCTCGGATGCCGGATGGGGGGTGTTCCTGACGATTCTGCACGCCAAGGCTGAAAGCGCCGGACGAGAAGTGATCGCCGTGGACCCCGTAACCCTCCCGGACCTGCCCTGAATGCGGGCACGTCTCAGCGGAGAACCGGCCCACCCAGGAGAAGTTCCACTGCGTCTCGTGCGGCCACTCGGCGCACGTGTACACGGTGGGCGCCCTGAACGTTCTACGGGCCGGGCTGGTCCGTCGCGACGCCAACCCGGCATAGCGAGAAGCCCCCGCGTTCACGCGGGGGAGGAGTCACCGGCAGTTTCAGGCTTGTGCGACCCGCATGGTGATCTCGGCGATGCGCTCCGCGGAGAGGTCGGGGGGCAGGACGGGCTGGACGAGGTGGCTGACCGTCAGGCGCACCACCGCTTCGACGGCCAGGTCTCGCGAGTGGGCGTCGATTGCGGGCCAGACTTCCGCCGCGTAGGCGGTGAGCATGCTGATGGCGGTGTCCAGGAGGGGCTCGGAGCGGGTCGTCAAGTGGGTGAGCAGGTCCTCTTCACCGCCCCGGCTGCTGGTCAGGATGGCTTTGATCAGCGGATTGTCGGCCGCCGTGTGCAGGGTGTACCCGATGGCGGCGGTGATGGCGGCCCTCATGTCGCCGGGGTGCGCGAGGAGTTGGTTCTGTATGCCGGTGAGAAAGCGTTCGACCTCGCGCATCACCAGTGCCTGGCCGATGGTCGCCTTGGAGCCGTACTCGGTGTAGACGGTCTGCCGGCTCACTCCGGCGGTGGTGGCGATGTGGGTCATCTTCAGCCGGTCCCAGCCCTCGGCTGCGACCCGCTCGTAGGCGGCGTCCAGGATCCGTTCCTTGAGCATGGAACGGACCGACTCTCGATAGCGCGTCATCTCGGCCCCATCCTAACGAGCAACGCCCGACACCTTGACGACTTAGTGGAGCTCTGTCTAGTTTCTGGACAGTTAGTGGTCGAAGTGTCCAATGGAGGTGGGGCATGGCAGGAACCTCGTATCCGCTCGGAGCGCCGGTGTCGCACGTGACGTGGCGAGACGGCAAGCGCTACCTGTGGTTGCTCGGACTGGTGCTGCCCGCCTTCCCGTTCGCTGCGTGGGGGCTGGCAGCGGCCACAGGGAACGGCTACTTCTGGTGGCTTCTGCCGCCGGTCGTCTTCGGCGTGATCCCACTGGTGGACCTCCTGGTCGGCAAGGACTCCGATAATCCGCCCGACAGTGTCCTCACCTGGCTGGAATCGGACCGGTACTACCGCTGGTGCACCTACCTGTTCCTGCCCCTCCAGTACGCCGGGCTGGTGCTGGCCTGCTGGCTGTGGTCCAGCGGCGGCCTGTCGGCCACGGACAAGGCGGGGCTGACCGTCACTGTCGGCATCGTCGCCGGGTTCGGCATCAACACCGCGCACGAACTGGGCCACAAGAAGGACACGCTGGAACGCCTGCTGGCACGGATAGCCCTCGCCCAGACCTGCTACGGGCACTTCTACATCGAGCACAACCGCGGCCACCATGTGCGGGTCGCCACCCCCGAGGACCCCGCGAGCTCCCGCCTGGGCCAGTCCTTCTGGCAATTCCTGCCCCGCTCGGTATTCGGCAGCGCCCGCTCGGGCTGGCACCTGGAAAAGCAGCGGCTCGGCCGGCTGGGCAAAAACCCGTGGAACCCGCACAACGACGTACTCAGCGCATGGGCAATGTCAGCGATCCTCTTCGCCGCGCTCACCGCCGTGTTCGGGCCGGACGTGCTGCCCTACCTGGCGGTCCAGGCGGTCATCGGCTTCTGCCTGTTGGAGGTCGTCAACTACCTCGAGCACTACGGGCTGCTGCGGCAGAAGACCCCCTCGGGCCGCTACGAGCGCTGCACCCCGCAACACAGCTGGAACAGCGACGACATCGCCTCCAACATCTTCCTCTACCACCTGCAGCGGCACAGCGACCACCACGCCAACCCCACCCGCCGCTACCAGGCCCTGCGCCATTTCGAGGAGTCCCCACAACTGCCCACCGGCTACGCGGGAATGATCGTGCTCGCCGTCCTGCCGCCACTGTGGAAGCGCGTGATGGACCCCCGGCTCCTCGCCCACTACGACGGCGACGTCACCCGGGCCAACATCCACCCCCGCACCAGGGGCAAGGTCCTCACCCGCCACGGGAGCTGCTGATGAGGCGCTACCTGTGCCCTGTCTGCGGCTACGTGTACGACGGGCGCGCCGGTGCGCCGCGAGAGGGGTTCCCCGCCGGTACGGCCTGGGCGGACGTGCCCGACAACTGGCCCTGCCCCGACTGCGGGGTCCGTGAGAAGATCGACTTCGAGGAGTTGGCGTGAAGGTCTGGGAATGCCTGGTATGCGGTTTCGTCTACGACGAGGCGCAGGGCTGGCCCGAGGAAGGCATCGCCCCCGGCACCCGCTGGGAGGACATCCCGGACAACTGGTCCTGCCCCGACTGCGGTGCCGCCAAGGCCGACTTCCAGATGGCCGAGGCATCCCGTGCCTGAGACCACACTCCGCACCATCGCCGTGGTCGGCACCGGAGTCGCCGGCGCGACCGCCGCGCTGACCCTGCGCAAGGAGGGCTTCGACGGCCGCATCCTCCTGATCGGTGAGGAACACCACCCCCGTACCGGCGCCCCCCCGCTGTCCAAGGACATCGTCAAGCGGGCCATGACGCCCGAGCGGCTCCGCCTGAAGCCGCCGACGGCCTGGCAGGAACTGGGCATCGAACTACGCACCGGCACGAAGGTCACGGGCATCGCCGACGGCACCCTGGAATGCTCCGACGGAGGCCGACTGCCGTACGACAGACTGCTGCTGGCGACCGGAGGACGCGCCCGCACCCTGCCGTACGCCGCCGGGCATGACCATGTGCACACCCTGCGCGGACTCAGCGACGTGCCCGCTCTCCGCGCCGACCTGGAGTCCGGCGGCCCATTGCTGGTCATCGGCGCCGGACTCGTCGGTCTGGAAGTCGCCGCGAGTGCCCGGTCGGCAGGACTCGACGTCACCGTCCTGGAAGCCGACGCGGAGCCCTTGCGCCGGGTGCTGCCCACCCACCTGCGCCACGCCGTCCTGGAACTGCACCGGGCCCACGGGACGCGCGTGCATACGGATGTCACGCTCATACGACTCACCCGGCGGGACGGCATGCTCGTGGCAACCGCTCGGGACGGAAGAAACTGGCACGCACACACGGTGCTGATCGCCGTCGGCATGCGGCCCGACATCGAACTGGCCGCCCAAGCGGGCCTGGACGTGGGTGACGGCATACTCGTCGACGCCCTGGGCGCGACCAGCGATCCGCGCATCTTCGCGGCAGGGGACGTGGCTCTGTATCCCGACCCGGCCCTTGGACGACGGGCGCGCGTGGAACAGTGGAACCACGCCCAGCAGCAGGCCGCCGCAGCCGCTAGGAACATGCTCGGCGCCGGGACACCCTTCAGCGCCGTGCCCTGGTCATGGACCGACCAGTACGGCGTCATGCTGCAGATCGCCGGCCATTTCACCGACGCCGACTCCCTGACGGTGCAGGGCGACATCGCCGGGTTCGACTTCGCCGCCCTGGCGATCGCGCACGGACTCCCCGTGGGAGCTGTGGCGGCCGGAAGACCCCACGACTTCCGCGCCCTGCGGACGGCCCTCGACCACGTGGACGGCAGCCCGTCCCAAGCCGCCCTACGGACACCGGCGGTCACGCACGCACTTCTCACAGGCGAACAAGCGGCGGGCCACGCTCTTCGGCCTGGGCAAGGAGAGCCAGACGTCCCGGACACCGGCGGATCACACACTGCCGCAGGCTGACGCTCTCGGCCTTGGCGTCCGCTCCCTGCTTCCCGCCTCACCGCGGCCGCCCGCAACATCATTGACACCGCCGGCTGCGCGCTGACGTCTGCGGGCGGCCCTATCCCCATCGCGTCGTGCCAGGGCACGCTGCTGCCGCACCCGTCGTCCTGCGCCCTGCACCGCGACCGCCATCCCACTCACGCACGCGCTCACCCGCCCGAGGCGGACGTACGCCGCACCGTGCGCTGCGCACTGGGCGAACTGACCGTCAGGTGGCCTCACATCGTCAACCACCCCAACCCCTCTGCCCGGGCCTGCCACGCGCCCGCATCCGCATCCGGCGCCCGATCCCGCCGCCGCTCAGCGACTGCCCCGCCCTGCAGTACGGCGCCCTGGCGCTGCACTACCTCCTCGACCACAGAGGAGCACCGCTGCCGCCGCAGTCATGGGACAAGACCCGAGCAGCATCCGCTACTTGGTGTGCTCGGCACCCGCGCAGTCCCGGACCGCAGCTCGCCGCCCGGCCCTTCGCGCGGACTCTCCGACCCGGCGAAACCCAAACCGGGGCCCAGCGGTCGTGCCGTGGGTGCTCCGGAGGCTGTTCAGCTGGCGGCTGTCTCCGGCTGCGGCTGGGCCTCGGTGGACTGCGGGGCGGTGGCGGCGGTGTAGAAGACGGATGAGCCCTGCTTGGTGCGGTGGGCGTGGCTCTTGGCGACCAGCCCTTCGACCGTGGTGCGCACGACGGTGGTCTTGATGGTGCGGTCGGGGTGGGCCTGGGTGAGTGCGGAGGAGATCTCGGCCGCCGAGCGCGGCTCGTTCTGCTGCTTGAGGTGGTTGCGGATCAGCTCGACGAGGGACGGCCTGCCGTCTGCCTTGGACGCCTTTGCCGACGAGACCTTGGCAGCCGTCTTCTTCGACGCTGCTTTGCTCGCACCCGCGGCGGCCGTCTTCTTCGACTTGCTCTGCTTGGGCTCGGCGGCTTGGCGGGGCACGGACGAAGCGGCCTTGGCGGCCGCCTCGGCGGCGGGGCCCACGCTGCCGAGCGCCTGCTGCATGTTCACCAATACGGTGTGGTCATGCTGCAGAGCACGCAGCTGCTCCTGCAGGGCGTCGACTTCCGCGCCGATGCGTTCCTGCTCCTTAGTGTTGCGCTCCAGATCACCCGTGATCTGGGTGACGTACTGCGACGTCAGTTCTGTACCGCTGGCCTGACTTCCAGACATGACATGGGCCCTTTCTGCAGCGCGCAAGCACGGTGGCAAAAGCATCAACCGTATGCGCCAGTGGATGACCGGATGGCCCGCAGGACACCACTGCGGCAGCCTGCAGGAATCTAGAGATAGTACGCACGAGTGGAACCAGATGTTCCTGCTGAGTGATGTGTCACTCTCCGTGAAGGTGAGGCGGCCAGTAGATACGGGTGCACCACGCCAGTAACTGGCAGTTGTGCCGTCAGTGCCGTCACCGTTGAACCGCCGCTCGGCCCACCCCGATCCGAGGTGACGAGTGCCAGGAGATTTCCTCGTCGCTGATGTGCTGCCAGCCAGCCAGAAGACGGGAGCGGACCAATTGGTCGAGGAGGTCCTCGATCTGCTGTGGGGACTGGCCGCACAGCCGGGCAAGGAGGTCGAGTTCCGCGTTCCCGGTGCTGTCACAGGTGTGGGCGGCGAGTGTCAGCGCGGTGAGCTGAACCGAGGGAGCCATCCCGCGCGGCGCGGCCAGGGGAGCGGGGCGCAGGGCCCAGTGGGCCGCGCGAGCACGGGCGCTGCGGCCGGAGGCCTGGTTCTGCATGGCCGCATCGAGCAGACGGACTTCCATGGGGGAGCGCGGCCGAGCAGGGCAGATCAGCCATCCGGCGTGCTCGAGTTCGCTCCACAGTTCGGTACGGCCCCGCAGCCGCATGCCGCGCAGGAAGCCGTTGGGGAGCTGGACATGCCCCTGATGGTCGGCGCGCAGCGCGCACTGCAGGGCCAGCAGGCGGGCGGCGGGGGAGGAGTATCGGGGCAGGGCCACCGCAAGGTAGGTGAGCATTTCCCTCACGCACAGCCGCTCGCCCGGCCCGTGAAGGGGACTGCGGCGCCGGGCTGTCCGACGCGTCGTTTTCGTCGGCGAGGGGCCGGTCAGTGTGTCGGGTACGACGGCGGTGTAACGGGTTGCGGCCGCGCAGGCGGCGCAGGCATCCGCAAGGCGCCACATGCGACCGCTGCGGTCACAGGTCAGGGTCAGCAGTACCGGGCCGGCGCAGCCGCGGCGGCGTGGGTGCCATGAGCAGCCCCGTGCCCGGCACTGGCAGGTCCGCAGATGCCCCGGCAGTGCGTCGTGTTGGGCATGGCGGGCCAGATGGGTCAGCGCGGCCGACCGTGCGGAGGAGGCCGGCAGCCGGTAGCCGTGAAGCGTGCAGTGAGGGCAGCTCAACAGCGGTCCGCCCGGCTGCGGGTGCAGCCGTACGGTCCAGATGCGCGGCACCGTGTCATGCGTGGAGAGCCTCATCCGGCTCGTCGTCCTCCGATCTGGTCCGTGCCGCTGAACTTCCGTGTCCCAGACGTCGGGAAACGGGAGCCAGGCACGCTGCGGTGCTGATCCTGCACCACGGATGTCACCCCTTCCCTAGCAAATAGTGCAGAGGTCTGCACTGACGGGGCAGGGTTCTGCACCGTCGGATGGTGGGGTGACGATCTTGCCGCCCGACCCCGACCTCACCGCGCTGCGCGTGACGCTCGCACGGTTGAGGAATGGGCGCGGATGGAGCTTCGATGAACTCGCCCGTCGTAGCGGCCTGGCCCGGCGCACCCTCATCGATCTCGAGCACGGTCGCACCACTGGCAGCGTCACCACCTGGCACGCCCTCGCCCACGCCTTCGACGTCCCCATCGAACACCTGCTGGGCCCGCTCTGCGACGACCACGCCCCGCCTGGATCCACGGCCTCCTGACCTGGTCGCACCCGGCCTGGCGCGCCGGGTGAATCACCCGAACCGGCGAGCAGGCATAGAACGCGTACTCGCCTACGCAGTCATGCGTTCGGCGCCGCTGGGCTGTCCGTGGGACACCGCCCTCGTCGCCCCCACCGCTGCGGCGTGGCACCTGGCACGGTCCGGGCCATGTGCCCCAACACCGCCTCCACCAGCCGCCACCGGGACAGCAGCCCCCGCACCACGTACCCGCGCCGCCCGCTGCGCGTGGCCGCCGCCAGCCCCAGCCGCCTGCTGCGCGCCGGCCAGAGCAGTCGCTGCCGCCAGTGCGGCCACCGCATCGACCTCTACCAGCGAACCGACCAGCGGCCCATCGCCCTGCACCCCGCCGAACTGGCCAGCGCCGATGTCCCACCGCCGTGCCGCTGGCACCTGAGCAGCGGCATCGCCCACCCCCACGGCGACGGCAGCCCCTGGTGCCGCATCCCGCACGCCGTGCTCTGCCCCAGCCGCACCGCAACCACCCGGACGAGCCCTCACATCGAGGCCATGCGCCGCCAACTCGCCGTCCGCACCCGCCGCCTCATCGACACCGGCGCCATCACCCAGACCCCGCCCACCTCCGGCGAGACTCTCGCGGACAGCCGGGCTGTCGTACAGCTCCTGCTCGGCCGCTACCTCGCCGAGGGCCCCATCGACGGCATCCGCTGCGTCGCCCAGACACGCCAGCGCCGCCGCTGCCCCCACCCCGTCCTCGACCCCCGCACCCCGGCCGGCATCTGGACGCTCCTGCCCGTCGGCCCGCAGCACGGCCAACTCGCCCTGCCCGACGCCCTGATGGCCGTCTACGACCTCAGCCGCCTGCCCTACACAGAGCAGCTGCGCTGGCGCACCCAGCGCTGCCCCGCCCACGCCGCCACCCCCGGAGCCGCCGACCTCACCCTGGCCGGATGGCAGGTCTTCGACCCCCTCCTGCACACGGCACACATCCGCACCTGCCTCCCACACCCCCCGCCAAGCCGCCGCAGGGAGGCGTGACGATGCCGCACCACGCCCTGGAAATCACCCTGACCCGTCCCCTTGCCCCCGCCGAACTCCGCCATGCCGCCCGCGTGCTGCCGCTCGCGGCCGACCACGACACCACCCGCCTCATGGTCCTCGCGCGCGCCAAAACTCCCGGCCGGGCAGCGCACCGCCTGCGTCAACTCCTCGACACGCAGTTGCCCATCGACGTGATCACCACCCACTACCCGGACGCAAGCGGGCAGGTCCTGCTCAACGTCGCCTTCCCGGCTGCCACCCGCACCACCCTGAAGACTGCCGCCGACCACACCGGCCAAAGCCCCGAGCGCTTCGTCCAGCTGGCCCTGCACCGCGCCCTGGCCCAGCACGCCAGCGACGAAGCCGACCGCCTCCACCAGGAGGCGAGGCACCTCCTCACCCACACCACCGCCGCGCACCTCCTGGCGGCCGTCGGACACGCTCTCACCCAGACCCCCGGAGCACCGCAGCCATGAACCCGACCGACGAACAGACCGCCGCGGCCGACGCCTTCCACACCGGCGACCACCTGGCCCTGCAGGCCGGAGCAGGCACCGGAAAGACCACCACCCTGGAACTGCTCGCCCGCACCACCAAGCGTCGCGGCCGCTACCTCGCCTACAACCGGGCCATCGCCCAGGACGCCCGCTCCCGCTTCCCCTCCACCGTCACCTGCAAGACCGCCCACGCCCTGGCCTACGCAGCCACCGGCCACCGCTACACCCAACGTCTGAACGCTCCCCGCCGCCCCGCCTGGCAGACCGGACAAGCCCTCGGCATCACCAAAGCCATCCGCATCGGCGAACGCGACCTGTCACAAAAGACTCTCTCCAACGCCGCCCTGCGCACCGTGGCCCGCTTCTGCCACACCGCCGACCCCGCGATCACCCGCCACCACGTCCCGCACCTGCGCGGCCTCGAAGACTGCAACCTGCACGCCGAACTCGCCGCACACATCGTCCCGTTCGCCCGCAAGGCATGGGCTGACCTGCAGCACCCCGATGACGGCGCAGTCCGCTTCGACCACGACCACTACCTGAAGATCTGGGCCCTCACGAATCCGAAAATCGACACCGACTTCCTGCTCCTGGACGAGGCCCAGGACACCAACCCCGTCGTCGAACAGATTTTCCTCAACCAGCGCGACCATGCCCAGCTGGTGATGGTCGGCGACTCCGCCCAGGCCATCTACCACTGGCGCGGCGCCAAAGACATCATGACCGGCTTCGACGGCACCCAGCTCGCCCTGTCCCAGTCCTTCCGCTTCGGCCCCAGGCTCGCCGACGAGGCCAACCGATGGCTGACCATCGCAGACGCCCCCATCCGCCTCACCGGGACCGAGACCGTGCCCACCGAACTCGGCCCCCTCACCCGGCCCGACGCCGTCCTGTGCCGCACCAATGTCGGCGCCATGGCTCAGGTCATGGACCTGCTGGATACCGGATACCGGGTGGCACTCGTCGGGGGAGGGGACAGCCTGCGCGCCCTGGCCCTGGCCGCCCACGACCTCAAGGAAGGCCGCCGCACCACCCACCCCGAACTGATCCTGTTCCCCTCCTGGGGCGAACTGCAGGACTACGCCACCCACGACCCGGCGGGACGCGACCTGCAGCCGCTGGTCGACCTCGTCGACACCCACGGCACCGACGCCATCCTGGCCGCCGTCGCCCAACTCGCTCCCGAAAACCAGGCAGAGGTGACCGTCTCGACCGCCCACAAAGCCAAAGGCCGAGAATGGGCCCGTGTGAAGATTGCTGACGACTTCACCCCGCCCCCGGACAGCGATCAGCAAGACGATACTGGCCGTGCTCTGCCAGGCCCCATCGACGGTGGTGAAGCCCGCCTCGCCTACGTGGCCGTCACGCGCACACGCAGAGGCCTCGACCTTGGCGGCCTGTCCTGGATTCACAGGCACCCCGACGGCAGAGGCGGACCCCACGCCCCTACGCGGGATCCCGGTCTTCTTGGAGCCGAACCGTCCGAACCAGCTCACGAGGCATAGGACGGCTGTCCGCGCCGCCGCCGTACTCCAAGACGACGGCGTGCGGGTATTGCGGACAGTCGGCACGGCTGCCTCGCCGTTCAAACGGGCTGCCGGTTCGCCACGGCGTGTCGTGGCGTTGTACACCGTGCGCTCACCTGTGCTCTGCCCCGGGGGCTGCAGGAGCCGTTTGGGCTGAGCAGTGTCTGGCTGACCGAGTCCGCGGGGCGCGAGTTGAGAGGGCATCAAATTTGGATAGATAACACCATATGTTTTAGCTATTCCGTTTCGCCTGAAGCCTCAGGCAGGTGTGCTTCCGCAGGCTCGCCGTGGTCGATCTTCATCGACGTGCGCACCGATGAGGGCGCCAGAACTGAGACGGCGCCCGCGACGCTGAGCTCGTTGTGGGTGGTGCTTGTTTCACCAGCGGCGCGGGCCAGAGGAAGATCGACGTTCACGGGCTTCACGGAGACCTTGATCTCCCCTTTGTCCTGGCATCGGACGGCGACGATCAGGGCATCCCCCTTCTCGCGCTCGCCGAACTCGAAGGTGCCGCCACCACAGGTCTCGCCCTGACGGCACGACGAGGGTCCTGGTGTCGTCCAAGTCGGGTGGGGACTTCACTGAGTCCTGTTCAGGGCGGGGAGATGCGTCGGGTGCCGTTGTGCTGGGCGTAGCCGGCTCTGGAGTACTTGCGGCGTCCGTCTCCTCAGAGGTGCAAGCGGCAGCATGGTTGCTGACACAGAAGGCTCAGCCCCACGGAAAGCCGCCGGGACACTACTTGGTTCCTCGTAACGGGGCAGGTTGGTGACCTGCGGGGATCATCTCTGTGGAGCGCTGACCTGGCTCTTTATCGATTGCTTGCGATGGGGTGCGACGGTCTTGGTTGGGTGTCCTGCGGGCTGGTGGAGCCGCTTGTGGGGAGAGGACGCGGGACGAGGTGACAGTTCTGTGGACTGAAGTTCGCGGCGGTGTAATCGGCGGCCCGGTCCGGACACGTACAGGGTGAGAGCCACAGGACGGGGAGGGCGCAGCATGGGGCAAGCAGCGGATGACTGGAACACCTTCGAGGCGATCTACCGGTCCACGTACGTGCCTGTGCTGCGTTTTCTACGACGTCGGGTGGCGTGGGATGACGCGGAGGACGCGGCGGCAGAAGTGTTCGCCACGGCATGG
Source organism: Streptomyces sp. NBC_00258 (assembly GCF_036182465.1). Taxonomy (NCBI): domain Bacteria; kingdom Bacillati; phylum Actinomycetota; class Actinomycetes; order Kitasatosporales; family Streptomycetaceae; genus Streptomyces; species Streptomyces sp. NBC_00258. The sequence continues at coordinate 11,966,913 of NZ_CP108081.1, forward strand.
CGTAGGCGGCAGGACCTGAAAGGCGAGCCCCGTCCATGGCTGTACGGAATCGCCCGGCACGTCGCGGCGAACACACTGCGGTCTTCTGGTCGGGCCGCACGACTCAGTGATCGTCTCCGCGATTGCTCGGCGGAGGGAGATATCCGAGCGGCAGAGGACGAAGTCCTGGGCCGCTTGGGAGCGGTCGACGCCTTGGCCCAGCTGTCCCCGGACGATCGTGATGCGCTGATGCTCGTGTCCTGGGACGGGCTGCAGGCGAGCGACGCGGCGAAGGCCATGGGGCGCAGTCGGGGAGCCTTCGCCGTCCAGTTACATCGGGCGAGACGGCGCCTGGAACGAGCCATGACTGAAGAGGGCTTGAACCCGGATGAATTGTCGTCGTTGGCACTTGAGGGGAGAGCGGGATGAAGAGGGAAATCGAACGCGTGCGAAGGCTGCTGCCCAATGCCATCGATCCGGCTGCGGCGTCAGTGCCGCTCGGAGAGTCTGCCCAGCTCTCCGAGCGGGCTGAGCGTGAACTGACGAGCCTCCGCTTGTCGGCAGTCGCAGAGGCAGGGGGAGCGTCCCGCAGCAGGCCCGGCCGCAGGATCGTACTCACCGCTCTGGTGGCCTCGGCAGCGGCAGGCGCGGTGGTCAGCGGAGGCATGCCGTGGCCCGGATCGGAAGGAGAGGCCGTTGCCCACGCGGCAACCCCTCCGGTGCTGTCCCTCACGCCGGTGAAGTCAGCACCGCAGGACTTCCTACAGGACTTCGCGACAAGAGTGGCAAAGCTGCCAGGAGAGCGAGTTCACGGACCGTACGGGTACACCAAGGTCTGGGGGTGGGCACTGAACACCAGTGGTGACGTGCCTGGCGGAGTGGCGAACGCGGCGGTCCCAGAGGAAACGGAGTCCTGGGTCAAGGGCGACGCGTCGGGCCGCAGGCGCATCGTGTACGGGGATCCGATCTTCCCTAACCTCGCGCAGGAGAAGGACGCTCGAGACGCTCAGCTCATCGCCGGAAAGAAAATCGAGGACACCGAATACGGCCGGGGGAAGTTCCCGAGCCCGGAGAGCGACGCCTGGAAGGACGTCGCACCGTTCTCTGCGAGCCCCAAGAAACTGGCGCGGCAGCTTGGTGAGGTGAACTGGGAATCCGGGCTGTTGGTCAAGGGTGTCGAGGACATGCTGCGCTACGCCGGCAGGTCAGGGCCCGTGGCTCCGGCTCTCCGCGCTGCAGCCTTGCAGGTTCTGGCCGAGGCACAGGACGTGAGTGTCGCTACGACGACGACGTGGCAGGGGCAGGAGGTCGTCGCGGTAACCCAAGGGGAAACCTGGAAGGGGAGCACTTCGCGCCAGTCGGTGCTCTTCGACCCGCGTACCGGCGATCTGGTGGGCAGCGAGGATGCCCTGTTCGGGAACGCGCGCGCGTTGAGGATCAAGGTGCCGGCGACGACATCTGTGAGCGAGGTGCTGGCACGGGCCACGGTCGGGGAAATCGGTGAAAGGCCTAAAAAATGACCGAACGGAAGCGGCCGAGGCCCCCATGGGTCAAGACACTCCGGCTACGCGGCCACGATCCCTCCCGGGGCGAGCCGAAACCTGAACTTTTGATGGAGGACGTGAGGCAGGGAGTCTTGGATGGATTGTTCGAGGCGGGCGCCCTGCTTCCAGAGATGCCGCAACTGCGGCAGATGTACGCCCTGAGCCAGGACGGTGTACGGGACGCCATGTTGTGCCTGCGGCGCGAGGGGATTGCGAATCTCCACGATGAGTACGAGGAGACCTACTTCGTCGACGACGACTACGTGCGCAGCGTAAGGGAGACATCTGGTGACGCCGGGTGACGCGCCCGCGCATCGGACACGCCACCCGGCCGGTCAGGATCTGACTAGAGGCGGCACGCCTTGACGAAGGTCGCCTTGTCGTTGTTGATTCCCAGGCTGGAGACCTTGGTCCAGGGGTTCTCCACCCAGAGTTGTCTCACGAGATTGTCGTACACCGTGACCTTCATGCCCCAGTGGTCGATGTTCCGGGTGGTGTTGACCCAGGAACTTGTACGCACACCTTCCGTGAGCAGGTGCCTGGGGTACTGGAGCGATACCAGCGACGTACGGCCCGTCTGACCAGGCAAGTCAAGGCCGTGGTCAAGGAGTTAGCGGGCCGGGCCGGGGCTCGTTTGCTGGCGATACTCGCGGTGGGCATCTCGCGGCACACCGCCCTTCGGACACTGCTGCGTATCCCACTGCCCACCGGCCGAATACCCCGCGTGATCGGCGTCGACGACTTCGCTCTGCGCCGGCGCCACCGCTATGCCACCGTGATCATCGATGCCGAGACCCACGAGCGGATCGACGTGTTGCCCGACCGCACGGCCGACACGCTGGAAGCATGGTTACGCGCTCATCGGGGCGTCGAGGTCGTCTGCCGCGACGGCTCCGCGACTTACGCCGAGGCCATCCGCCGTGCTCTGCCCGACGCGGTGCAGGTTGGTGATCGCTGGCATTTGTGGAAGAACCTGTGCGAAGCCGCGCTGAGCGAGGTCAAGGCGCACAGCACCTGCTGGGCCACCGTCCTGGACGCGCCCCTCTACGACGGCCCCCGTGCACAGACCACCCCTGGAACGCTGGCACCAGATCCACGACCTGCTCGACCAGGGCGTGGGCCTGCTCGAATGCGCCCGCCGTCTGCAACTGGCCCTGAACACCGTCAAACGCTACGCCCGCACCGATCGGCCCGAGCGGATGCTCCGCGTCCCCAAATACCGCGCGAGCCTTGTCGACCCTTACCACGAACACCTGCGCAAACGCCGGGCCGAAGACCCCGCCGTCCCGGTCAAGCACCTCTTCGAAGAGATCAAATCCCTCGGCTTCACCGGATGCCTCAACCTCTTGCACAAGTACATCAACCAAGGCCGCGCGGACGCCGACCGCAGCCACATCTCCCCTCGCAGACTCGCCCGCATGCTCCTCACCATGCCCGACAACCTCAAGGCCGAACATCAGCACCTACTGGACCGGCTCATCGCGGCCTGCCCCGAGATGACCCAACTCGCCGTCTACGTCCGGGACTTCGCCCAGCTCCTGAAGCCTCACCCAGACAATGCCGACGCGCTCGAACTCTGGATCACCCAAGTCCGCACTGCCGATCTGCCGCACCTGCATGCCTTCACCCGAGGGCTGGAGCGAGACCTCGACGCCGTGATCGCCGCGTTCACACTCCGCTACAGCAACGGCCCCACCGAGGGCGTCAACACCAAGACCAAGCGCATCGCCCGCCAGATGCACGGACGAGCAGGCTTCACCCTCCTCCGCCACCGCATCCTGCTCGGATAGCACCACCCTCCGTCACCACCGAATGTGAGACAGGGCCGTTAAATTGACACACCCGTGCGTCGAAGGGAGCGAGCTGTTCCATCAGCCGGGTGGGCAGCTGGATACGGCGGGCGAAGTCCTTCGGTCCAGCGAATTGGTTTTACAACGCGCAGGGTGACGACCATGCGGGCGTTGTCCTTGTTCAGTCCGGTATGAGGGCGGGCGCTGACGTGCCGTGAATTATTCCCATGGTCTGCGCACGCCGAACGGCTAGCGTCGGCGGCTGTCAGCCAAGCCGCTGCATGCGCCCGAGCGATGAGGACCGAAATGCCGCACCTGATCGCCGATGCCACGTGGGCACCCCCTGCGCATGGACGCCAGCAAACATCTGGTCGCGCCGTTCAAGGGGTTGCCGTCCGCGACCCCGGCCCGCCGCTGCAAGGCGGTCTGTGAGCCCCGCCAAGGAGCTGCCTGTCGCAGGGACGGGAAGCTGTCTTTTGCCCGCGAACACATGCCGTGCTTTGTCGGCGCTGACTCCGTGATGCGAGTGGCGGCGATGAGTGCCCACGTGGCATCGGCGATCAGCTGTGCTTGTTTCCCTTCCGGCGCCAGGCGGGGACATTCGGGCGCCGCTCCTTCAGGGGGCGATGCGCCGCTGTGTCCCACGCGACGCCCTGACCGACTGAATACAAGGAATACGCACCGTCCATCACACCCGGACACGGCCAGGGTGACTCAGGTCACAGGGTGGCGGTGCATCGCAGCGGGGGAGCCAGCGACTTTCCGTGGATATAGGGGGCTGGCCGGAACGGGGACGGTGTAGATGGAGCAGAGCCGAGCCGAGGGGTTCGACGGGTTCGTGGCAGCCCGTTGGCCGGCGTTGCTGCACCTCGCGCGCCTGCTCGTCGGCGGCGACCGGCACCGTGCCGAGGATCTGCTTCAGGAGGCCCTGGTCAAGCTCTGGTTCGCCTGGCCCAGGGTCGCCGAGGAGGCGCCGGAAGCGTACGTACGCAAGGTGCTGGCCCGTGCGGCGGCGCGCTCGGCGCGGCGCCGCTGGTGGGGTGAGCGCCCGGTCGAGCAGCTGCCCGAGCGGGCAGAGGCGGGTGATGTGTCCGCCGCGGTGGCGGAGCGCTCGCGGCTGGAAGCCGCGCTGGGCCAACTGCCGCCCCGGCAGCGGGCCGCGGTCGTACTGCGCTACTACCAGGACCTGCCCGAGAGCCAGGTGGCGCAGGTGCTGGGGTGCCCGGTGGGTACCGCCCGGTCCCATGCGTCGCGTGGCGTGGCGCGGCTGCGTCGGATCCTGGCCGATGTCATCGAGCCGGTGGGGTGAAGGGGAGTTGATGGATCACTTCGAGCTGGAGCTGTCGCGGATGATGCGCGACACCCAGGAACCCGCCCCCTTCGAGGCGCAGCACCGGGCACGCCTGCGGGCCGGTGTGCGGGCCCGCAGGCGTGCCCGCACGCTGCAAAAGGCCGTCGGGTCGGTCCTGGCCGTTGCCGGACTCGGCATCGGCTTGCTCCTGCTACCCCACAACCCCGGCGAGAACCGGCCGCAGGCGCCCCTTCCGCAGCCCGCAACCAGTCCGGTACCCCCGAGTACTACCCCATCGCCGGCAGTAACCGGCACATCCCCGAGCGAGACCTCCACCGCGGTTCCCGCCAACGGGCTCACGACGGCGCCCGCGGCACCGGCCACGACCGAGAGCTCGGTCACGGTGTCCTCGAATCCGCCCCCGTCCGAGACGAACACCTCGCCGCCCTCCAGCTCGGGAACGCCGAGCGCGACGGCTCGGACAACTCCGACGACGCCGGACTCGTCGTCACCGTCAGAGCCGGAGGAACCCGGATAGCGGCGCCCACACCGCCTCCCCCCATCCGCAACTGCTGATCGCAGGGCGTGCCCTGGGTGACTTCGGCATGCCCGACGAAAAAAGACAGACATGGACAGAACGTGATGAATGCTATGGATCAACTGCCGCTGCGCCCGCCCGTGTCGGTGCATCACCGGGAGCCCGTCCTCGACGTGGTCGTCCCGGTGTTCAACGAGGAGGCGAGCCTGGAACGCAGCGTGCGGCGCCTCCACGCACACCTGCGCGAGACCTTCCCGTACCCGTTCCGCATCACCGTCGCCGACAACGCCAGCACCGACAAGACCCCGCGGATCGCGGCCCGGCTGGCCGCCGAACTGCCGGAAGCGGAGTGGCTGCGGCTGGCCGACAAGGGACGAGGCGGGGCGCTGCACGCGGCGTGGTCAAGGTCACGGGCCCCGGTGCTCGCGTATGTGGACGTGGACCTGTCGACCGATCTGACGGCGCTGCTGCCGCTGGTCGCCCCGCTGATCTCCGGCCACTCCGACATTGCCATCGGCACCCGCCTCGCCCGGGGCTCGAAAGTGGTGCGCGGCCCTCGCAGAGAGATCATCTCCCGCTGCTACAACGTCCTGCTGCGCTCCACCCTCGCCGTCGGATTCTCCGACGCGCAGTGCGGCTTCAAAGCGGTGCGCCGTGACGTCGCCGAGCGACTGCTGCCCCTCGTGAAGGACACGGGGTGGTTCTTCGACACCGAACTGCTGGTGATAGCCGAGCGGGCCGGGCTGCGCATCCATGAGGTGCCGGTCGACTGGGTGGATGACCCCGACAGCCGGGTCGACATCCTCGCCACCGCCCTGGCCGACCTGCGCGGCATCGCCCGGATCGGCCGGGACCTGGCCCGCGGCACACTGCCCACAACCGCGCTGCGCCGAAGCGCCGCCGACCCCGCACCCACCGGCCTGGCCGGGCAACTGCTGCGCTTTGGCGCCGTGGGAGCCGTGAGCACCGTCGGATACGTGCTGCTGTACGCGGCGCTGCGCCCACCTGCGGGACCACAGGCCGCCAACGCGCTGGCCCTGCTGGCCTGCGCGCTCGCCAACACCGCGGCCAACCGCCGGCTCACCTTCGGGCTGCGCGGCCGTACCGGTGCACTGCACCACCAGGCCAAGGGCCTGGTGGTCTTCGCGGTCGGCCTCGCACTCACCAGCGGGTCCCTGGCCGTACTGCACCACCTGGCACACCGACCGGCGCGCCCCACGGAGATCGCAGTGCTCGTCGCCGCCAACCTGGCCGCGACGCTCCTGCGCTTCCTACTCTTGAGGGCCTGGGTCTTCCCCGCCCGTCGGCGTGGAACGGGAGCCACGGCCGCATGAGCGACACGACCTCCTGGACGGCCCGCCTCGCCGTCCATCCCGACCCCTCTGTCCCCGAACGCGGCGACGATCTGCGCACCCGTCTGCTCCGTACGGCCAGGCACTACGGTCCCGTGCTGGCCCTGTACGGCGTTCTGAAGCTCATCGGCTTCGCCGTCTTCATGTACCTGCTGGACTCCGCAGGGGACTTCCGGCGGAAGAACCCGCGTTTCGGCGGCGGCGCCCACGCCTGGGACGTGCTGGCGAGCTGGGACGGCTGGTGGTACCAGCAGATCGCGGCACACGGGTACGACCCCGCCCTCGTCCGTATTCCCAACGCCAAGGGGCTGATCACCCTCGAAGGCAACTCGGCGGCGTTCTTCCCGCTCTACCCGGCGACCATGCGACTGGTCTCCGAAACCACAGGCCTGAGTCTGTACGGCTCCGGCATGCTGGTCTCGGTCCTCGCCTCGTTCATCGCCGCCCTCGGCATCTACGCCGTCACCGCCCATTTCGGCGGCAGACGGGCCGGCCTGGCCGCAGCCGGCCTGTGGGCCGTCTGGCCCGGCTCGGGCATGGAGTGGTCGGCCTACTCGGAGTCCCTCTACGTCGCCCTCGCCGTCTGGGCCTGCCACGCCGTGATGAGAGGACACTGGCTCACCGCCGGCGTCCTCACCTTCACCGCCGGCCTCAACCGGCCCACCGCCGTCGCACTGATCGCCGCCCTCACCGTCGCCGCGCTGCTGACACTCCACCGCCGCCGGGAAGACCTCGCCCGCCTGTGGACCGCGATACTGATCGCGCCGCTCGGGCTCGCCGGCTACCTGCTCTGGGTCGGCAACCGGATGGGCGACCTCGGCGGTTACTTCAAACTCCAGGAAGGCGCCTGGGCCCACACCTTCGACTACGGCAAACACACCCTCAACGTCCTCACCGGCGTCGCCGTGGGCCACTTCGACTATCTCTCCGCCTACCCCTTCGCGGACACCATCGGTGTACTGGTCGTACTGCTGGGCCTGCTCCTGATCCCCCTGCTGATCCGCCTGCGCCCGCCGACCGTCCTGACCGTCTACACGCTCCTCACCTTCACCCTCGTCCTGGGCAGCCAGCAGATATTCGCCAACGTCTCCCGCTACCTCCTCCCCGCCTTCCCCCTCTTCATTCCCCTCGCCATCCCCCTGAGCCGCCTCCGCCCGCCGATGCTGTGCACACTGCTCGCCATCACGGCGGCCGCATCGGGCTCATACGCGGGATACGTACTCTTCGAACACGGAATTCCATAGAGGCCGTTGTCTCCCGTTGTTTGATCCCGGGACACGCGCGTCATTCTGGTTGTCGCCTCCTCGCGCCACGAGGCGGTGTTCTCGCCTGAAGCGGCGGGCCACGAGGTCAGTCATGGCCAGGTGGATCATGGCCTCGCTGCTGGTCGCGCACGGCTGCAATGTCGGCTACACGCCGGTCATCGGTCGGCGGGATCGACGAGCTGAAGTACGGCAGGTTGTCCCACGTCGACCAGACGTATCTGCGGCTGGCCACCTACCGGGCCGCGAACGCCACCCTCATCGAGCACCAGGCGTCCATCGGCCTCGCGCAGGTGTGGGGCGGCGGGCTGGTCGCCTCCGTGGACGGCATGCGGTTCGTCGTCCCCGTCCCCTCGGTCTACGCCCGCCCCAACCCGAAGTACTTCGGGCGCCGGGGCGGTGCGACGTGGCTGGACATGATCTACCGGGCGGAATTGCGTCGAATGCAACACCCGACGTAACCGCACCTAGAAGCCGTGATCTGTGAAAGGGAGGGGCGTCAGCCCTTGGCTGACGCCCCTCCCTCCGACGGTTGGTGCACCACGACCAGCCCCGCATGGTGCCCGAGAGGCACCAATAGAACGTTCTGGTGGTGAAAGCCTCCGGAATGACGAAAGCCCAGCCTTGTAGGAGGCCGGGCGATCGTTGCAGACAGGAACGTTGTGTCCTGCGCGGTGTGAGAACCTGCATGACATCACGTCCTGGATGCGATTTCAAATGCAACCAGGAAGGAGTGATCATCGTGGCTAAGAACCCGAAGCAGACAGGCAAGAAGGCGGCTTCCAACGCCAGCAAGGTGCTGGCTGACCCGAAGTCGACCAAGGCCGAGAAGTCGGCGGCGGCCAGCGCGCTGGCCCAGACGCCGTCGACCAAGAAGAAGAAGTGATTCTGGCCGCCCCGGGCCTACACCTGGGGCGGCCAGCCCATTTCCCCTGGTCGGAGGCTCTGGCGTAACCGATTCAACGATGTTGCGTTAGATGCATCGTGAGTCGAGGGGTGGATCTGCCAGGGGCCGCGCACTTGGTGCTGGCCGACGGGGTTGTGCATCTGGAACCGGAGCCGGCCGTCTTCGAGGCGATGCTGGACGGCTGGGCCCGGCAGCAGAGGACCCGTTTCCTGGACGAAGACGGGACGATCAAGCCGCGGCTGTCAGTGGTGCGGAGGTTCGCCGAGTTCACCAACCAGTACCCCTGGCAGTGGGAGTCCGCCGAGGTTGAGGCGTTCATCGACCACCTGAGGTCGCGGCGGAAGAAGTTTGCTGTCTCCACCGGCCGGAACTACCAGAACGCCCTGCGGATGTTCTGCGAGTACGTCACTGATTCACGCTACGGATGGCCGCTGCGCTGCCTGGACCGGTTCGGTCAGGCACCCGCACAAATCCTGCATGAGTGGAACACGATTACCCACAGCAGTGAGTACGAGGGCGATGCCAGCCGACGCCCACTGACCTACGACGAGGTCCAGGCCCTGTTCGATGCGGCCGATGCACGGGTCGACGAGATCCGGGCCCGGCGCCGCAAGGGATCCCTCGCCGCCCTTCGGGACGCCATCCTCCTCAAGACCGTCTACGCCTACGGACTGCGCCGCCAGGAAGCTTGCGGTCTCGACCTGGCAGACCTGCGGCGGAACCCGAAGATGTCGCAGTACGGCCGGTTCGGCGGCCTGTTCGTCCGTTATGGGAAGGCGTCCAAGGGCGGCCCGCCCAAACGACGCACCGTCTTGACCGTCCCCGAACTGGACTGGATCGCCGACCTCCTCGACCAGTACTTGGACGAGGTCCGCCCGGCCTTCACCCCGGGAAAACACCCCGCGCTCTGGATCACCGAACGCCGCGGCCGGATGTCCGCCCGCCGCCTGGACGAAGCCTTCGAGACCGCCCGCAAGGCGGCGGACCTGCCCGAAGAACTTGACTTGCACGGACTCCGGCACAGCTACGTCACGCACCTCGTCGAGTTCGGCTACCCCGAGCGGTTCGTCCAAGACCAGGTCGGCCATGCCTACGCCAGCACCACCGCGATCTACACCGGCGTCTCGGACGACTACCGCAACCGGCTGCTCCAGCGGATGTTGAAGGAACGGCACGCCGAGCTCTGGGAGGACGACGAGACGTGATCAAGAAGATGGGCTACCAGTGGCACCTGCGGCAGATCATGGCCACCCGGCAAATGTTCCAGACCACTGACCTGGTCGGCCCGCTCGCAGAGCGAGGCGTCGCCCTGTCCCGGGAGCAGGTATTCCGCCTGGTCACCCAGACCCCGCAACGGCTTTCGATGGACACCCTCGCGGCGCTCTGCGACATCCTTGGCTGCCAGCCCGGTGACCTCATCGAAGTCCGCGTCGTCAACGAGGAGATCCGCAAGACCGCAGACGAAGCACCTCTCCGGCCGCTGCCGGCCGCCCGCCGGACCACGATCCGCCGCCCCGAGGGACTATGACCAAGGCTCGCGACCGGTGGCGAGCCGAACAGCGACAGGCCGCCCTGGATCGCGTGATCACCGCGCTCACCGCCTCGCTGCCCGACCTGGACCGGGCACAGGCAGGCCAGGCCGTCGCCGAGGCACACGCCGCAAAGGGCATCCCGCTCCGCGACCTCGACCAGCACCTCGCCGACCACCCCAAGGCCCTGACCTCCGGCGAAGCCCACTGCCCGCCTGTCGTCGTCCGCCTCGCCAAGGTATTGCACACTGCGGGACACACAACCGTGGTCCGACCGGCCTGCACCGACTGCGGAAGATCCAACCTGGAGCTCCCCCGGCTCGGCCCCAACGGGCGCCTCTGCATCAACTGCTCGGCCCGCAGCAGCAAGGGCACCTGCGACCGGTGCGGTCGAACCGACACCCGGCTCGCCGCCCGCAGGGCTGAGGGCCTCATCTGCTACTCCTGCTATCGCGTCGACGCGGACGTCATCGAGGAATGCGCCGCCTGCGGCCAACTCCGCATGCCGGTCACCCGTCGGCCGGACAACTCCCCGCTCTGCGTCTCCTGCTGGGAAGCTCCCCAACACACCTGCGTGAGCTGCGGCACCGTTGGACCAGCCAAGTCGAAATGCTCGGGCGGGCCGCTCTGCGCGTCCTGCCACCACCGCCAGCAGAAGCCGGTCCGGGAATGCGGCCGCTGCGGACAAGTCCGACCCATCGCTCGTCGGGCCACTCGCTCACGGCCGGACATCTGCGAGGACTGCCACAGTGGGCCGGCCATGACCTGCTCCGTCTGTGTGAGAGTCCGCCCCTGCCACCGCGGGACGGACGGCGCCTGGACCTGCCGGAGCTGCCGCCCGGGGGCCACCCGGGAGTGCTGCCGCTGCGGACGGACTCGCCGAGTCCACACCCGTTGGCCGATCGGCCCGGTCTGCTCGACCTGCTACACCGTCGTGCTCGACGCGCCCGCGACCTGCACCGGCTGCGGCCGCCACCAGCCGCTGATCGGCGTCGCTGAGGACGGCACCGGCATCTGCGGAGCCTGCTCGGGCACCGCCTTCGACTACACCTGCCGCACCTGCGGGCTCGGCGGCAGAACCTACGCCGACGCCCAATGCGCCCGCTGTGTGCTCACCGACCGCCTTCAGCAACTGCTGGCAGGCCCCGCCGGGAACATCCCAGCACCTCTACAGTCGCTGCGAGACACGCTCGCCCTGGCCGAGCGTCCCCGCGGCATCCTGCACTGGCTCAAGCACAGCCCGAACGCCGCCCTCTTCGCCACCCTGGCCGCCTCCGGAGAACCGATCACCCACCAACGGCTCGATCAGCTCCCTCTCAGCCGACACCTGCACTACGTCCGCCACACCCTCGTGCACCTCGGCGCCCTCCCAGAGCGAGACGAGGAACTCGACCGCATCCCCGCCTGGCTGGACACGGTCCTCGCCGACCGCCCCGCCGGCCACATCCAGCTGGTCCGCCCCTACGCGCACTGGCACCTGCTGCGACGAGCTCGACGACGCGCCGCCCAGCGCCGCCGCCCGGCGGAGCCGGGCTCCTTCCTCCGAACCCGGGTCCTAGTGGCCCTGGAGTTCCTCGCCTGGCTAGACGAGCATGGCCTTGACCTGGGCGGACTTCGGCATGACCACCTCGACCGCTGGCTGGACGCAGGCAACACACGCACCTACGCGATCCGATACTTCCTGTCCTGGACCGCTGGCCGCGGCCTCACCGGCAAACTCACGGTCCCTTCCATTCCGCGTCAGCAGCCCAGTCGGCTGATGGACGAAGACGGTCGCTGGCAGCTGCTGAAACGGTGCTTGACCGACTCCACGATGGCTCTGGATACGCGGGCCGCAGGCGCACTGATCCTTCTGTTCGGCCTGCACGCGTCCCACGTCCGGCACCTCACCGCGACCCAGCTCACCAGCCGCGACGGCAATAGCTACCTCACCGTCGACCGGCACCCGGTTCTGCTGCCGCCCCGACTCGCCAGAATTCTCCACCAGCTGGCGGAAGCACCCCACACCCGGGCCGCGCTCACCCGCACCACCCGGGGCGAGCCATGGCTCTTCCCCGGCCTCGTCCCCGGCCGCCCCACCTCTCAGACCGGCCTCAGTTCGAAACTCCTCGCGCACGGCATCGACACCAGGCCGGCCCGAAGCGCGGCCCTGGTCGCGCTCTTCGGTGACCTGCCCGCACCAGTCCTCGCGAGCATCCTCGGCCTCCACCCCAACACCGCAGTCCGCTGGGCAGGGTTCGCCAAGACCTCCTGGGCCAGCTACCTCGCCGCCCGCGCTGCGGACCTTCAGATGGAGAGGAATACGGCACCGCAGGAATAAGTGGCCTGCGCCAGTAAACGACCAGGCGGCGGGACTGGGCGGGAAGGTGGTGGCCGGCACCCCGCGCGACCCCCTGTACGTGCTGGACGTCCTCTACGACCGGGACGGCGGCAAGCACCCGGAGACGATCGTCACGGACACCGCCTCGTACAGCGACATCGTCGTCGGACTCCTCACCCTGGCCGGGTTCGCGTACGCGCCGCAGCTCGCCGACCTGCCGGACCAGAAGATGTGGCGCATCGACCGCACCGCCGACTACGGGGCCTTCACCGACGCCGGCCGTGGTCGGGTCGACCTCGCCCGCATCGAGCGGCAGTGGGAGCACATCCTGCGGATCATCGGCTCCATCCACACCGGCGCCGTCCGCGCGTACGACGTGATCCGGATGCTGTCGAGGGACGGGCGGCTGACCCCGCTGGGGGACGCGATAGGGGTGCCGCCCGCAGCTCGGTCTCGCGTTACTCAATGTGAGACCGAGCTCTCGGCGCCAAGGAATACGCGACACCGCAACATGCGAGCCCACCAGTCCACACCCGCATCCGATGCGAGATTCTCGCGTCGGATGCGACGAGCGGAGAGTGATGTGTGCGACATCCCGTGAGTTCCCCTGAGCCTCGATGAGTCCCTGGCAACGTGGCCAGGGGGCTCTTCCTCCTTCGGGTGCTCTGTGGCCTTGTGACGCAACTTCGGGATTCTTGAAGCGTTCTCACCTCGTCCGACTGATCCGCAGTCGGGCCGAAGGCGAGGAGGCTCGGGTTGGCGGCGCTGGCAGTCGTACGGGACCTGCGTGAGCACTGTGCCCCTGCGTCGGCGGAGGAGCTGGAGCGGTTCGAGACGGACGTGCTGTCCGGGTTCGTCCTCGCGCGGGCCTCGGCTGGCCTGGCGGACGGCACGATCCGTGGGGACGTCGGGCATCTGGACCAGATCAGGTTTTGGTTCGGCCGGCCCCTGTGGGACATGGAGCCCGCTGACGCTGACGCGTACTTCGGGAAGGTGCTGCGGAACTCGCCGAGCGGTACCCGGCTGGCCCGGTCGCAGGCGCTGACGACGTACTTCGTGTTCCTGGAGCTGCGGCACAAGGTAGAGCTCCACCGGATGACCGGCCGGGTCGTTGAGTGCCCGATCGACGAGATGAACCGGCCGCGTGGGGTCAAGGACGCCCAGCTGCGGATCCCGCCGAGCGAGCCGGAGGTCGGGACGCTGTTCACGGGCTGGGGCGGCGAGCTGGCGACGTGCCGCAAGTTCGCCCCTACGGCCAGGAACTACACCGCCTCGAAGCTGATGTCCCAGGTCGGCCTGCGGGTGAGCGAGGCATGCAAGCTCGACCTGGCCGACATCAAGTGGGACCTGGGCCGCTTCGGCAAGCTCCACGTTCGCCACGGCAAGGGGACCCGTGGATCGGGGCCACGTGAGCGGATGGTGCCGCTGATCAACGGCGCTGATCGGACGCTTCGATGGTTCATCGAGGACGTCTGGGGCCAGTTCGACGACGATCACACACGCCCTGGTGCCCCGCTGTTTCCCTCCGAGCGTAAGAGCACCGATGGCTTCTCCCGCCGGGTTGGCGACGACGCCCTGCGAAGCGGGCTCAAGGACGCGGCCAAAGCGCACCTGCCGGGGTGGGGCGAGACGCTGACTCCGCACGTCCTTCGGCACTTCTGCGCGTCCCAACTCTACGGGAACGGGCTTGACTTGCTCGCAATCCAGGAGGTTTTGGGGCACTCCTGGATTGCCACGACCATGCGATACATCCACGTCCAGCAGACCCGGGTTGAAGATGCCTGGGTCGCCGGGACGGAACGGGCCGCGAAGCGGCTGGAAGGACTGGTCCGATGAGGTGGAACCTACGGCTGACCGCCGCGAACAAGGGCGTCTGGAAAGCCTCCGAGCTCCAGCGGAGCCTTGCAGAGCACGGCCTGGTGATCTCGGCCGGGAAGATGTCCGGACTGTGGTCCGGCCAGCCCGTCTCACTCAAGCTGGAGGACCTGGACGTCATCTGCGTCGCCCTCGGCTGCGAGATCAGCGATCTGCTGATCCCCGAGCCGGAGAAAGTCCGGCGCCTCGGCGAGGAGACCGGCCTGCAGGCCGCCGTTGCGGCTGGCCCGGCCCCGGTGGTGGTTCCGCGTCGCCGTGACGGCCGGTCTCTGCCGCCGATGTGATGGCCTACGTTCTGCCGGCGGGCAAGTGCAAACCGCCAGCCAGTTGCCCGACCTGCTTCGGCTGGGGCGTGCTGCCCGGCCGCGCCTGCGGCGCATGCGAGAGTTTCCGCCGCAACGAGGAGCCTGCCGAGTGCAGGGGCTGTCGGCGAACAGTGCGGTTGAAGAAGGGCTACTGCCGTCTGTGCTGGCATCAGGCGAGTCAGGACGCCAGGGGGCAAGTCACCGTCTTGGAGCCCTACTTGGAGAAGGTGCAGCATCATCAACTGTTTTTCATCAACCTCCATCGTCCGCGTCAGCCCGGCCCTCCCAGAGGTAAGCAGGGACGACGTCGGGGTCGCCCGCGCCACCCCGACCCGGCCCCCGCCCACCAGCCGGTCTCCGGCTGGCTCCAGCCGCCGCTGTTCGAGGCCCGCCGAGATTTCACCCGGTTCAATCGCCAGGAACATGCCCGGCTCGACAACCCCTGGCTGGCCTGGGCCCGGCATACCGCACATCGTCTCGGCGAAGCGCATGGCTGGCCTCGCGGTGTCCGCCTCGACGTTGGCCGAGCCCTGGTCATCGTGCTGTCCGGCCATGTCAGCGGCGAAGTCGTGCGGCACTCCGAGATCTTCCCGGCCCTGCGATCCCGCGGGCTCAGCGTCCAACGCACAGTGGAAGTACTCGCCGACATCGGCGTCTTCCAAGACGACCGGACGCCGTCGTTCGAACAGTGGCTGGAGCGCAAGCTCGAAGGCATCGCCTCCGGAATCCGCCGCGACGTGGAGCATTGGGCCCGCCTCCTGCACGACGGTGGCCCCAGGTCCCAGCCTCGCGACGAGGCCACGGTCTGGGGCTACCTCAACCGGATCCGTCCCGTCCTGCTGGAGTGGTCTGTCCGCTACGGCCATCTGCGCGAGGTGACGCGCGACGACGTCCTCACCCAGCTCGATGCTCTCCACGGCAGCCAGCGACGGCACAGGCTCATCGTGCTGCGTTCGCTGTTCGGCGAGCGAAGAAGAGCGGCACCATCTTCAAGAATCCGACCAGCCGCATCCGCGTTGGCCAGCACGAGTACGGCATCCTCCAACCCTTGGAGCCCGAGCACGTCAACAACTCCGTTGCCGCGGTCGCCAAGCCGGCGGACCGGCTGGTCCTCGCGCTCGCCGCGGTGCACGCCGCGCGATCCGGTGCGATCCGGCGCCTTCAACTCGACGACCTCGACATCGGCAATCGCAAGCTCGTGATCGACGGCCGGGTGCGGCCTCTGGACGCGCTGACACTGCACGTCGCCCGCGAGTGGCTGGACCACCGACGCTGCCGCTGGCCCGACACCGCTAACCCGCACCTGCTGATCAACAAGTTCACCGCCTTGGGCACCGGTCCGGTCAGCGCGGTCTCCCTGACCACACCGCTTCGCGGCCAGGCCGCCACTCTGGAACAGCTCCGCGTCGACCGGCAGCTCGAAGAAGCCCTCTCCCATGGCCCCGCCCCCCTCCACCTCGCCGAGGTCTTCGGACTCGATGCGAAGACCGCGATTCGCTACACGGACTCCGCGCGGGCGCTGTTGGAACAGGCCGCTGAACAGCAGCTTCGATGAAACCTGCTCGACCGGACGCACGATGAAGGCAATCATGAGCGAGTGACCTCGACCGAAGCAGCTGCAACCGCTCTACAGGACCATGCCGTCCTCTGGAGCATGGGCGAGATCCGCGCAACCGACGTCGTCACCGCTGCCTGTGATGCACTCGTTGCCGGCCTCGACAGTCCTGCCCTACGGATCCTGGCCGCGTGCACACGCGCGGAGGCGGACTACGACGTCCCCGACCTCCTTCCCCCGGCACTCGACGAACTGGGCCTCACCTTCCACCCAGCGGGCAGCGTTGCCGGACAGGAAGCCGCCGCGCGAGCACTTGCCGCCCGGATGCTGGCCGGCGAACTGACACCACGCGAGCTGGCCTTCCGGATCCACCAGCGCTTCGGGCAGCTCTGGCCGAGCGACTCGCCAACCTGGACGACGACTACGACGTCCTCGAGTACGGCTACAGAACACTGGCACAGGTCGATGCAGAGGTCACGGCCGAAGCTCTTCGCCTTGCACAGCACCCTCGCGTTCCAACCGAACCCACGGATCTACCGACCTGAAGCAGATCGGTGGACCTGCGGGTTCAGGCTGAAGGACCTTCGATTTCCTTGAACCCACGGGGATCAAGGGGTATGCCCCAGATACGCCAGAAACCCGCCACGGGGTGATCTTGCCCGTGAGGGCGGTGACGTGGCGGGTCTGACGGCGCCGCCGGGTTACCCCTGCGTCTTGATCCCGATCGCCGGGTTCAGGTCGTCCAGCTTGACCTTCAGGCCGGCCGGGGCATGCAGGAGTGCCGCCGCGATGAATGCTCCGTTCGTGACGTACGTGCGGGTCGCTTCCTCCATCACATGCTTGAGGCCGTACGAGGAGTTCTTCCCCGGCGCCTTAGCCATGTCTGCTCGGCGATCCAGGCGTAGGCGGCCTGAACCTCGTCGAGACGGACAGGCGTCATCGAACGGGTGTCCGAGGGCAAGTTGCTGGAGCCGTACCCGTTCTCGTTCAGCTGCGGGTGGATGGCGGTGAGGGTGTCGATATCGGCCTGTGTGACGGTCATGTCGGCTCTCCATTTGGTTAGTTGGGCTCGGGACATTCTGTCCCCAACTGCGGGGCGGCGTTGCTGGGATTGGGCTGCCGGCCTCTGCGTCCTGGCGATCGTCCGCGACCGCGCGGCGGCACCTGGAGTCGATATGCCCCGGCGACCACACATGGTGACACCGCTATCGCGCACCATCAGGAATACGCGACACCTCAACATGCGCGCCTACCAGTCCCAGCCCCCAGGACGTGCGCGGCGAGGGTGGGGCCGCTGCGGCGGGTCTGTCAGGGGCGAGAGCGACCGATTTCTGTCCTGAGCGGGAGAGCCGGAGTCCACGGCCGTGCGTGCCAGGCCCTCGCCGTCAGGCAACCGTTTCCACCCCGCTACTCGTGATCCTTCCTGCGGTCTCCGCCCATGGCGGACTCATGTACCACCGCGCCCGTCACGAGCTGGCGACCACCGATGGCGTCCCCGGCATCAGGAGGCCGGGGAGGCTCCCAGCTTCTGCTGCTGGACGGTTGGGCCCGGGTGTCACCGGCTGGCACAATTTCCGGCAGAACTTTCCCGCGTTCGCCGGAGTCACCACTGACGATCGTGTCAGTGCAGAGCGGACTCCTCGTACTCCGTCACCGCAGCGTCCGAACGGACTGCCTGATCACCAGTTGGGTGCTCAGTACCACGTGGTCGTCGGCCGCCGGGCGTTCCTCTCCTTCCAATGCCAGTCGGACCGCGGTGCGGCCCAACTCCTCGTAGGGAACGCGGACTGTGGTGAGGGCTGGGCTGAGGTCGGCGGCGAAGGGGACGTCGTCGAAGCCCACGAGCGAGATGTCGCGGGGGACGTCGAGACCGGCCTCGTGCAGGGCGGCGAGCGCGCCGGTCGCCACGATGTCGGTGCCCGCGAAGACCGCTGTGAAGTCCAGGCCGGCTTTTAGTGCCTCCCGGGTGCGCTGGTAGCCAGAGACACGGGTGTACGGGCCGGGCATGTCGAGTTCCTCGGCGTAGGGCACGCCGTGGGCGCGAAGCGCGTGCAGATAGCCTGCCCGGCGTTGCTCGGCTGTGCTCAGCAGAGGGGTGCCGCCCAGGAAGAGGGCGCGTCGGTGCCCGGCGGTGAGCAGGTGGTCGGCGGCCTGGAAAGCGCCCCCGCGGTTGTCGTACTCGACCACGGTCACCGGAATGCCGTCGGGCAACGGCGGACGGCCGACCAGCACCAGCCGGGAGCCCGCGGCGTCCAGTGCTCTTGCGTACTCGGCCATGCGCTCGTGATACGCGTCGTCCTGCACCGCTCCGCCGACCAGGACGACCGCGCCCGCGTGCTGTTCGCGCATCAGTTGCACCAAGTCGCCCTCGCGGCCCGGGTCGCCGCGAGTGGCGCAGACCAGGCTCAGCCTGCCCCGGTCCGCGGCCTCCTGCTCCACCCCGGCGGCGACATGGGCCAGCGACGGCCCGGTGATGTCCTGGATGACCAGCGCGATGGGGCCCGCCACTCGGCCGGACAGGGCCTTGGCATGCACGTTCACCACATAGTGCAGTGACTCCACGGCCGCCATGACCCGGGTGCGGGTGGTGGCGGAGACCGGGTAGTTGCCGGCGAGAGTGCGGGAAACGGTTGCCACGGAGACGCCGGCCTTGGCGGCGACATCACGAATGGTACTGGGCCGGTCGCCGCCGTCGGTGGTACCCCGTCGGCGACTGGCCCGTTTGGGTTCGGCGTTTGTTCGAGGACCGTTTCCGTTGACCGTCACGGTCCGACGTTACTGCATCGACCCTCTCTTGCCGGGGGAGTGGGCGGGAATTAGGGTCCTGGATCAGTAATCGTTTTCTATCCAGTGGGTCCCGGGAGTGCGCCGCATGTCCGTCACCTACCTGCGCTGGGGCACCGACGACCTGTCCCTGCTCCTTTCGCACGACCCCGCAGGGCCTGTGAGACTGCTGGCCGTGGGCGAGGCCGCCGCACTGCCCGACCCCGCGCGCGAACCGGAACTGTGCGTCCGGCTCGCACACCGTGCTCTGCCTCTGGTCGAGGTCCAGACCGCGGGCAGCGGACGGCTCGGCACCTCGGGCAAGCGCCACGTGGACGGCGCCGCCGCGCGTGCGCTGCGCTACACCGGTCACACGGAGGACCATGAGCGGGGGAGCGGAACAGGCCTGCGTACCCTGCGGGTACACATGGCCGACGAGACCACCGGCCTGCACGTCACAGCCGTGTGCACATTGCGCGAGGGGCTGCCGGTCCTGGGTACCGAGGCGTACGTGGAGAACACCGGTGACCGCCCCCTCACCCTGGAGTACATCTCCTCCTTCGCCCTTTCCAACCTCGCGCGCCATCTCGGCGACGGCCAACACTGGGAGGACGGCATGGCCCTGTGGCTGGCGGCCAACCCTTGGAGCGGCGAGTTCCGCTGGTCCCGGGCCACCCTGGCCGAACGAGGCCTCTACGACGTGGGCATGGTCCCGTTCGGCCAGACCGGTTCCAAGAACCGGATCGCCCTCACCAGCACCGGATCCTGGTCCTCTTCCGAGTCTCTGCCCTCGGGATGTCTGGAGGAGACTACGACGGGCCGCGCCCTGATGTGGCAGATCGAGCACAACGGCTCCTGGCACGCCGAGATAGCCGACCGCTTCGGCGACGTGTACCTCACCCTGTCGGGCCCCACCGATCGCGAGCACCAGTGGCGTCGCCGCCTCGCCCCCGGAGAGTCGTTCCGCAGCGTCCCGGTCGCCACGGCGTTCGTGCCGTCGGGCGGGTTCGAGGCCGCACTCGCCGCGATGACCCGTCACCGCCGCGCCACCCGGCGGCCGCACCCCGACCACCAGGGTTTGCCGGTCGTCTTCAACGACTTCATGAACAGCCTGATGGGCGAGCCCAGCACCAAAGCCCTGCTACCACTGGTGGACGCGGCGGCAGCGGCGGGCGCCGAATACTTCTGCATCGACGCAGGCTGGTACGACGACGAGCCGCCCGGCACCGTCGGCCCCGGCGGGGTGCCCGGCTGGTGGGACGCAGTGGGGGAGTGGGAGGAGTCGGCCGCGCGCTTTCCCGGCGGACTGAGCGAGGTGCTCGACCACATCCGCGCGGCGGGCATGGTCCCCGGGCTCTGGCTCGAGCCGGAGGTCGTCGGCGTACGCAGCCCGCTTGCCGCCGCCCTCCCCGACGAGGCGTTCTTCCGCCGGGATGGCGTACGGCTGGCGGAATGGGGCCGCCATCAGCTGGACCTGCGCCATCCGGCTGCCCGCGCCCACCTCGACACGGTGGTGGACCGGCTGGTGCGCGAGTACGGCGTCGGCTACCTGAAACTCGACTACAACATAGACATCGGCCCCGGCACCGACTCACCCGGTCCGGGCGATGGCCCAGGAGACGGCCTCCTTGGCCACAACCGGGCATACCTCGACTGGCTGGACGGGGTCCTCGACCGGCACCCGGCCCTGGTCCTGGAGAGCTGCGCAGCTGGCGGCAGCCGTACCGATCACGCGATTCTCTCCCGTCTGCCGATCCACTCCGTCACCGACCAGCAGGACTTCCGCCTGCTTCCCGCCATCGCGGCCGCGGCGCCCACCGCGGTTACTCCGGAGCAGGGTGCTGTCTGGGCCTATCCGCTGCCGGAGCACGGTGAGGCCGAGCTCGGCATGGTGATGGTTTCGGCGATGCTCGGCCGCGTCCACCTCAGCGGACGCCCCGACCTGCTGACCGAGGAGCAGGGGGCGCTGGTGCGCCGGGCCGTGGACACCTACAAGTCCTTCCGCCACCTGCTGCCGGGCGCCCTGCCCCGCTGGCCGCTGGGGCTCCCTGGCTGGCGCGACGGCTGGCTCGCACTGGCGCTGAACGCCGAGAACGGCACGACTCTGCTGGCCCTGTGGCGGCGCGACGGCGCACCGGAGACGGTTGCTGTCTCGCTGTTCTGGGTGACCGGAGACGACGGGCCGCAGGTGCTGTTCGCGGCCGGTCCGCAGCCGACGTACGAGTGGGACGGACAGGGCCGCCTCCTGCGGGTGGGTCTGCCGGCCGAGCGGTCGGCGGTACTGCTCGCGTTCGACGCGGACTTCGCCGCGCCGACCTGAGCCAGGGCGGCCGGGAGCCGGTCATGGGCGGATGGCCCGGCGCCGGATACGGACGCCGAGCCGGCCGGATCGTGTTCCGGGCCCGTCGACAGGCCAGGGGCCCGGTCCGGTGTCGGCCATGAAGGGGCCGAAACCGGCCAGACCGTGTCCTGGTGCGCGGGCCGGGCGTGAGCCTGATGCTGCGACAGGCCGTAGGAGCGGACCGCGGCATGCGGCATCCACGTCGGGACACGGGCGGTAAGCAATAACGGGGTCGGGCTGCAGGACGATCTCCAGGTTCAGCAGCCCGACATCAAGGGCAACGGCCGACGCGCAACACGCGCCGGCCCGAGCAACGGTCAGCGCCTGCGCAGCACCACCGTCGTGCCCGGCTTCACGTGCAGCTTGGCGCTGCCACCCACCCTGGCGCCGCTGACCAGGTCCACGGACGCCCCGAAGCCCTCCGTGGAGAAGGTGTAGCTGCGGTTCGCGGTGGTGTTCATGGCGATCAGGTACGGGCCGTACACACAGCGGTAGAAGGAGGCGCGACCGGCGAACGGGGTCTCCTTCCCAAGCGGGGCGTCCGGCACGTCGTCGGGTGCCTTGGCCAGCGGCAGCACCTGGCCGGCGAACGCCTGGTGCAGTGTGCCGCCGGGGGGCGGGAAGCCGCCGTCGGGGATGGTCAGGTCGCCCACGGCGAACTCGAAGTTGACCCAGTCGGGCTCGGTGTGGGCCCGGCCGTCGGGGACGTACTTGACGTCCTGCCACACGGTCGCCGAGCGTTCGATGCCCTCGGCCGTGATGTGGTGCACGCGGGCGAGGCGGTTGACGCCCCAGCGTGCCCGCCAGTACAGCGAGGCGTAGAGGATCTCGTCGCCGTGCTTGACCGCGACCAGGCCGTTCTCCTCGTCGCTGAAGACGAAGTCGGGCCGCCCCGGGCCCATGGGGAGCGGGGCCGCGCTGCCGGTTGCGCCGCTGATGTACGCGTAGTCGTCGGCGGTGGACAGCAGGTTGAGGTTGGTCCGTGCGGAGGCGCCCAGGTCGTATGCCTCCTGGAGCACCTCGAAGACCTGCTTGTCGGCGATGGACTGCTTCGCGTACGCCGTGAGGTCCGGGTCCTTCAGAAGCGCGGCGAGCCGCAACGGGTGGCCGTCCCACTTGTTGCCCTCGTCGTAGGAGACCTTCCCCGGATACTCGGCGTCGCGCCAGCCGACCACGGCCTCGATACGCATCGTCCGGTAGCCGTCGGCGTCCAGCGCCAGGTGGCGGAAGACCATGCGGGCCTTGGTCATCCTGACGAGATGGTCGCGCAGCCTGTTGTCCTCGACGCCGCCGACGCCGATGACCGCGTCGTAGACGAGGGAGAGCCAGTCCTGGAGGTCTCCGTAATTCCCGGCGTAGCCGAGTTCCTTCGAGATACCGGTCTTGCTGACCTGGTAGTACGAGCCGCCGAGGGGCTTGGTCGGGGTGCCGTCGGCGCGCTCCGGGCCGAGCCAGGGGGACAGGCCCACGGACTGGTAGAGGTAGTCGCGGGCCTTGGCCTCGCCCCAGGCGTCCGCGGAGCCGAGGAAGCTCAGGCCCCGGTCGGCGAGGTAGAGGCCGAGGGCGCAGATGATGGCCTGGTTGGTGTACTGCGGGAAGTTCTGCCGCCAGTACTCGCGGCTGGCCAGCAGCATCTTCGCCCACGCGTCGCGGCGGATCACGGGCTTGGCGGTCGCCGTGGCGGGCGGCGTGAGCGTCAGGTCGTCGAACCAGGCGGTGCCTGCGGTGGCCAGGCGTAGGTGCAGCTCGATCTGGGTGGCGGTGCCGGGCGTGGTGAGAGTGGCGGTGACGTGTTCCCAGTCGTGGGTGCCCGCGGAGGCGTAGAACTTGTTGTCGCCGCCGACCAGGGCGCCGGAGGCGTTGAAGAAGAGCACGTCGAGGTAGGCGCCGTTGGCGCCCACGCCGTCGGTCCTGATCCATGCGCCGTAGGTGTACGTGCCCTGTTCCACCGGGATTTTCGCGTTGTGGGCGAGGCCGACCGTGCCCGACGACGGGATGGTCACCTTCGCCGAGGCGGCGCCGCCGCGCGCGACGGTGGTGTCCCGGGTGACGGTGCCCTGGCCCGCCCAGGTCGCGGAGCGCCAGCCGGTGGGGAGGGAGCCGCCGAACTCGAAACCGGCGTTGGAGATGGTGCCCGGGGAGCCGATGACCGGCCCGTCCAGCAGCGGCTTCAGCGCGTCACCGAGCTGGAGCAGGACGAGACCGATCCGGCCCAGCCCCATCCACTGCTGGCTGGAGTCCGTGATCATCTTCTGGTTCGTGAGGTGGTTCCAGTACACGGCGTCCAGGCTGCTGGTGATCTGCAGGGGCACGGCGCTGTTGCGGTATGCGCCGGTGGACGGCATCGCGTAGGCGCGGGCCAGGAACTCCAGATACCACAGGTCCAGCTGGGGCGAGGTGCGCGATGCCTCGGCGGCGGCCTGGGCCGTTACCCGGGCGTTGATCGTGTCGACGACCTCGTTGCCCGGTGAGGGACGCAGACCGGGGGAGGGGAAGGAGCCGGTGACGTCGGTGCCGGTGAGCCGGAAGTACGGCTCGTGGTGGGTGTAGAGGCGGTAGACGCCACGGCTGGGGCGCTCCATGGGCTTGTAGTAGTCGGCGGCGGAGAGCGCGTATCCGGCGACCCGGCCCATGGCACGGATCTCCAGGCTGATGGAGTGCTTGGCCTCGGTGAGTTCGGCGGGTAGCGGGAGGGTGTGGAAGTAGAACCGTTCCGGGGTGCGCGGGTCCTCACCGGCGATGTCGAGCGGGTCGACGGCTCCCAGGTGATAGTGACCCACCTGCTTGCCCCCGGCGAACAGCTGCAGACGGCCCAGGTCCTCGCCGGCGTCCGAGCCCCAGAGCTTGATCGTCACATAGGTGGTGCCCTTGGGACGGCAGGCCATGGTCGCGGCCAGGGTGCCGCCCCAGAAGTCCGCGGTGTCCTTCGGGTTGAGGGCCCGGCTCGGCTGTCCGAGGCCGCCGGTGACGACGTCGGAGTACGTGGTGGTCAGGTCGTGCGCCGTCTCGGACGCGCTGTCGCCGAAGACGAGCGTGTCGAGCGCGCCCGCCTTGGCCTCCGCGGAGGCCGGGGACGGCACCGCATGAGCGGGGTCGGCCTGCCACACGTGGCCGGCGGTGACGACGCCGGCGGTACCGGCGGCCAGCTTGAGGAGGGATCTGCGCTGGAGGGCTTCGGACATGGGCGGTGGTCCTTTCAGGTGCGGCTCAGGGCGCGATTCCATCCACCGGATGCCGGGGCGGCGGCCCGGGACGGAGAAGTTCAGGCGCTGGTGGCGAGCGCGGAGCGGCGGACCCCGTGGGCGGGCTGGAGGCCTGCAGCGAGGCGTTCCAGTTCCTCCACGACGGTGCCGCCGAGGCGTGCCAGCTCGTTTCCGAGCGAGCCGGCGATGTGCGGGGTGAGGAAGACGTTGGGCAGTCGGTACAGCGGGGAGTCGGCGTGCAGCGGCTCCGGTTCGGTGACGTCGAGCACCGCGCTGATGCGGCCGCCGACCAGTTCGTCGGTGAGGGCCTCGGGGTCGACGAGGGCGCCCCGTGAGGTGTTGATCAGTACGCCGCCGTCGGGGATCAGCGCCAGGCGCTCCCGGTTGAGCATCCGGTGTGTCTCCGGGATCTGGGGCGCGTGCACGCTGACGATGTCGCTGGTACGCAGCAGCTCGTCCAGCGGTAGCGGTACGGCGCCGAGCGCCGTGGCCTCGGCGTCGTCCAGGTACGGGTCGTACAGGGCGACCGAGAGGTCGAAGGGGCGCAGCAGTTCGAGCACCCGGCGGCCGACGCGGGAGGCGCCGATGAGCCCGACCCGTCGTCCGAGGTTGCCGATCGCCGCGTACTCGCCGGTGGCCGGGTAGACGTGCTCGGCCCGGAAACGCTCCCGCAAGCCGAAGGCGTCCTTGCCGGCGAACAGGATCGCGGCGAGCGTGTACTCGGCGACCGGGACGGCGTTGGCCTGGACGGCGCTGGAGACGGCCAGCCCACGTTCCCAGAACGCCTCACCGACCAGGCTGCGCACGCTGCCCGCCGCGTGCAGGACAGTGCGAAGCCGCGGGGCGGCGTCCAGCACCTCGGCGCCGATATGCGGACAGCCCCAGCCCGTGATCAGCACCTCGGCCTCCGCCAGCGCCCGGGCCGCCGTCGGATCGGTGAAGTCCCGCACTACGAGAGCGGGATCGATCCGCACCAGCTCCCGCAGTCGCGTCATCACGTGCGGCGGGAACAGCTCGGGAACGTGCACCGGGTTCATCGCGAACAGGGCGGCGGGCAGATGCGGCGGCGTGGACATGGGGCTCCTGCTTCGGCGCGGAAGGAACGGAGGAGAGTTCAGTAAACGTATTCCACGCTAGGCAGTCGAAGTGACGCAGGTCAATGTCTCGCCAGTGACTCCCTCTTCCTGATCTTCAAGTGCCCCAGCGGGCGAGCGCGTTGAAATATGCAGCTCAGGGGCATCGTCAAGGTAACATTCTGGAGTTTTTGCCGAAACAATCCAGTGCCTCCCTCTTGTGGTGTCGCCCGTTCCCTGCCTACGGTCCACGGCAAACGGTTACTGCCCGTCTGTCTCCGGGAGTTGTAACCGCCTCCCTTTCCTGCCCTGCCGCTGACCGCGCCGGTTTCCCCACACCGCCCGCGTCGTCCCGTTGTCACCGTGGAGGACCGATGTCCGAGTTCCGTAAGAGAGCCGCAGTTCCCGTCGTCGCAGCTGCGTCCCTCTCCCTGCTGCTGGCCGCCTGCTCCGGAAGCGGAGGCACCGACGCCTCCGCATCCCCGAGCACCAAGGGCAAGGCCACCCTGGAGTTCTGGAGCTGGACCGACGGCATCGAGGCCCAGACCAAGGTGTGGAACAAGGAGCACCCCGAGA
This sequence comes from Streptomyces sp. NBC_00258, assembly GCF_036182465.1. Classification (NCBI taxonomy): domain Bacteria; kingdom Bacillati; phylum Actinomycetota; class Actinomycetes; order Kitasatosporales; family Streptomycetaceae; genus Streptomyces; species Streptomyces sp. NBC_00258. The sequence continues at coordinate 11,993,116 of NZ_CP108081.1, forward strand.
CCCAGGTCAAGTTCGTCAACGCGGCGGGCGAGACCGTCTACCAGAAGCTCAGGGCCGCGGTGACCGCAGGCAACGCCCCCTGCCTGTCCAAGATGGACGGTATGAACCTGGCGAGCTTCGCCGCGGACGGCCTGCTCACCGACATCACCAAGACCGCCGGGCCCTACAAGAGCCAGTACACGGCCGCGGCCTGGAACGCGGTCAGCCCCGGCGGTACCACCTTCGGCATCCCCATGGGTTCCTCACCGTTGTTCACCGCCTACCGCGCGGACCTGTTCGACACGTACGGCATCAAGGAGCCGAAGACCTGGGACGACCTAATCGCGGCAGGCAAGAAGGCGCAGAAGGAGAACAAGAAGGTCAAGATCTTCAACATGGCCGGCGAGGACCCGTCCACCCTGGTCGACCTGTCCTGGCAGGCAGGCGCCCAGTGGTACAAGGTGGACGGCGACCACTGGGTCATCGACTTCACCTCCCCTGAGGCCCTCATGGCCGGTGAGGTCGTGCAGCAGCTGGTCGACAACGACCTCGCCTCCAGCGCCTCCTACGCCGACCCGGGAGTCTTCAAGACCTGGGACCTCGGAACAACCATCGCGATGACCACCTCGACCTGGCAGCTGCCGATCTACGACACCAACTTCCCCAAGTCCAAGGGCAAGTGGCAGCTGGCGGATGCACCGGTCTTCGACCCGGCCAAGCCGCAGACCTCCAGCAACTTCGACACCACCGCCGTACTCAAGGGCTGCAAGTACCCGGACCGCGCCGCCGAGTTCGCCTCCTGGTTGTCCAGCAGTAAGGAGTCCCTGACCACGCTCACCGACCCCGCCTCCAAGTCCGGCCTCTTCCCTGCGGTCGCCGACGTCACCCCGTACGTCGACAAGATCATCCCCACCGGGATGTTCAACGGGAAGTCCGACGGCGAGAAGGTGATCACCGACGCAGCCTCGCGGGTCGGTGACCAGTGGCAGTACGGCCCGAACTACGCCGCCATGTACTCCGAGATGCAGAAGCAGTGGGGCAAGGTCATGAAGAAGGAGCTGACGGTCAAGGAGATGCTGACCAGCCTCCAGAAGTGGACCGTCGACGACCTCAACGGCAAGGGCATCAAGGCCGTCGCAGGCAGCTGACCCCGTCCCGAACCACCGGCGGCAGCCGGCGCACCTCACCTGGAGAGATCCGTGTCCACCCTCACGCGACCGCGTGTCGCGACCGACTCCCCGGCCCGGCGGCCCTCCCCCCGCCGGGCCGGGAGACGGGGAGCCCACAAGGGGCTGCTGTTCACGCTCCCCTTCCTGCTGGGCTTCCTGGCCACCTACGTCGTACCGATCGGCTACGCCTTCAGCCAGAGCCTGCACGAGAAGAAGAGCACCGGCCTCGGCTTCGGCCCGACACGGGTCGTCTACACCGGCTTCTCCAACTTCGCGTCGGTCCTCGGCGACGAGGCGTTCTGGGCAAGCATGGGGCGCACCCTCCTCTTCGGCACGGCACAGATCACGGTCATGCTGGGCATCTCCCTGCTGCTGGCCCTGCTGCTCGACGGAGTCGCCGCCCGGGCGGTGCGCTTCTTCCGTGCGGCGCTCCTCATCCCGTACGTCGTTCCCGCCGTGGTCTCCACCCTGATGTGGCTGTTCCTCTACAGCCCGACGGGCAGCCCGCTGCTCGACCTCACGCAACGCGCCGGCATGGACATCGAGTTCTTCGGCGGCCTCAACACCTACCTCTCGCTGGGTAATCTGCTCACCTGGCAGGGCATCGGCTTCAACATGATCCTGATCTCCGCCTCGCTGCAGGCGCTGCCCCGTGAGCTGTACGAGGCCGCCCGGCTCGACGGGGCCCGTGAGTGGCGGATCGCCTGGTCGGTCAAGGTGCCCAACATCACCGGGATCCTGGTCCTGACCGGCATGTTCTCGCTCATCGGTCGGCTGCAGCTGTTCGGTGAGCCGCTGATCATGCGGCAGATCGCACCGGAGTCCATCAATACCGACTTCACACCGATGATGGAGATCTACGACAAGGCCTTCAAGGTCGGCGACTATCAGTACGCCGCCGCAGAATCCCTGGTCCTGGCCGTGGTCACGGGCATCCTCGCCTTCGTCTTCTACCGCGTCACGAACAGGAAGATGTCATGAGCAGCGCCACCCGGGCCGTGCGGGCCACCAAGGCGACGGAATCGGCCGGGGGCGGCGCGCGCCCCTCCCGCCGCGCGGTGGCGCTCACCACCGGCCTGCTGATTGTCTTCCTGCTGTACTCGCTCGCCCCGACCTGGTTCCTGATCGTTTCCGCCACCAAGAACCAGACCGACCTCTACTCCACGTTCGGCCTGTGGTTCTCCTCCAACCACCTCGGGGACAACCTGCACAACATCTGGACGTACCACGACGGCGTGTTCGTCCGCTGGGTGGGCAATTCGGTCCTCTACTCCACCCTCGGCGCGGCGGGCGCCACCCTCGTCTCGCTCGCCGCCGGATACGGCCTGTCGAAGTTCGACTTCCGCGGCCGCGGCGTGCTCTTCGCCGTCATCGTCGGCGCCTCCCTGCTGCCGAGCACCCTGCTGGCCTTTCCGCTCTATCTGGTCTTCGCCGAACTCGGCATCACCAACACCATCTGGTCGGTGCTCATCCCGTACTTCATCAACCCGTTCGGGGTCTACCTCGGCAAGGTGTACGCCGACAGCTCCGTGCCCGCGGAACTCATGGAGGCGGCCCGTCTCGACGGCGCGGGCGAGTTCCGGATCTTCGCCTCCGTCGCGCTGCGGCTGATGCGGACCGGCGGCATCACCATCTTCATGCTCGACTTCGTCAACATCTGGAACAACTTCTTCCTCCCTCTGTTCATGCTCAACGGTGAGCGCACCTTCCCTGTGACCCTGGGTCTCTACTCCTGGCTCCAACAGGCCCAGAACGCGCGCGACATGAACACGCTCGTCCTCACCGGTTCCCTGCTGTCGATCGTTCCGCTCGCGGTCTTCATGTTCGCCCTCCAGAGGTACTGGCGCAGCGGAATCCTCATGGGCAGCCTCAAGTGAGACCAACGCCGTCGGGGACGGTCCGCGCCGCCTCCGCTCACCGGCTCCAGGGCTCCGGCACCCTGCTGTTCACTCTCTGATCCCTCAGCCAGCGGAGCTTCAGTGATCCACAACCCCGTCCTTCGCGGGTTCGAACCCGACCCGGCGATCCTTCGGGTCGGCGACGACTTCTACATCGCCACGTCCACATTCGAGTGGTATCCGGGAGTCCGGATCCACCACTCGCGGGACCTGGTGCACTGGCGGTCGCTGGGAGGGATCCTGGACGGCAGGCGGCTGCTCGACCTGACCGGTGTTCCCGACTCCGGCGGGATCTGGGCGCCCGGTCTGTCGCACACGGACGGATTGTTCCACCTCGTCTTCACCGTGGTGGACACGTACGCCGAGGGCTGGAAGGACCTCCCGAACTACGTGACCACGGCGCCGTCGGTCGAGGGCCCGTGGTCGGACCCGGTGCCGCTGCACGGCCGGGGGTTCGACGTGTCACTGTTCCACGACCACAAGGGCGACGGGCGCAGCTGGCTGGTCAACATGCGCTTCGACTGGCGGCCGGAGCGGGAGGGGTTCGCCGGGATAGAGATCCAGGAGTACGACCGCAGGACCCGCGTGCTGCTCGGCGAGCCCCGGACGATCACCGTGGGCACCGCGGCCGGTGTCGCCGAGGGGCCGCACCTCTACCGCAGGAACGGTTGGTACTACCTGGTGCACGCCGAGGGCGGTACCGGCTACGAGCACGGGGCGGCTGTCGCCCGTTCCCGCGAACTGCTCGGCCCGTACGAGCCCGACCCGGCCGGACCGTTGCTCACCTCCCGGCACGACCCGGCCCTGGAGCTCCAGAAGGCCGGTCACTGCTCGCTCGTCGAGACGGTGACAGGCCAGTGGTACGCGGCTCACCTCACCGCCCGCCCGTACACCGAGCGCGGCCGCTGTGTGCTGGGCCGGGAAACCGCCCTGCAGCCCGTGGACTGGAGTGAAGACGGCTGGCCGCGTATCGCGGGCAGAGTCCCCGCCGTCACTGTCGCGGCGCCGGACCTCCCGCCCGCCCCCGTGCCCGAGCCGCCTGCCACGGACCGTTTCGACGGCCCGGTGCTCGGCCCCGACTGGTCCACCCTGCGCCGTCCGGCTGACCCGGAGTGGGTGGAGCCGAGGCCGGGGCGGCTCCGCATCCTAGGCGGTCAGTCGCCCGTGGGCCGCCGTACGCCCAGCCTGGTCGCCCGGCGGGTGACGGCAAAGCGCTGCTCCTTCGAGACCGAACTGGTCTACGCGCCCCGCACCCCCGACCACATGGCAGGGCTCACTGCCTACTACAACACCCGCAACTGGCACTACCTGTACGTCACGGCCGAGGACGACGGTTCCCCAGTGCTGCGGGCACAGAGCTGCGAGGCCGGACGGCTCACCGCCCACCCGCCCAGGATCCCCCTCGAACCCGGGCGCCCCGTCGTGCTGCGCGCCGAACTCGACGGACCCCGCCTGCGCTTCGCGTACGACACCGGCGGTATCGGTTCGCGCGGCCCCAGGCCCCTGCGGCTCGACCTCGACGCCACCGTCCTGTCGGACGAGCACGCTGACGAGTTCCACGACGGGCAGCTGCGGGTCCTCGGCTTCACCGGGGCGATGCTGGGGCTGTGGGTCCAGGATCTCGACGGCGCGGGCATACACGCGGACTTCACGCACGTCACGTACCGCACGACCCCGGATGGCCACGCATGACACTCCTCGACCTCGGACGCATCCGCCTCTTCTGCACAAGTCTCGGCCCGGACGATGCCCCCGCGCTGCTGCTGGTACATGGCTGGGGCGGTGACGGACGGGAGTGGTCGCCGCATGCCGAGGCGCTGGCAGACCGGTTCCACGTACTCGTCCCCGACCTGCGCGGTCACGGCCGCTCCGAGGTGCCGGACGAGGGCAACACACCGACGGAGATGGCGGACGACCTGGCCGCGCTCATCGCCTCTCTGGGCGTCGGGCAGGTCGTCGCCGTCGGTCACTCCATGGGCGTCCAGGTCGTCAATCTGCTCGCCATCCGCCACCCGAGCACCGTACGGTCGGTCATCGCCCTCGATCCCGCCCACGGCGCGCACGATGCCGAGGTCGCGGAGATCCCCGCCCGCCTCGCCGAGTACCGCAAGCATGGCGCCGGAGCCGCCGCTTCCTTCGTGGCCAGCGCCTTCTCGGAGCAGGCCCCGACCGGCCTGCGTGCCGCGCACATCCGCACCATGCTCGGCACACCCGACCACGTCGTCGCTCAGGCCTACGCGGGTATGTACACCGACCCCGGCGCCGTGGGCGCTCGCCCGCACAGTGAGACATACCTGCGCCTCCGCCGGCAGCCCTCACTGACGGTGTGGACGTTTACGAAGGCCGCTGAGTGGGAGCGCGGCACGCCGCAAGTGCCAGGCTCACGCGTCGAGTACTGGCCCCACACCGGCCACTATCTGCACGAGGAGCGGGTCGAGCGCACGACCCGGCTTATCCGTGACTGGGCGGCCGGGGCGACTGCTGGCCGACAGACCGGAGCGATCCCCGACGCGACGACTTCGCCTGCCACCTCAGCTCGGGCATCGTCGCTCGCCCCTCTTGAGACTTCGGCAGACACCAGAGGCGTCTCTGAGTGACTTGTGACTGCTGGAGAGCGCGCCCCCAGCAAGGTGATCATGTATGAGGTGGTTGTACATAGGCGGCTCGCACGAATCCAGGCGATACCGGCATGCGACGCCGGTGCGGTCAGCGTGGGATGTTGATCTCCCGTTTGAGGATTCTTGCCGCTGCCCCTTTCAGTAGCCCGTCCAGGAAGACAATCTCGCGCGGGTATTTGTACGGTGCCGCTCTGTCTTTGACGAACTGGCACAGTTCGTCGGGGCGCTGCTCCGCGTCGGGCCGGAGCACGATCGCTTGGGCGGAGCCTCTGCGGCCGTCGTCGCATGTTTCAGGACCTGCCCACAGAGTTGCATTTGGGCTGCGGGTGGGCAGTATGCCGGATCCGGGGCGATCAGCTTTCGGACCTGAACTTGCCCGGTGTCGTCCCCAGTCTTTGCTGGAAGACGCGTGTCATGTGGCTCTGGTCAGAGAACCCGCACAGAGCGGCGATTTCCCGCAGCGGGTTGCTTGTCCGCTGGAGCATGAGTTGGGCCCGGGAGACACGCTGATTGGTGACGAATTCGTGTGGCGTGGTCCCCATGGTCTGCCGGAATCGCCTGGCGAAGTGGTAGCGGCTCAGGCCGACACAGTCGGCGAGGTCGTCGAGGGAGATGTTCTCGCGCATGTGTGATCGGATGAACTCCTGGATGGTGCCGATCTGCCGTGTGGTGAGGGTGTCGTTGGGGGTGTGCTCCCGGAACTGCACCTGGGCGTGACGTCGCAGAATGTGCACGGACAGTTGGCAGGACAGTGACTCGATCAGCAGTGGACTGCCCACGTCGCTGTGTGCGGCTTCGGCTGCGATGTGCATGGCGGTGCGGTGGATCGCCGGGTCGTTGGCTTTGAGGACGTCGTTGAGTTCTATGTCGGCGATGTCGCGTTCATACATCTGGCGGCAGGTCGCGGCGAGTTCGTCCTGGGTGAGGTAGACGTGCACGACCTCGATTCCCTCGGGCCAGACCCAGTGGGATTCGGCGGCGCGGGTGAGCAGTGAGACATCGCCGGGGCAGAGGTGTTCGGTCGACCAGCGGCCGTCGAAGCGACGCCGCATGGCCGTGGTTCCGCGGCGGTAGGCGACGATCATGTAATCCCGCATGGGCGGGACTTCGACATCGGAGCCGGCATAGCGGTATCCGCGTACCGACATGCCGTCCCAGCCCTGCTCGGGACTGTGCACTGTAAGACGTCCGGGCACCCAGACCGGAAGCTCGTCCGGCCCG